>JAJZVR010000036.1 GCA_021847065.1 Planctomycetota bacterium | reverse complement strand
GGATTAATGAGACGCGGTGCCAGTGCACCGCTTAAATGTTTTGGAGCGCTGCTTGACGCGGGTGATCTCGCAGGGCGCAGGCAAAGTTGCCGAGTGGCGCGACCCACGGTCGCGGCTTTATGTGCGGGTGCGGTTAACCCTGGCGGGGGCGGGCGGTGATGGTTAGTTCGATGGCTTTGTATTGGGCGGCGGCTTCGGGGGTGATGTGGTGCTGGCGTTTGGCAAATTCGCCGGGCTGGTGGGGTTGTAAATCCGGGGATTGCGGGCCGTCGTGGCGTTTGAGTACGTGATAAAATTGATTGCGCTGGGCGGGGATCCAGCCGCTGTCACGGATCAGGCGGCAGATCATTTCTTCTGAAAGGCGGAAGGATGTGCCGGCACTGGAGACGACGTTTTCTTCCATCATCACGCTGCCCATGTCATTGGCTCCGAAGAACAGGGCCAATTGCCCGATTTTAGGCCCCATGGTGACCCAACTGCTTTGGATGTTGCGGACATTATCGAGATACAGCCGGGCCAGCGCCAGCATGCGCAGATATTCATTGGCGTCCGCGAGGCGGACGGTGCGGCCATTGTCAAATTCAAACGGAATGCCGGCATCGGGATTCCATTTACGTTTTTTATCCAACGGGGTGTTGTCAGGTTGATACGTCCAATGGATAAAGGCGGTGTAATGGGCGGGGGCATTGGCCAAGGCCCAGTCCTGCCATTGGCGCACGCGGCGGATATGATCAATGCGATCTTCAATGGTTTCAATGTGGCCAATAAGCATGGTGGCACTGGTGTGCATGCCAAGTTTATGGGCTTCGGTCATGACTTCCAGCCATTGATCTCCGGAGCATTTGCCCGGGCCAATGCGGGAGCGAACCCGATCGGAAAATATTTCCCCACCGCCGCCGGGAACGGTGGCCAGGCCGGCGGCTTTAAAGCGCGCGAGCACTTCAGCGACGGGTAAATTGAAGAAGCGTGAAAATTCAACAAACTCCGGCGGGCTGAAGGCATGGATATGCACAGATGGGAATTTTTCCCGAATACCGCGGAGAAGCTCTTCATAATAGGTAATAGGCAACGCGGGGTTCATGCCGCCCTGCATGAGTATCTGCGTACCGCCGATGCTGACAAGTTCGCGGATTTTTTCATAAATTTGTTCATAAGAAAGGGTGTAGGCGTCGTGGGCGTTTGGGTCGTTGCGCTTAAAAGCGCAGAAGGTGCAGCGGGCGGTGCAGATATTGGTGTAATTGATGTTCCGATCTATGACATAGGTGCGGTAATCTTCCGGATGCAGGCGCTGGCTGACGGCAAAGGCCCAGCGGCCCAGATCAATGAGCGGGGCGTGATGGTATAGCTCATCGAACTGCTGTTCGGTGAGCCGGGCTTTGCCATCAATGACCGCGTGAATATCAAATCCGGGCCGATAGCCGGTGGGCTGATGCAGGGGTGGAATGAGCATATTGGTATTAAATTCGATCATGGGAGCAGATTTCCAATCCAGCTAACAGGGTTACTGTAAAATCCAGGAATTCCAACATTCCCGCCAATCCTGCCGCGTTAGATCATAGTGTTTCAGCCCCTGATCGGGCAAGTGGGGCGAATTGGATTGGGCGCGGATATACTATAGCCAATAGATTGTCACCTTGTGTGGCAGGGCCGAGGCCTTGGCCAGGGGTGATGTGGAGATGTTGGTGCTGCATTAGGCCAAGGGCAGCGGTGCCGACGGTTTGTAATAACAGGAATTAGGCAATGACTGATAATAAAGCATCCATGAATTCAGGTGCGGGGGCCGGGGGAAACGCGGGTGGGGCGGCAGGCACAGTAAGCAACAAGCCGATACGCAAGCGGCGGCGGTGGCCCATGGTGGTGGGCATAGTGGTGTTGCTGCTGGTATTGCTGGTTCTGGCCATTCCAAGCATGTTGTGCACCGGGCCGGGGGTGAGGTTTATTGAATCTCAAATAAACTCGCGAATCAGTGGCAGCGTGCAAATCGGGCGCATGTCTTTAGGGTGGTTTACCCCAGCGAAGCTCAACCGCGTAACACTAAAAGACCCCAATGGGGATGTTGTGGTTGGTGATGTGAATGTGATCACGCAGCGCAGTATTCTGAATTTAATATCCAATTGGCATAATTTGGGAAAAATAGCCATTGATATCAAGACGCTTACGCTCAGCCAGGACAGTAACAAAAAGCTCAATATCATGCAGGCACTGGCGAACCCGCATCCGGCGGTCGCGCCAGCGGCCAGCACGCAGGCGGCAGGAACCCCGACGACTCCTGCGGCAAGTACGAGTTCGACAATACCGAGAATTAACACCACGCTGACGCTGACCCTGGCGGATGCATCGTTTACCGCACCGAATTTACAGCCGTTCCATGCACGTAACACGCGGCTGGTGGTAGCTGTGGATACGCTGAAAAATAAGCCGGTGGATGTGCAATTTGCCACAGCGGCGGGTGTGGGAAGCCAGGCTCCCAGCAAAATCCACCTGGCCGCAACAATTAACGCCATTACCGATGGGAAACTTCGGGCAACGGATCAGATAACCGGGCAGGTTGCCGCAGGGATCGAGAAGCTGAATCTGGCGGCGCTTTCACCGGTGTTGAGCATGGCGGGCGTGAAACTTTCACCCAGCGGTGTTTTGACATTGGCGGTGGTGGCCAAAATTCCCGCTGCGGGAAGTGGTTCGGTGAATGGAAATATTGTGGTGGATAATGCGGCATTATCCGGTGCGATGTTAAAAGGCGATGCGCCCAAACTCGGAACGCTGCGTGTGCCGATCAATGCGTCCTGGCAAGATGATGAATATGAGATTAAAGCCTTGGATATTCAGACAGCCCTGGGCGGGGCGTCGGTTACCGGGCATGGATCCATCGCCACAATACTGGCGGTGCTGCACCATGAGAATGCGGGGGAAAAGCTCGCGGTGTTGAACATTACCGCTTCGGCTCCGCTGGCGAAAACGCTTTCGGCTTTACCGCATGTGATTACATTGCCGGCGGGGCTTCATTTTGTCGGTGGCCAAACGACGTTGACCGCTGCCATTCGCTTGGGTAATGCGGCGCAAGGGGCGACAAACGCGGTGGCGGGTGCCCTGCCGGCGGTAACAAGTACGGTTGAATTTGCGATTAAGCCATTGCACTGGACACAGGCAAACGGTGGACCGAAGGGTTCCGTTGCGATGACGGGTAATGTGGCGTTTAACACGCTGGGTAAACCGGTGCACGCGAATATTCATCTTCATATCGGACAGGGCACCGCGAAACCGGCCGATTTCTCACTGGTAGCGGATTTAACGGCCATAAAAAATGGCCAAATTCTGCCATTGAATCAATTGACGGGCCAATTGAAACTTCTGGTGGCCAATGTTGATTTGACGGCCATTGACCAGATACTGCCACGTACCAGTCGATCCATTGTGTTCCATGGTGTGGTAAACGGAAAAATTTTGATCAACGCGCCGGAAGCGGGAAGCGGAGAAATATCCGGCCCGTTGACAATCACGAATTGCGCGCTGGGGGGGACGATGCTGAAATCCGACCGGCCTCAAATCGGGACGGCCACATTGCCTTTGAATATTTCATGGAAAGGTACGCGTTTTCATCTGGGATCTGTGGGAATTCAATCGGAGAATATCCGGATGCTGGTTTCCGGTGATGCGACACTGGCGGAACTCAAAGCCATACAGAATAATCAGGCAAATTGGGGTACTTCGGGTCTGCATGTAAGCACCTATTGCAACCTCGGATGGTTTGCGTCGGGCTTTCACAACACGCTGGGGCTAAGCAAGCTGGGATTGCGGTTGCGGCATGGCATAATGAATTTGCAGGCCGATTTAACCAGCAGCGGAGAACAATCAACGGGTAGTGAAACACTGCGGCTGACCGATTTGCGCGGCACATGGAAAAAGACGCCATTTGTCATTAATCCGGTTCTGCTGGGGGCAGAATTTCAACGGCAGGGCACCAAGTGGAATCTGCTGAAGGGCATGATGGATCAGGCCGCGACCGCCACCGGCAAGCCGGAACGCACGCCGCAGTTGAATGTTCTGGTTACGGGTCAAGCCAAGGGCGCGTACGCATTGAGCCTGCAGGCGGTTTTAGGCAATCTGGTGCAGGAGGCGTCACCTTTTGGCGCGCTGAATGATCGCAGTGTTGCCGGTACATTGGATATTAACGGCACGGCGGCGGATATATTTGCCCAGAAAATACCGTATCATCTGACGGCGGCGATTAATGAATTGGCCGTCGGGTTGGGGCAGGGAAAGCCCACCATTACTGAATCGGCGGTGGCGCTTCATTGCGGTGGAACGTTGCTTTCTGGGCATGGGGCGATAACTGGAGTTCAAAGTACGTTTGGCATGCGTACGGCAGAGATTAACATTCCAAGCGGCAGCGTTGAATTGCAAAAAGCCGCCGCGGGATGGGTCGTTCCGACGGCCCAGGTCGAGATTGCGAATATTAATCTCCCGGCGGTAATGAAAATTGCGGCCATGTTTTCACCGTCGCTGGTACATGATGATATTGGCGGAACGGTCAGCCATTCGACTATTGCAGTGAGCTATAAACCGGGCGTTGTGAATGTGTCGCAAGTGCATCTTGTCATGAAAAATTTAAGTTTCCGCAATACCGCGCCAAAGGCGTCCACAGCGCAATTTGTTGAACCAGAGTTGACGGTTGATCTGGCATGTCAGGCGCTTACCGGGAAAGCGACGGAGGTGAACATTTCCACACTGGCGATCCATACAACGGATGGCGCGATTGCTTTAACGATTCCCAAACCCATGACGCTTCAGACCGGGACACCCATGGCGGCAACGATTCCTGCGTTCACCCTAAGCGCCAATCTCGAAAAGTTTGAGCCGCTACTCGAGGCGCTGGGAAAACTCAAGGCTGGCTCGAAGTTGCAGGGAGCCTTGGCGCTTAAGGGGACGGCGGACACATTTGGAACCGCAACACAGCCAAATTCCGCAGTGAGGTTCACGATTAATGGCGGCGTTGGCAATTACCAGCTCGCCATTCCAGGAAGTTCCGCAAACCTGCCGCCGGATAATATTTCTTTGGCGATTGCGGGGTTGCTCAATACATCCGCTACGACGTTTACATGTCTTGATAACTGCACGATCGGAGAACATGCGGTGACTGGTCCGGGCGGCAATTTAATTGAGCTCAACAAAGGCAGTGTGATTGCGTGGTCGGATAAGTCACCTGAAAATATCGATGGATCAATCAATTATAATCTGGGGCGCATTGAGTCGATGCTGGGTCCCATGCTGCCAAGTGGACTGACCATGGCGGGCAAGCATAGCATGAAATTGCAGATAACCGGTCAACTCACCGCAGATAAGGGCTTGCGGGAATTCCGCAAACTGGAAATCGCGCAGACGGCTTTAGGATTCGACAAAATCGCCATTGACGGCCTGACACTTGGGCCGGGGGAAATTCCCTTTGCGGAATCCGGCGGAATCCTGCGGTTGATTCCCAGCGCTATTCCCGCCAATAAAGGGACGCTGAACACCGGCGGGCATATTGATTTTAATCTGGCATCGCCGGCGTATATTCTCAGCAAACCCCTGGCCCTGGTGAATAACGTCAACATGGACGAGGCCATGGGCGGCAGCTTGTTGAACTTTTTGCCGCTGGTGTGGGGTGCGGGAAACAACTCCGGCGGAGGCGTGCAGCTTTCGGGTGTGCTGAATCTGCAATTGCAGAATGCCAATCTGCCGCTGGACTCGGCCGAGCTTAAGAAATCCGGAACACTCGCCGGAACCGTCAGTGCCACACATATTACTTCCGATTCACCCCTGTTTTCGCTGATCGGAAGGAGCATGGGGCCATTAATCAGCAATGGGGGATCAGGCATGGCAATGAAAGACAGCGGCATTCGGCCAACCGCGTTTAACCTCAAGCAGGGGAAAATCTACTATCAAAATCTGCAGGTGCTGCTGGCAAGTTTTGGTGTGGACTTCTCCGGTTGGGTGGGGCTGGATCAAACGCTCCATCAGGATGTGAACGTGACCGGGGCGGGTATTACGCTGCCGATTCCGTTAAGCATTGACGGTACCACCAGTAAGCCACAGTTGCATCTAAGTGCCAAGCCATTGAAAAATATTGGTAACGATATTGGCAACACACTTAAAAATGCGCCCAATATCATCAACAATCTGCATAGCTTGTTTGGACACTGATGCGGTTGGAAATGTGAGATTGGCGCGGTCAGATTCCGGCGTTGATGCGGATGGTACGTGCACGCCATGCGAGGGCGCATGCTGCCGTTATCAGTAATGCGCACGCGAGCAACGCCAGGCCGATATTGAGATTGATCGACCGGGTTTTGGCTGGTGGCTTGAGCAAGTGCTTGGTGCCGCTCGCGTGCAAGGCGGAGGGGAGCCATGAGTCTGACTGCGTGGCTGGGCCGGGCAATTTTTGCAGATTGGCAATGACGTTGGCAAAAAAGATAACAAAAGAGGCATGGTCTGGCCAGGTGGTCCAGGTGGAATTTGTCTGCCCGGCGAGCCACAACCACGTTTGACCAGTTGCCGGGTCATTTCGTTCCGCCAGCCAGGCGTGGCCATTGAATTCGATGAGTGTGTGCCAGTGTGAATTACGCTGCGCGGTCATGATTTTTCGCACAATTACGCCCTTGGGATGGACCGCCCGCATCAGTGAATTATGAGAAACAACGCTTAGTGATGGCGGATTTGTAACGGCGCGTTCCGCGGTCGGTAAAAGACCGGGGCCGGGCGTATCGCCCAATAGAACAAACGTGCTATTTGAAAAGCCGTGCACGCTTGTCGGATTGAATTGGGGTTGATGGATAATCCAGATGGCGCGATCGGGCAGTTTGCCATGAAGCGTCACGTCCGGCAGGGCCGCAAAGAGCCGGAGGAAAGCCGATGGCGGGTCGCCGATAAAATGGGCGGCAATCGTTTTGGTTCCCGACAATCTTTGCAGCACCGTGCGGGCGAGTATTCGATTGGCCTGTTGAAGGGTCACGTTGATGCGGCGGGCCGCCATAACAGGTGAAATATCCATTCCGCTCCGCAGGTTATTGGCCGATACGTTTTGCTGGAGTTTCTGCCGAGGCGTTGTGACAGTGACAGTATAATCAGTGGTGCCATTTACTTTGGGAGCGCGAATAAATAGATCAACGGCTTGGCTATTGCCGGGCAAACTGCGGCCTGCGGCCTGGAGAGCAACTTCCGGCGGGGGTGTGGTTTTTGATCCGGTGATTTGCAGGCGCGGGGAGCTTAAGGCCATGGTGGCAAGAACCGCGCCCAGGAGAATCAGCACCCAGGGCCAATCAGGCTTTGATTTTTGGCGGCCAGTATGATTGATTGTTTCCGCGGGCCAGAAATCAAGGATGGTAAAGGAATATACGGCGAAGCGGGTGTTGCGCAGCAGAAACCACCCGGCGACCGCCACCAGGGGCGGAAGCACAAGCAGGTCAGGATGAAGAAAAACCAGATTCATGAGCCATTCCATTACGGTTGCTTATTGCATGATACGGTATTTTTGGGAACGTGGAATTGTTGGAAAAATATACAAAAAAATCGCTCCGGTGATTGTCGATACCGCTCCGGGTCGATACATTACCATATACGCGGAATCCAATTAATGTCAGCCGCGCGGATTTTTGGGGTGTTGCATGGCGACAAATAGAAGAAAAGATGCCGCCACGCTCTATGAAGTGTTAGGGCGGGCGGCGCAGAAAACGCCAAAGAAGGAAAGCCCGGCAGCGACGCCAAAGGCCGCCGAGGTTGAATCCACGCCATCGATGAATAACCGTACGCCCTTACGCACCCCGGTAGCCGGATCGATCCGTCCGCCACCGTCACGGGCGTCGCTTTATCCTGCCGCCGTGGCAGCGCCCAAAAAAGAGGCGCAAAATTCAGCATCAGGGGCACAGGTATCACCTGAGCCGGTACTGCTGGATCAGATTCTGGCGCGGTTTCGTCCGTGGATACTGGTGGTGGCAGCGGGGATTGTAGCGCTGATACTGGCGGTAGTAATTATTGTTTCCACCAGCGGCCATTCCCATCGCAAGCCGCTGGAACCTATTGCCATTTCGCCGGGCACGCCCACGCCGGGGCTGGTGCAGCCGCAATTGCTGCCGGTAAATGGCAATTCCGGAGCGCCGAGCACACCATCGACTCCCGCGCCGGTGCCGCAGCCGCCGCGCGTGCAAGTTGGCCGCGTGGTACCGGCCGGGGATGTAAATCGATCGGCAAATCGGTGGTATCTGGTGATTTTGACAACCTTGCCGCAATATGCCCAACATGCGGCAGCGTTTATTGCGAAACACGGCGTAAGTGTGACGGTTGAAAATGGTCCACAAAATTTTAAATGTGTCATTTCGGTGCGCGGCTTTAAACATCGTGCCGGTGCGGCGGCCATCGCGCTGCGGCGCAAGGTCGTGTACATCGGAACTCTGCTTCCCGACGCCCGCCGCGCTGGCCGCAGCGACTTTAACACGGCATACTATGCGCATGTCCAGCGGAGTCAGTAACGTTTACAATCTGGCGGGCCTGATAGAATGGACTTTGGGCGAAGCGTAGGACTTGGCGGGGTACCCCGGCAGGAGTTGATATGGAAATGGTTTCAGCACAATTGGCCCCATCGCCAACGGATTGGCAGCATGTTACACCGCAGCCTTATTATTCCATGGTTGTTCCGATGTATAATGAAGAGGCTTCCGCCGGGGAGCTTTACGCCGCCCTGACGCGCAATCTGGCGGCTTTGGGAAAACCTTACGAAATTATTTTCATTGATGATGGCAGCTCTGATTCAACGTATCAAAAACTCTGCGCACTGGGTGAGGCTGATGCGCATGTGCTGGTGATTCAACTGCGGCGGAATTTTGGACAAACGCCGGCACTGGCGGCAGGATTTGATCATGCCCGGGGCGAAATTATTATCGCGATGGATGGAGATTTGCAGCATGATCCGGATGAAATTCCCAAATTCATTGAAAAAATTGAGGAAGGCTTTGATGTGGTTTCCGGATGGCGGCAACGCCGGGCCGACGGGTTGTTCCTGCGGCGCATACCGAGCAAAACAGCCAATTGGCTGATCCGGAAAATTTCCGGCGTGGAGATTCATGATTTTGGCACCACGTTCAAGGCTTATCGCCGTGATCTTATTGAGCACCTGAATCTGTATGGCGATTCGCACCGCTTTATCCCGGCCCTGGCCGCGATGGCCGGTGCCACGATTACAGAAGTGCCCATTAAGAATATAAACGCGCCGTACCGTCCATCCAATTATGGCATTGGCCGGACGTTTCGGGTGATGCTGGATTTGCTTACCATAAAATTCCTCAACAGCTATCTGACGCGACCGCTGCATTTGTTTGGAAAAATTGGATTAATGAGTCTGGCCGGTTCTTTTTTGATCGGTCTGTTTTTAGTGTATGAAAAAATCCGGGGTTACAGCATTCTGACATCGCATGGGCCGCTGCTGATTCTGGGTGCCATGCTGTTTATGATGGCCCTGATGTTTTTTTCGACGGGACTGCTGGCGGAATTAATTTCGCGGGTGTATTTTGAAGCGCAACGCAAGCCGGTATATACCGTGCGAGAAATTCGGCATGGGCAGCAGGTATGGCGGGGGCGGCCCGGTAAGCCATTGCTGCAACTGCGACAATCGCATGATCAAAATGGACCATCATGAGTGAAACAGATATGAGTCAAAAAGGTTCCTCCGGCAGCGGCGGGGCCAAGAGCTTCGCGGCGCCGGCTGCGGACTGGAATATTCCCCATTGGGGCGCTTTGGCGATTATCACCGCGTTTGCTCTGCCGCTATTTCTGGAATTATTGGGCCATGGCCAAGCCACGGCGATGATGGAATTGTTTAACCTGGTGCCCATCCGCGAAGCCTATCGGGATGGCCACTGGCTGATTCCCACGCTGGGGGGTATGCCGCGGCTGGAAAAGCCACCGCTGCCGGTTTGGATTCCCGCGGCATTGGCCATGGTTTTTCATTCAGATAATTTATGGGTGGTGCGTCTGCCGTCCGTTGTTCTGGGATTGGCAACGTGTTGGGCTACCTACGGAATTGGCTGCGTTTGCTCGCGCGATCGGAGATTGGGATTATTTGCGGCGATTGCGTTGGCGGGCATGGTGGTGTTCATCCGGCAGGCGCGGATGGCTTCGTATGATATTTACGGGACGGCTTTTACCACACTGGGATTTCTGGGATTGCTGGCGGCCGCTGAGTACCCCAAGCGGTGGTGGATATGGTCGGGGTTGGGCGGAGTGGCATTGGGGCTGGCGGTTTTAAGTAAAGGGCCGATTCCGCCAATGTATGTGCTGGTGCCATTTGGCTTTTGGCTGCTGTGGGAGCATCGCAAAAACAGCCGCTGCTGGCTTGGTATTTTGCTGGCATTGATTGTATCTATTGCGGTATTTTCTCCCTGGCTGTTGGCTGTGGCCATACGGTATCACAGTGAATATGGTGGAAGCGCGTGGCACATCTGGACGCGGCAATTTCGGCGTTATGTTACCGTGCTGCCCGATACACGCTGGTATTATCTGGCGATGATCGCATGGGTGTTTCCATGGACACCGCCGTTAATTGCCGGATTGGCATTGCCGTTTTTACCCGCACAATCTAATCCGGCACCCACTGCGCAGGAACGCCGCACCCGCTGGATGTTCTGGATTGTATTGGTAGTTGGGTTGATTTTACTGACGATTCCGGCACAGAAAAAACAACGCTATGCCCTGCAAAATTTCCCATTTGCCGCCCTGATGATTGCGGCGGTTTGGCAGGAATTTGTCCGATTGAAAAAAGAGTTGGAGCTTGAGGCACCGGCAAAATTTCTGCTGGCGTCGCAAAGTGTCATGTTTGTCGGGGCCGGTGTATTGGTTTTAATTCTCATACCGGTTGTGATTCTGGCGCAGCATCCTTCACCGAATTTTGTCGAGCATTGGACAGCCATGCAGGCGGCATCGTTGCTGAAGCCGGGATTGGCGGCGTTAACACCGGAGGGTTGGGGACTTATTGGCATAGTGGTTATTGCCTGTGGGGTGATGCTGTGGCGTTGGGAATTTAAGCGCCGCTTTGATCGTGCGTTCTGGATTTATGCGCTCGCGGGCTGGGTGTTTATGATGGCGATGAACTGGGCGTATATGGATGGCAACGGATATCAGGTAAGCCGGTATCGCACAGAAACACGGCAAATGATGTCCGTGGTTCATGGCCGCACCGTATACACGCTGATGGGAGATCGCATGTGGCTGGGGGTGTTGTATTACGCGGATAAAATTCTGCCGATGAAAACACCGGCCCAACTGCTGACAATTGCCGAGCACAGCCGGCATCGGGTATATATCCTGACGCGCGATGAGGGTGTTTTTGCGCAGCAGGTCAACGCCATTGCACAACAGACGCATCGCAAAATAAGGATTATTGATCGCATTAACGACGGCCACTTCATTCAAACACTCTTTGAATTACGGCCTGGAGCACACAACGCAATCCCCCCTTCTCACGCGGTGCAATAAAGTTAGTTTTTTTTACATTCGCGCCAGACACTGTGCAATCGCTTCGGGATAGGCGAGGCACTCCTGTTGAAACACGCGGGCGGCGAGTTTTTCCGCGGTGTCATCGGGTAATACCGGGCAGGTGCGCTGGAGAAGAATCGGGCCGTGGTCATATTGGTTGTCCGCGTAATGTACCGTGCAGCCGGAGATGCTTTCGCCGGCATCAATTACCGCCTGGTGCACTTTCAGGCCGTGCATGCCGCGACCGCCATATTTTGGCAGCAGGGCGGGATGAATATTCAGCACACGGTTTTCAAAGGGTGGTGGAATGTGCAGCAGCGATAAAAAGCCGGCCATGATCACCAAATCCGCATGACATTTGAGTATTTGTGAGAATATGGCATCAGAAAAGCTGGCGGTGTCCGGAAAAGTTCGGCGATTGATAACTTCATGCGGCAAATGGAGATTTTCCGCGCGAATCAGACCATAGACATCGGGCCGGCTGGAAATAACACACGCAATGGAAGCGGATAATTTTCCATCAAGGATATGCTGCGCGAGATTTTGCAGCGTGGAGCCGGAACCGGAAATCAGTATTGCCAATCGCGCTTTAGATGGTGGCTGTTGTGGTGTCATGCTGATGTGTTCCCATCTGGTTGAATATCGACTTTGGTGAGTCCCTTGGCCCGCCGCGCCATGATGGTCATGACGCCGCCGCCGATGGCCAGTATGACAAACATCGCAAGGGCCTTGGGCGTGACGGAATCGGGCGATCCGGATATTGCCGCAACGCCAGGTCCAAGTACCGTTCCCATGCCAATAAGTCCCTCATGAATTCCGGCATTTGTACCTGATCCGTGGCTCAGGTGCATGGCATAGTAGAGGGACCCGGAATAAAGCATGGCCACCGCTACGCCAAAAACCGCCTGGGATAATATCAGCATGAGCACCGACTGGCTTAACAGCAGTGCGACGGTTCCCAGCAGCAGGCTGGCATAAGAAATCATCATCCAGTGCATGCGGTAATGCCAGCCGGTCCAGAAACTGGTAAGGAAAAAGCCGCCGATGCGGGTCAATGCCCACACAGAGGCTAAAGCCGTTGCCAGAGCGTAGGATTTTATTCCCAGCAAAATAGTGATGGTGGGTAAAACAGCCACGACGGTGTTAGCGGCGACATAGGAAAGCATATTGGACAGCCACGCCATGTGCAGAAGTGTTTTGGATTTTGGCGATGCTAAAATAGCGTGGCTTCGGGCCAGTTCTTCGGGTGAATCTTCAACGTGGCCGATACCGATTTGCGATTGGGGAATGGAAAAAAAAGCGATGATGATCCAGACGATCAGGCTCATGACGGCGCCGACAATGAAAACGCCGGCCCAGGAAAGCCACAGGGCCAGTGAACCGACAATGCCGCCGGCGATAAAACCGGTGGTGGACCAGTTAATGTTATAAATGGTAATGCGTTTGGTTAATCGCAATTTACCCGGCACGCATGTCAGGGCGGATTCGATGGCCGGCCAAAGTGGGGCGGTAAAGAAATTCAGCAGCAGTAAAAAAATAAACACGCCCCACAGACTGCGATGAGCCACTGCGACGGCCCCAAACGCGCAGACCAGAATACATATCAGGGCCATGTAAGTTCCCAGTCGGCGTTGGCCGAGTTGATCCACCATGCGCCCGCCATACAGTGCGCCGATGGTATAAACCAGGCCGCCGGCGGCGGCCATACCAAGCTGTACTTCGGCGGGCTGACGGAGTTCATAGCCGGCAAAAAAATAGACGGCATTGGATGTCAGCGCTGCCATAAACGACGCCAGCCAATGCGCTATGTACCAAGCCAGCAGCGGTGGACGCCGATGCAGAGCGACCGGGCCTGATCCCACGGATGGAATTGGAATATTGCTCACGGAAAAATACCCCGCTGCTTATATGCCCGCGCAACATGTTCCACCGCCACGCAAAAGGCCGCCGTGGAAAGATCCGTCTCATATTGATGTGCGGCCAATCGCACCCGCCGTGCCGCCAGAACGATGGTTTTTTGCAGTTCGCGATCTACCCGGTTAAGTTCCCAATGTACCCCGGCCTTGTTCTGGACCCATTCAAGATAACTGACGGTAACGCCGCCGGCATTACACAAGATGGCCGGCAGCAGGGCAATGCCGCGCTGCCGCAGAATGGCCGCGCCGGCGGGTGTAACCGGGCCATTGCCGCCTTCGGCTACCACCCGTGCGTTGAGCCACTGAGCCACGGGAGCATCAACCATGCGTTCGAGCGCAGCGGGGATAAATACGTCCACTTCGGTGCGATAAAATGCTTCACGATCAATAACTTCGATGCCCGCGGCGGTAAAGCCCGCCAGACCACCGGTCTGCTGTACATGTTGTTGTAATTCCGGAATGGGCAAACCGTGGATATTTCGCAGGGCACAGGTGTGATCCATCACGGCAATAAGTTTTGCACCGTGTACGGCCAGAGCTTGGGCCGTATTGCTGCCGACATTACCGAAGCCCAGAATGCTAAGCCGCAGTCCGGCGGGTTTGAGTCGAAATTCGGGCAGTAACTCTAAAAGCACGTAGCAGAGGCCCTGACCAGTGGCCTTTTCCCGTCCCTCACTGCCGCCACAACCGACAGATTTTCCCGTTACCACCTGCAACATGCCCTGCTGCCGGCCTTCCTGATGAGTGTTGAGATATGTGTCCATCATCCAGTCCATGATCTGGGCATTGGTTCCGACATCCGGGGCGGGAATATCAATTTCCGGGCCGATGTTGCCGCCAAGTGCGGATGTAAGTCGGCGGGTCATGCGCATGAGTTCGGTTGATGAAAGCGTGTGTGGATCAACCTTGATTCCCCCTTTGGCCCCGCCGAAAGGAAGTCGCATAACCGCACATTTCATGGTCATCCAAACAGATAAGGCCTTGACATCATCCAGGCTCACGTCCGCGTGATAGCGTATGCCTCCCTTGTATGGACCGAGGATATTGTTGTGCTGAATGCGGTAACCTTTGAACAGGCGATAATGGCCGTCATCCATCATCACCGGAAAATGGACCATCAGTTCATTTTTGGGCTGAGATAAAATGGCTTTGACAAAATCAGGCGCTTGAATGGTACCGCAGGCGTCATTCACTGAAGCTACGGCCATGGCAAATAACGAATTGGGGTCCGCCGGCTCCATAGGCTCGGCGTGCGGAAGTTTGGTTGTAATATTCGCAATGGGCATAGTTTTTCCCCGTCAATCATAACGCCGAGGCGGCATCATACCAGTGAAGTGTAACTGCTGGCCAGTGGCGGCGAATCAGTGAGACGCTGCGCTGGGTGAAACGCTCTTTTTCTCGTTGCTAAGTGCCTTGGGATACTGAATGGCAGTATTGATCATGGCCGATCGCGGGCTGTGCCGAGATTCCTGATTGAACGCTCATTTGGCTGGGGCGTTAACAGTAGTGGAACGTGGACCGACAACAGGCTGATTTTCAGGTGGATTGGGTTTCCGCGGTGGGGGTTTCAGAGGTGTTTTCCGCGGGCCGGGAGAGGGTGATGAGGACTTTTTTGATGCGGCGAACGTCGCTTTCAGTGACGGTGACGGTGATGTTTTCGATGGTGACGGAGGCACCTTTGCCGGGGATGGTGCCGAGTTCGTGAATGACCAGGCCGCTGATGGTTTGATAGTCCTGATTTTCAGGCAGATGGCTGTCGAGTTCGCGGTTTAAGTCGGTGATGTTGGTGCGGCCATCGACCTCGACGGTACGGTCATCAATGCGGCGGATTTGAGAGGCGGGGAGTTTTTCATATTCATCGGCGATGTCGCCGACAATTTCTTCCAGGATGTCTTCGCTGGTAATCAGGCCGGCGGTGCCCCCGAATTCATCAAGCACAATGGCAATGTGGACTCTTTGTGCGCGGAATTGCCGCAGCAGATCGCGCAGCGGTTTGGAATGGGGGACAAAAAGCGGTGGCCGCATGAGTTTACGAATATCCAAGGTGCCGGCATCAGCGGCGGAGGTGCCCAGAAATTGCAACAGATCCTTGGCATAAAGAATCCCGACGATGTTGTCGAGATTGCCATCATGGACCGGCAGACGGGAAAGGCCGTCACGGAGAATTTTATCGCGGATTTTCTCCAGCGGCTCGCTGACGCTGATGGTGATCATATCCGTGCGGGGCATCATGATCTGCCCGACCTGTAAATCGCGGAAGCTGATAATGCCTTCAATCATTTTGCGTTGTTCATCATCGACCGCACCTTCGGCGGTGCCTTCAGACACGGCGGCGAGAATTTCTTCGGTGGTTTCGGCGGCTTCTTCATCGGCGTGCTGCTGGGGGTCAATGCCGGCGAGTCGGCGGACCAGTTCATCGAATAATTTCAGGAAATCAACAAGTGGAGAAAACAGAACGCCCAAGGCACGCAGCACGGGCCAGGAGGTGGCGATGAGGCCTTCACCGCCGTAGGTCGCCCAAGCATTGGGAATAGCGACGGAAAAAATAAGCAGCAACACGCAGGCCAATGCGGCGGCGGCGGAAAATCGCAGGGGTGAAAGATCAGGTGCGCCAGCGCCGCTGAAGGTATACAGGGTGCTGGCGGCGAGTGAAACGTTAAAAGCGATGCGGGCGATTGATGCGGTTAACGCGAGATTGTCGCGCTGATCATTGAGTTGATCCAGACTGGCCTGCCGTCCGCGCTTAATTAATTCTTTTTCCAGCGTTACCCGGGACATGGTGCGCAGGGCGTAAGCCAAGGTGGAAGCAGGCAATGTTCCGATCAGTGAAACGGCCATAACCAGCAAGGAGGCATTCATCGGCGGCCTCCCCAGGCGTGGGTTGGGGTTTTCCGGCGGCCGGGGGCACGGTTTTGAGAAGCTGCGACTTTAGAAACATGATTGTCGGTGTCCGCGGCGGTAAGCGGGGCGGTGTGGTACACCGCGGGCAGCCCCATCTGCTGAAGAATGGAATCTTCCTTGCGGTGCATGATCCGCGCCTGGCGCGGGGTCAGATCATCATAGCCGACGCAATGAAGCAGGCTGTGGATGGCGTAAAGCAGTATTTCAAGCTCGGGTAATTGATGATCGCGTATGGCAGCCTGCCGTTGGGCTTCATCCACGCAGATAATGGTTTCCAGATCCAATGGGGCTGCTTTCAAGTCGGTTGGGGTGTAATTGAAGGTCAGCACATCGGTGGTGGTGGCAAGATTCATGCTCTGCTGATGATATTGGATCATGCGTTGGTCATCCACAAGATGAATAACCCAGTTACCGGATGCCACACTCATTAGCCGTGCTGCGGATTGAGCCTGTTGGTGTATCCACCGGCGCATGGCAGGCGGTACGGCGAGCCTGATGCGGCGATTTGCGGGGGGCAGTATCTCTATGTCCATACGCATTGCGATTCCTTACGCGGGCCGGGAAATAGGGACAGCCTTTGGGTAGGGCATGCGGCCATGATACGCGCCTACCAGGGTGCGAACCAGAGATTGTTCAATCGTGGTAAGTTCCGAAAGCGTAAGATTGCTATGGTCAAATTGTCCATCCATGAGTCGCTTGGTAATCATTTGATGCACCGCGCCTTCGATTTTGGCGGCGGTGGGATCCGGCATGGAACGGACCATTCCTTCCGAGCCGTCGCAGATCATGAGAATGGCGGTTTCTTTAGAGCGCGGCTTGGGGCCTGGATACCGGAATTCGGTATCATTGACCTGTGATGCCAAGCCACCGGTGAGGGTTTCACGGGCCTGTTTTTCGCGGGCGGCATGGAAAAAATATTCGACAATGGTGGTACCATGATGCTCGGCGATAAAATCCCGCACGGCCAGCGGCAGGCGGTATTCGCGGGCCAGTTCCAGGCCATCTTTAACATGCCCGACGACAATTAACAGGCTCATGGCGGGGGAAAGTTTTTCATGCCGGTTCTGGCCGGCGTTCATGTTTTCCATGAAGTAGCGGGGCTTGAGGAGTTTGCCGATGTCATGGTAATAGGCCCCCACCCGGCACAATAAACAGTTGGCACCGAGTTCGTGTGCGGCGGCTTCGGCCATGGACCCGAGTACCAGCGAATGGCTGAATGTGCCGGGGGCTTCCATGGCGAGGCGGCGCAACAGTGGTTGATTGGTGTCAGAAAGTTCCAGCAGCGTCATGGCCGTGGTGATGCCGAAAATCCTTTCGACGAGCGGCAGCAAGCCGAGCAGGACAAAAATGGCGGCAAAAACGGCACTGCTCGCGAGGATGGCCTGGTCAAAGAGAAAGGCAGTTCCGGGTTGGCGTGCGGCATAAAGCCAGTCTAATGGTACAGCTTGGGTCAGCGGCGTGCGCGAAAAGCCAAAGCCCAGGACGGTAGTACCGGCGACCAAAGCGCCCAGCAGGCCAACGCGGATTAATTGCGTGCGGGTGCGGATTTCATTGAGGCTGAAAACTAAAATCGCGGAAGTGGCAAACGCGGTGATGAAAAATGATAGATTCTGACCGGTCACAACCGTTACCAACAGGCCATTAAGTGCGGAGATGCCGATGGCAAAGCGCTGGTCGTAGGCGATGACTAAAATCAGAGCGGCCAGTAAAATCGGTGCCGTGCCCAGGAGGTAAATCCAGGTGGCAAGTCCGGCAAGGAGGGTGATTTTCGCGGCAACTACGGATGCCAGCAATAAAATTGCCGGTGCCAGCGGGCGGCGAAAAGTGCCCTCTCTGATGCGATAGCCGATGTACATGGCCGCGATCATGCACAGTACGCCGGTGAGGATATAGAGGCCCAGGAGGTGTTCCCATAAGGCCCAGGGGTGTCGGCGGGCCAAACGCGTTTGCCAGGCACTGTACGCGGCATGGAGAATGCTGCGCGCTGATGGGGTGATGATTTCGCCGGCGTGAACGAGCACTTCACCCCGATGGAAGATCATTTGCGGCATGTTAATAGTGGCCTGATTGGCGGCGGCCAATTTTGCCATCGCGGCCGGATCCAGGATAAACGTGGGCGTTTTCTTGGCGGCGAGAAACGCTGAAACGGTATTCCATAATGGCTCCGGCAGGCATTGTTCAACCATGGGGCGGAACCCCTGGCCGCGCGTATCAAGAACGCCAAGCTGATTAAGTTTTATTCGCTTTTGTTGGACCTTGGTGCCATTAACGGTACGGACAATGATATTGACAGAGGGTGTTCGGGCAATCGTTTTCAGTGTTTTTTGGTCAATAACCGGGCGCAGCTTGAGTTCGCCGATCAAAAGTTTAATCTGGCGGGAATATTGAGGAAATTGATTGTTCGCAATGATGCTGTGCAGATATTTCAAGGCATTCGCGGTCATGTGGGGAAAGCGGGTTCGCAAGGGATCGGGGAGGCTGGCTGAGGATTTTATGGCGGCAACATCATAGGGGAGGCTGTTGAGTTCTGTTCCGATAATTTCCAGCAGTTTGCCTTTGTTATTGAGTTGCACGACAGGGTTGGTGCGGATGCGAGCTTGAAGCCGCAGGGCTTCAAACTTTGCCTTATCCGGCACGCTGAAAGTAACCGGAGATAAAATGGTTGCCGGTGCTTTGGCGCTTAACCAGACCGGCTTGGAATTGGGAATAAGCTCCAGTAACAGCAGGGCCGCAAAACACAAGGCGGCAATGGCAATAAATGTCCATTGCCGCGTGGTAATATTCTTCCAGAACCGCTGGCCCGGGGAGGCGTCTTCGGCAACGGCCATTCGACGCAGGCTCTTTTTTTCAAACCACATATATCTCTGCTGACGGCCAATTGCCGCCGCCTCATGCCCAAGTTTATCGCGACTGCACCCAATAATAATGGTATCAGCCACGTTGCTGCCAAAGTCGGGTGCCATACAAACGCGGCCCCCGGCGACCAGCCATCTATTGTATCCGCAGCGATCAGTGAGCTAAAGCCGATAGGGCCGACTGTTCCCCGATAAAAGGAAAAATAAGTCCTATAACTATATAAAATGCATTAAGACGAGTTTATAATACTGCTTAAGTTGATATTAAATTTATCTTTATGAAATAATGGGCTACTTGGGAGCACAGAAAATTAGGCACCATGGGGCAGAATTTAAGTGGTTGATCAACCCGGCGAGCTGTCCTTTTGCTTATGTAAAGTGATTAATAAAAGGCCGATTCAACAGTGGTGCTGGTGGTTGCCGCGGTCAGGAGCCTGTCCGAGTAGTGGCCGGCGATTACGTGGGCACGGTCCTGAAAATAGGCGGGAAAAGACGGACGAGTTCGGACGGCGCGTGCCAAGTGGCCTGCGGCACGATAAAATGCCGCGATGGAATTGTTGGATTTGCGATGAAAGCGAGTTTCTAATGTCATCCGCTAGCGGTCATAACCCCTTTTCGGCTCAAAGTGTTATCGAGACACCATCTGGGAAAAAGACGATTTATCGTCTGGATGCCTTGAACAAAATTGCACCGGTGGATCATCTTCCTTACAGCATTAAGGTGCTTCTGGAAGCATGCCTGCGCCATTGCGATGGTCATCTGGTGACGGAAAAAGATGTGGAAGCGGTGCTGCGGTATAACGCGAAGAAAACCGGCTCGGCCGAAATTCCATTTATGCCGGGTCGCGTGGTTTTGCAGGATTTCACCGGCGTGCCGGCCGTGGTAGATCTGGCGGCCATGCGGGCGGCGATGAAGCGCCTCGGCGGCGATCCCAAAAAGGTTAATCCCCTGGTGCCGTGTGATCTGGTCATTGACCATAGCGTGCAGGTGGATGCGTTTGCCAATGGTATGGCGTTGCAGATTAACAGTGAACTGGAATTTGAGCGCAATCAGGAACGCTATCAATTTTTGAAATGGGGGCAGCAGGCGTTTAA
>JAJZVR010000314.1 GCA_021847065.1 Planctomycetota bacterium | reverse complement strand
CCCGAAACGATTTTGGCAACTCTATACACCCAATGAATATGTGTACCATGCGGTATCAGACGCGTTTGAACGTGGTGCCGCAACCCGGCGGCCCGCTGGCTGAAGGCCGGAAGGTAAGGTCGGGGTCTTTTAGTTTTCCCTCAAAAGGGTCTTATTCGTGTTCGTGATGCTCCGGAAAAGCATGATTTATTGAGGAAATTTGACCAAGCCGTTCCCTGAAAATCTACGCAGTCTTGAAAACTAAAAGGCCCTGAAGGTAAGGTGGGGCTACTTGGTTGCGGAACCGCCGCCCCGTGGCATAATGACCCTGATGGCTAAGCTCAAACGCACCTATAGCAAATTTCGTTCGCACTGGTGGGCGTTAAGCCTTATGGAGCGACGCATACGCCGCGGTATAAACTGCACCACCACGTCGCTGGCCGAGGAATTGGAAGTCACACCCCGAACCCTTCGCCGGTACTTGGCAACATTGCGCGATGAAATGGGATGCCCCGTTGTTTTTGACCGGGAGTCGAAAAGCTTCAAACTTTCTAACCCCACCTGGTCCATGCCTAACATCCATCTTGCCGATGCGGAAGTCCAGACGATGGCCATTGCCATTCAGGCGGTCAGGCCGGTTATGCCAGCGCCGTTTCCCGAACTCCTTGATAACCTGTTGGCCAAGTTGCTTGACGCGCTGCCTGAGGACGACCGTGATGAAATCCTCCGCATCCAAAGCTCCGTTGAATTTGTTCCTGCACCGGTGCTCTCCAAAGGCACCCAATGGTTTGAGCAATTGCTGCAGGCCATCCGCAGGCAACTCAGCGTCGATATGACCTATTACGTACTTGGCAAAGACCAGGAAACCCAACGCCGCTTCGATCCTTATTATCTGCGCAACTATCAGGGCACCTGGTACGTTGTCGGATACGATCACCGGACCCAATACTGGCCCATTCTCAACTTGGCTCGTATCCGCGCTTTGACCGTCTCGGATGATCTCTATCGCGTCAGATCATTCAGCGCGGCGGAATATTTTAAAGATACGCTCGGCGTCATGGTCGGCGGCACACCCCAAACGGTGCGCATCCGCCTGACCGGTTACGCCGCCGACACGGCTGATGAGCGCATCTGGCCACCCGGCTTTACGTACAAAGCGACCAGGCCGGGGGAAGGTATTCTCTCCGGTGCATTGGCGAATATGACTGATTTGCTCCAATGGGCATCCGCATTTCAATGTGATGCCGAAATTCTCTCAGAGGTGCCCGCGGAGCTTCCCAATAAGAAGGGGCGGTAGATCATTCAATGCAATCGCCGAACGGATCCTTTCCCAGCCGCTACCGAACCGCCCAAGGCATCGAGGGCGAATTCCAACCCGGATCACGCCGCCGAGTGCTCGCGAACAAACTCGGTATCCGATCTAAACGGGTGATCGATCAGTTGGAATTTGAAAATCTCCTGCTGGCACAGGAGAAGTATCTGAGAATCATCACCACGGAAACAATCTTTACCGTGAATTTGATTCGCCTGATGCACCGGGAATGGTTGGGGAAAATATATCCATGGGCGGGAGAATTTCGAACTGTCGAGCTTTCCAAAGGAAAGTCCACCTGCCATGTATCCTAAGCCCCCTTGCTCCCTCAAATACAGATGAATCCAAAGCGCCACGCACCAGGATAGATCGCCGTGTGCTCGGAGATCGCAGATGCCTATTTGTATTGATCAAATTTGCCATAAGTCTATTATACTCCGGCCGATATGGTATTCCAAAGGATATTTCCGAGAGGCGTGACGCAACGCGCAGACGACCGCCCGTAAGCCTCTTTGTCGGACCCGCTTCGCCAGAGCTTACCCGATATTCTTAATCAAATAAATTGTGATTGGGATCGTGTGGTGAAGTTCCCCGTTTTCGGCATCCTCGGTACCACTGTGGCCGGTGGTGCCCCGGACAATAACTGTCCGCATCGGGTGGTACATATATTTGTGTTTAACCGTTCAGGCGTTCTGACCGGTGCATTGTTTAGTGAAAGGTAAACTCATGAAATCTTTTCTGAATGTCGTGCTGAAGTTGTTGGGCGTGTTCGTGCTCGCGGCCATGGCCCTAGCCATAGTGCTGGTGGTGACCGGCATATTTTCATGGAGTCACCTTGAGGCCTCCAAGGCCGCCAAGCGGGCGAAGAAAAACGCCGCCATCGACGTCCTACGCATGTACGCCAGCCCGCCCAACCGCACGTTGGCGTGGAGATTCTTTCTCGTGAAGAACACCAGCGGCAAAACGATCACCGCACTCAAATTCAGGGTAACAGTGTTTAACAAGCTCAACGAAGAGATTGACAGCACGGTTTTCAGCGCAACCCAACCGATTGCCGCCAGCGCGGTGGTCTATTGCGACATCTATACACTTTTCGATTCCGAAAGCGGTCTGCCCACCGACACGGTCGATTATGTGGACCGCACGAACAAGCGGCTGTCGGATTTCGCAGAGAAGGAAGCGGGCTGCACAAACCGAAGGACATGCTGGTGCAATACCCCTACAAAGTGAAAGTCCTTACCGTTGCGTATTGATGATATGCTCATTTCCGCATGACGCAAATTGAGGATTGCTATAACATTAACGTCATCAACGATATAAGTTGGCTTACCAAATAAAAATTGAGGAAACAATGAACACTGAAAACAACATGATTATAGATCTCACGCTCGAACAGATAGCTGCTTGGACGGACGGTAGCGCCAAGGGCAAGAGTTTAGATTCCTGTGTGGCGAAGCCTCCATCGCTGCAGCGCGGGTTGGTTTGGAAGCCTGGACAAATTGAATTATTCTGGGATTCCATACTGCGCGGTTTTCCATTTGGGTCATTGGTTGTCTGCCAAAAGCTAGAAAGTCAGCGAACCCGGGGTGTGGACGTGGGCGTCACTCACCATCTGCTCGATGGCCAGCAGCGGGCGCATGCCATTGCGCTTGGTTTTCTTGACGACCCGTTCCGCTGCGGTTCATCGGCGGATAAAGCGATGGGCAAAGCGCCCATGGTTCTTTGGCTGGACCTGCATCCCCATGATCTTGCGAAAAGCGGTACCCGCCAGTTTCTTTTCCGCCTGACAACCCAAGCTCATCCCTGGGGCTACGATAAGTCTGACAAAGCGGGGCGGCTTGGCATATCGGCGATCCGGGATTCGCTGCACAAATGCGGCAGGGATATAACAGATGAACTACCCGGGCCAGACCAATGCTGGCCGCACGAATCCGCAGTCCCTCTACCATTCGCGTGGCTGATGACCATTGTTGCCGCGGACAAAAACATTCAGCTTGATGAGTATCTGGAAAAGCTTCGGATCAAGGCTAAATTATCCATATATCAAGGCGGTTGGTTAGACAATGCAATGAGACTGCTGGCCGACCCAAGGCCCGATGAAAAGTCCGATATAGGCGTGATTCTTGAGAGCACACGCCGCGCGATGGCGTACCGTACCGTCGCATTCGTGGTTCCGGAAAAAGCCATGGAGGAGGCATCCGAACAGGAAAGTAGCTTGGGCGACGCTCCGTCAGCCGGGGAGGATATTGCCAATATCGAGCATCTGTTTCAACGTCTCAATTCCGGTGGAACGCCGCTTGCGCCGGAGGACTTAGCCTATTCCATGATAAAAGCATATTGGCCCGAATTTGAACAGCCGATCGGTAAGCTCGCGGAAAAGCGCATGCCCGAATCGCGGCTCGCGACACTCGCCGCCCGGGCAGCACTGGCCCGGATCAACAAATCTGAACAAGCATCGGCCGGTGCTGCGATTCCGGGGCCGCT
>JAJZVR010000035.1 GCA_021847065.1 Planctomycetota bacterium | reverse complement strand
TCCGGTGTGACGTGGGAAGCGGCACTGCGAGCGATCCAGCCGTGGTTGATACGATCCACCGGATGTTGTCCGTTTTGCAAGACAAGATTCAACCCGAAATTCTGTGATTTTACTTAACATAGTAATATTAGACGATGCCATAACAGACCAATCGTATCGCAAAGCATTCCAAAAGTGATATAACATATCTTGGCAGTTAAACAAATACTCCCGTCGGCGGCGATTTAAGGTTAAGGAGAAGATATGCCGCAACGCGCGAATCAGTGGCAGCAGTGGATGCACCGGCATGGCCGGGGAATGCTGCTGTACGCGCGGCAGTTTTCTTTAAACACGGAAGATGCGGAGGATGCTGTGCATGATGGCTTCGTAAGCTTCTGGGAGAAGTTTGGCCAGAATGGTGATCCGGCGATTTTGTATGCCTGCGTGCGGAATCGGGCAATGGATATCCGCCGATCAGAATTTCGCCGTTCTCGCCGCGACAAAGAGAGTGTCCTCGCACCGGCACAATCCGTGCCGGTGTTTGAAGCGAATTTGGAAACTGAAGAGAAGGCAGCAGAAATGACAGCAGTATTGGAATTGTTGGATTTATCACAGCGCGAGGTACTGACATTAAAAATATGGGCAGAGCTGACCTTCGAGCAGATTGGACACATTCTTAATATCAACGCCAACACCGCCGCTTCACGCTACCGATATGCCTTGCAGCGTCTGCGTTGCAAACTTAGACGAGAGGTGTTTTATGAATGAGGATATGACGAATCTTGAAACGGAATTGCGATCTCTATTACCGCAAGCTCCGGGTGAGGCGTTAATTGGCCGCATCGGAGCGACGTTTGCCACAAAAGAGCTTCGAGTCAGTAAATCTGATTGTATGTTGGCGGGGACTATGCTGGCGGGGGCGGCATCGGCGGTAGTGGTTGCAGTGCTCCTTACCATGCAAGGTGGGTCGCAACAGTCGGCCTGGCGGAGAACAGTCCCGCCGCCGCAGTTGGTGCAATGGCGTCAGACGCGAACCGATCCATATTTGGCAATTCTGGGCAGGCGAAATGGTATAAGCTCGGCGGAATTTGCCGGTCTCCTGTATCCGTGAAAATATCCGCGTCCGTATGAAGGCACCTATTCCCATGGAGATGCACCATGAATATGGCCAATGTAATACAAACAATCGCGCCGCGCAGAAAATGGTTGCGGATCGTGATAATCACATTATCTCTTCTCCTGATTCTGTTGGCCGCGGACATGATATGGGTGCGGGTATGGCGGCATATCCCGATTGGATACAACACCACACGCCTCACCGGGCCGCTGCGGCCAGATGGTTTGGTTAATTATGCGGCAGCATTGGATTCCAAATACGGCAAGGGCATTACGCCGGAGAATAATGCGGTACCGTTGCTGATCGAAGCCACAGGCTCGCTTTCAACGGATCGCGACGCACTGTTTCAGGCGTACCGGAAAACATTATTTGCCCGGTTGCGCATCAAAACGCCCGTAACTAAATCAGGATTCCACAGCTACTATCAATGGGTCTACTTAAAATTAGGTAATGATTTAACTAACGCTCAATGGGATGCGGACATTACCCGTGTTGATCCGTCCTTCAGGTTGCATCCTTGGACAGCCAAGCAATATCCATTGGCCGCACGCTGGATCCGTTCCAATGCGTTGCCATTGAAGCTCATGCGTGAAGCGGTTAATCGCCCTTTTTACTACTGTCCGCTCGTGCGGTTTCGCTATGTAAATGCGGCCAACAGTTACCTTGAGAACTTCCGCGCCATCGCCACTGCCGCCGCCGCCAGAGCCATGTTCCGCCTCGGACACGGAAACACCGCCGGAACTGTATCTGATATTAACACGGATATGCGGCTTGCAACATTGATGAGCCAAGCACCATCGCTCATAGCGTGGCTCGATGCGAACTCTGTCGGTTACTTGGCGTTGCAGGCGGAAGCCGCTGCGGCTGGAACCGGTCTGCTGTCGCGGAATCAATTGGAAACATTGCTGCAGAACACACTGTCACGAAGAGCCATTCTTCCGCTTACCCTGCAATTAAACTTCCAACGGTTCGATGGCTTGGCGTTTCTCGAACGCGCGAGTCGGCATGGCATTCGCACGCTAATAACCGAATTTACCCCGAACAATCCGAATGGCCCACCGAAGACGCCCACATTATCAGCACAATTGATGGATGCCGTTATCCCTCTTAATTTTGCCGCGACCATGCGACGAATGAATCGGTTTTACGACCAGTTAATTTCGGCCCTGGACAATAGACCATACCTTCGCCGCACGGTAGCACTAAATGCCTTATATCGGGAAGTGGTCCGCAGCGCATCAGAGCGTCCGATACTTCGCTGGACGAACCCGGCCAGTGCCCAGTTGGCAAACATGGCGGGCTCCGTGCGAGGGTTCTTGAATAACTTGCCGGAAGGAACGATCATTCGGCAAAGAATAACCGTTCTCGCCGTGGATCTGGCGATATACAAATGTGATCACGGTCATTATCCCAAGAAACTATCAGCTTTGGCGCCGAAATATGTCAAAACGATCCCATTGGACAGTTTCACCGGTAAGCCGCTGAAATACCATCTGCTCAATCATGGCCAATCGTATCTGCTTTACAGCTTCGGCCTCAATGGCGTGGACAACGGCGGAAAGAATTCTGGCACGGGGGTTGGAAATGATGATATCGCGGTACGCGGCGGGCCGGCGGTGTTAAAATAATAAGGATGAAAAGACCTTCCGGGAAACTCGTGCGACGACTATTTTGGGTATTCATAGCATTTGCAATTATTAGATACTTGCGCGACAATTGCAGGTGTACCTTGATTGGACGTGATCTATGAATAGCATGAATCTTGATCAGTTTCGCACCGCCTTGCAATCCGGAGGCTTTCGATCGGTCGGGGTAACGGGCATTGGCGGATTATTTTTTGTCACGGCGAGGCCTCGTAGCGGCAAACCCATAACTCTGGCAACCACACGCGGAAAACAGGTCCGGAGCTTTCGTGATCCCGGCAAGGCCATCGTGATGTTACACCAAATCGGCGCCCATAAAATTGATGTCGATTCGTCCAAATGGTCGCCGGAACTCGCCACCCAAGAAGGTCGTCGCCGTCCGGACACAGCGCGGCGGCAACGCCGTGCACACAAAGCCGCTGCATACGACGCGTGGTTCCGTTCTGAGGTCGCAAAAGCTTTGAACGAGGCTGATAATCCGGCGACGCAATTTGGCTCCAATGCGGTTGTTAAAGCTCTAAGTGCCAACCACCAAGACCGCTGGCGCTCGATGGTGGCGCGGAGAAAATAATTGGAAATTCACTGGCTCAAATCCGCGATTGCCATGCGCTTTGCTCAGTTGAATTACATCGCCGCAGATAATCCCGCTGCGGCCATACAGTTAGACCAACGGATCGATCAGCAGATTGACCGGTTGGCCGATCATCCGCGCATGGGCCGCGTCGGACGCGTCAAGGGAACAAGTGAGATGATCATCGCCCGTACACCGTTTATCGCCATTTATCACATCAAGGCCAACCGCATTGAAATCCTTTGCATTTTGCATGGAGCACAGCAGTGGCCGCAACCGGCTAAGCGCAGGGGCCGCAGATTAACGTAAACAGGGGAAAATATCTCCGCGCTTTCCGACCACCAAATTCAAACACAATTCTAATATTAGCTCGCCGAATCATTTACGCCGTGGGCACCGGTGGCCAGCCAAGAGAATAAATTGAAATATAGCGCGCGTTTGATCTCCGTCCGGTCCTGCTGGCCGGGCGTAGAGGCGAGCGACAAAAGAAGGTCAGAATCCTTCACACAAAGGCTGTCGAGGATGGGCAGGAGCTTGCCACGTTCATTAATGTGTCATGTTCAATAATATTGAACATGACACATTAATGAACATTCTGCCCCTGATATTTTCCGGGGTGCCGTCCTCCCTACCGCTTTGCGAGCCGCCGTAGAATCGGCACATCGGCGAGTTCCGGTGCGTGCATCCAGCGCATCAGCAAGCCGTAGACCAATGCCGCCGTCGGCACCAGTATCATCAGTTCCACCACGGATGCCAGCCAGCGTGGAAGGGTGTTCAACAACGCACTGTGCTGCATGAGCAGAAAAAACGCCCATCCACCGGCCAGCATGATCACGGCACCGAACAAAGATTTACAGGCCATGCGAACCACTTCGCCAAGCTTCTCCAGTTTCATACGCCGCTGCAGAATAAATAAGAGAATGACACATTGCACCATCGCGGAAATACTGGTGCTGGCTGCAATTCCCCCTTCCTGCATAAACCAGATCAGCGTTAAATTCAGCGTGATGTTCAACAACACCATACCCACGGCCACCTTCATGGGCGTAATGGCGTCCCGCCAGGCGTAAAATACCCGCACCAGAATCATCTGCATTTCAAACGCCCAGATTCCCATGCAGAACCAACGGGACGTCCACACCGCCTGCGCCACATCCGCGGCGTTGACGTGTCCCCCTAAATAAATTGCGGTAATCAGCGGCTGGGAAATCAGAATCATGCCCAAGGTGGTCGGCAGGCTGATAAATAAACTGCGCCGCAATCCGAGGCGCAATAATTCTCCGGTGCGTGCCGCGTCCTGATTGGCGCCCGCTTCAGAGAGCCGGGGAAAAATAACTGTGGCTGTGGCCACTCCGAACACCCCCACCGGCAAGAGATAAATTCGCTGTGCCACCGACAACTTTCCCAACGCCCCGGCCAGCATCGGTACATGCACCAGCAACCCCGCGATGGAAAAAGTGGTTCGGCCACCATGGCCATCGGGTGAAAACCACCAGGCAATTTGTGAATCCAGAAAAGTGTTTAGCTGCACCGCGGAAAGTCCCAGGATCATTGGGGCCATTTTGATAACAATTTCCCGCACCCCCGCACTGCGCAACGCAAAGGCCCCCCGCCAGCGAAAGCCCGTTCGTCGCACCGCAAATACAAGTAAAAGCGCCTGCAACACGCCGGAAATCACCACAGCCCCAGCCACCCAATAAATCCGATCAGCTAAGGCGAAATGCCGCGTCCAAATCCATACTGGTATTGCCGCGCCCAATGTCATGGCCACATTGGTAATAATCGGGGCCACCGCCTGCGCTGCAAACCGGTCAAAGGAAGTAGCGATCGCGGCTAATAGCGCTACCAGACAAACCGCAATGGAAAATGGCAGCATGATGGCGATCATCGCCGCCGCCAGACGATTGGTCGGTAAAACGGCGTGATTCATGGCAATGGGAATGACAATCGCTTCACCAACAATAGTGATGGTGGTCAGGGTGATCAGCAGCAAACGGATGACCGATCGCGCCAGTTGATCCGCCGCTGGTTGTCCCTGTTCCTTGCGTATTCGCGTGTACACCGGCAAAAATACAGCCGTTAGTGCGCCCTCGCCAAAAATTCTGCGAAATAAATTGGGAAACTGAAACCCCATCCAAAAGGCGGACCAAGTAGTGCCAACGCCCAGAAAATAACTGCAAGCCTTATCCCGCAGCAGGCCGAAAATGCGGGATAAAAGTGTGAGGCTGGAAAATAAGTTGGCATGTCGGGTCAGGGCCGCCTTATGCGCGGTCGCCTGTAAACCCGCGAGTGCCTGAGATTGTCTTTCCGCATTGGAATCAGGATTTATTTCAGGCATGGGTTGCACCATGCTTTGGTGTCTCAACGGTGATGGAATCTTGTGTCGCTCTCGCACTGGCCAGAATATTGTGTAAGTGTTTACAGACCGCCGCCGGTTCACCACTTGATATTACCGCGGAGCTTACCGCAATGGCCTTAACTCCCGCAGCGATAAGCTCCGGCAGATTCTCCTGGGATATGCCGCCAATGGCGACCGTTGGCAACGTAAATTCCGAAGCGATTAATTCCCTGATGTACGCCGGCCCGGCCAATCGTGGTTTTTCCTTGGTCGTCGTGGGGAACATCGGCCCCGCACCAACATAGCTCGCACCGTTGCGTGCCGCAGCGTGTGCCTGGTGAATATTTTCGGTTGATACACCAATAATTAATTCCGATCCGGCAAGCCGCCGCGCGTGCTGGCACGGCATATCTTCCTGCCCCAGGTGCACCCCCGAAGCTCCCGCCGCCAGGGCAATATCAATGCGGTTGTTAATAATGGACAGACGGCCAAAATTCCGGCACGCCTCCACTACGATTCTCGCCCGATTCAATAATTCCCCATCACGTAAATTTTGCTCCCGCAGTTGCACCACATCCGCGCCGCCCTCCAGAATGGCCGCGAGTGTTTCCCGCCATGGGCGGCGGCACAGCGATTCTGTCAGCAGAACATGCAAACCGCCAAGCGGGACTTTATTCCGCTGTCCCGCTTGCCGGATGATGGCCTGTTCAACGGCATAGCATTGGTAACGCAAAGATTCAATGCGCGCTGCCACCGGAGCTGATTTCAGTTTCGAGAGTTCCTCCAGTACGCGCAAGGCTTCCGTCAATCGTTTTGCTGCTGCGGCGACCACGTTTTGCAGTGTCTCCCGGCGCAGTTCATCACTGGCCTTGATCGTGACACCCACATCGCCCGGCGTATCGCGCGACAACACGGCATCATTTCCGCCCAGAGAGGCAATGTGAGCACAAAGTTCATGGCGAAGGGTTTTACAACTGCCGGAAAGATCGCCGTCATTGAGCACAAAGCGGCAGTAATCTTCCAACGTGCGCAGGGCCTCGCGGGCACGGTTGAAGTTGGCATCAAGCATTCGCATTACGCTTCTGTCCATCACGGCTGCACCCGCCTAATGATCACCCTCCCGCCGAAGAATATTCACACTTTCACTCATCGACAGGCGCGGGATCCATTTGCCGGGATTGGCGTTCCGACCATGGTTTGAACCGTGCGATGCCACGCTTGGAACTGCCCACAAAATCGGTAAATTCCCGGACCTCTGGAACCGCCTGCAACTCCGGCGGCAGAAGGGTAATATTCTTGTTCAATGACAGTCCGCGGCGATCCCGAAACAGTATTTTGAACATCTGCCGCAGGGCGTTGACGCTTTCCCGACTCATACCGCAACGGCGCAAGCCCACCGCATTGAGTTGCGTAACCATGTTAATGTCCATGGCAATACAGAACGGCGGAATATCCACATTATGCGCCGAATTATTGCTGATCATCGCCAGGCGACCCACACGGCAATATTGATGCATCGCGCAAAGTCCGCCAATAATCGCCCGGTCAAATACCTGCACATGGCCACCTAATACCGCACTATTTACCAGTGTCACGCTATTGCCCACCCGACAGTTATGGCCCACATGGGATCCGACCATAAAAAAGCCACTTGAACCAATGACCGTGTCACCACCCGTGCCCCGATGCACCGTTGTGTGTTCCCGAAAAATATTGTTTTCACCAATAATCACGCGGCTGGGCTGATCATGATATTTCAAATCCTGCGGCGCATCACCGAGTACCGCGAAACTGTGAATTTTATTGCCCCGCCCCATTTCCATCGGACCGATGAGCTTAACCTGCGATCCAATCACACAATCCGGTCCGATGGTCACCGGCCCTTCAATAACACTGTAGGCCCCGATCCGTGCGGTGGCATCAATACGGGCCTGCGGATCAATAATCGCGGTGGAGTGAATCAATGAACTCATCGTTTTATGCACCTGTGCTGATAGAATGTTGCATGTCTGATTTTGCGTGTTGTTGCTGGATTGTAACACCAGATGATTCCGCCGGAGTAATTTCCGATGCGCTATAGCGCAGTTGCCGCTTCTTCATCCAGCGCACCGCCAGCAGGTCAATAAACGCTCGAATCACCCGGCTGCCGAATTTATATTTGGTCACACCATGCAACCGCGGATTGTGGCTTACGGGCACCTCAATAACCTTGTAGCCCCGCATTTTCACCAGCGTGGGGAAAAAGCGGTGCATGCCCTTATATAATGTCAACCCCTCCAAACATTGCCGCTTATAAACTTTTAACGAGCACGCCGAGTCCTGAATACTTTCTTCACTGATCCAGTTGCGAATGCCATTGGCGATTTTGGTTTGAATTAACCGCAAGGCATTATCACTGCGTTTTTTCCGCCAGCCATTGACCATATCCACATCAGGCCCCAGCATCGCCATGAGCCGCGGAATTTCCCCCGGATCATTTTGCATATCCGCATCCACCGTACCCCATATTTTTCCCCGTGCGGTACGGAAGCCCGCATCCATCGCTGCTGTCTGTCCGCTGTTTTTTGCCAGTGTTACCACGCGTAACCACGGATATACGCCCGCCAGGGCCAGAAGTTTTTCCCGTGTACCATCGGTACTGGCGTCATCAACGATGATGGCTTCAAACCGTACATTCAACGGCACAAAAACATCTCGAATACGCTCTACCAGCGGCTGGATATTGTCCACCTCGTTGTATGCCGGAGCGATCACCGATATTTCCAGGTTGTCCATAACCAGTTTCCCTGAAAATTCCAGGGTACTCCAATTCCGCCGGTTCACCAGGCACCGCGAAACCTTCCGCCGCAACAATGCCGTCAGAGCCGGTTGGCCAATACGTTCCAAACCAACTGTCAGAATTATAACGCGATTGTCACGAAATTGTTGAACCCACCCTTGGCCCCTGCCCAAGTCATAGCTGGGATTGCGATAACTTGGACAGGCTCCGGATGCTCTATCACGCCTACAAATACGGGTTTGCGCAGGGCCAGGGTGTGGCAGGCGCGAAGCAAGCTGGATTGCGTCCCGACGCGGGACGTCGACAACAAGCGCAAAGCACTTGCGGCCCACTGCCTGCATCAACTATCTTTAGCCCCCTGTGAAGACTCGTGTTGGTATTCAATCCTTGGCCACGGTGACACCTCTGGGGGATACCTCGTCCATGTTGTGGTCGGCGATCCGGGCGGATGAGCAACTTAGTGATCGAGGCGTTGTATCGGATACCCAGTTACTGACATTGCGCAAAGCGGCGCAGGGCCATGCCGCAGCAATGGGTTTTGCATATCCCGCGAAATTAATGGAGGCACCGACACGCAATGATCATACGGTGCGTGACGAAAAGCACTTCCTCGAACATCTGGATCGTTCAATTGAACTTGGAGCCATCGCGTGTCTGCAAGCACTGGTTAATGCCGGATGGTCGGCAGACGTGTGCTCTCAGACAGATACCGCTTTGTTCGTGGCTACCAGCAAGGGTCCGATTTTGCGCCTCCTGGAGGCCTGTGCGATGCAGCGATCTGGAAAGCCATTGCCCGACGATCTGGCGTGGCATGTGGCATTAGGGCCTGCCGCGCTGCAAACAGTGCTGGCCAGAATAATAAATCCCAGCGGACCCGTTCAAACCCATATCGCCGCGTGTGCTGGATCGTTGATTGCCATACAACGGGCGTGGAATGGCATTCGTCGAGGAGAGTTCAAGCGGGCCATTATTGTTGCAGCGGATGCGTCGGTTCATCCATTGTTTGAACATAGTTTTGAAAATCTGGGTGTTTTGGCGCAGCGTGACGAAAATGGCCAGCGCTATTGCCGCCCTTTCAATGCCTCCGGTGGTGGATTTTTTATCAGTGAGGCAGCAGCGGCGATGTGTCTGGAAGCGGGCGGTGGCGAAAACGTGGAAGTGGAAAATTGCTGGCTGGGAGCGGATGCAACGCATTTACTGGCCATTGATCCAAGGGGAAATTCTTTGGAACGTGGCCTGCGGGTTTGTGCGTCGGGGCGACATGTCGCATTTATTCAAGCCCACGCCGCCGGTACGCAGCATGATCAAGTCGAATTGGCGGCCATCGCAAGGGCGTGCGGCAAAGAGTCGTCAGTCTTTTCCCATAAACGTTGGCTGGGCCACTCACTGGGGGCATCCGGGCTGGTGGGGCTGGCGATCTCAACGATGTGCCATCAAAACGCCATGCTGCCGACGGGCCAAACCATTTCACGTCCCGCGCGCAGCATTACCATTGGCCAGGGTTTCGGAGGGCATATAGGAATGTGCGTTCTGTCGGGGTAAATAAAGCGGCAGCGCCGGGCGTCTGTCCGGAGCGTTAGTTGTTTGGCGGCGCGGGCGTGACAAACGCGCATCAATAGCCATGCCATGGCGACGCACCCCGACAACATAGCGGCTACGACCCATTTAACCACTATGGGTATGGGCACAACAGCGATCCGAGACCAACAAAGGCGCCCAATTTGGAACATAAGGTATACTGTGGCAAGAGGCTATGTGGCCTATGCTGACACGGTGATTTGGTTCTCTCTGGGTGCATGGAACATGCAGGCAAATATTCTCCAACCAAGCCCAGCACCTCAGCCGGCCACGCTTGGATCAGCAAGCCATCCCGGCCATCGCCATCAGCTCGGCCAGTTTCTCACACCCGAGCCAATTGCGGATTTCATGGCATCGCTTTTCCTCCTCAACGAACGCGAAGTGAGTCTTCTGGATGCTGGGGCTGGGGCTGGTGCGCTAACTGCGGCATTTGTGCGGCATCTGTGCCGGGGACACCACAAACCAAAGCGTATATCCGTCACAGCTTATGAAGTTGACCCAGAAATGCTACCTTTATTGCGCGCAACACTCGCCAAGTGCCAACGGGAATGCCAATCCCTTGGCATCGCATTCCAAGCCATCATTTTTAACGAGGATTTTATTAAAGCTGCCGCCACAATGGCTTATCATGATTTATTTTCCACCAAATCGCTGCTCTTTAACGCGGCCATTGTCAACCCGCCCTATCGCAAAATCCGCAGCGATTCCATGGAACGACAACTGTTGCGCGGGGTAGGAATTGAGACCACCAATCTTTATACCGGCTTTGTGGCGCTAATCACCCGACTGCTGGCGAATGGCGGGGAACTAGTCGGTATTACGCCACGAAGCTTTTGCAATGGCCCCTACTTCAAGCCATTCAGGGCCGAATTCCTTCAGACTATGGCCCTGCATCGCCTGCACGTTTTCGAGTCCCGTTCCGCCGCGTTCAAGCGCGACAAGGTGTTGCAGGAGAACGTGATTTTTCACGCCGTTAAAGCAGCGGTAAAGCCGGATCGGGTAATTATCTCCAGCAGTAGCGGCGAACCCGGCGGCATGGTTCAAGAATCTCCAGTTCCATATACTGATCTGGTTTCCCCCTGCGACCCTGAACAGTTTATTCACCTGACGGTCAACGATAGGCAGGCTCATGCGCGTTCCGTGATGGGCCGACTTTTGGCTTCACTGCCGGAACTGGGCTTGTCGGTTTCGACGGGCCGAGTGGTGGATTTCAGGGCCCGGGAATTCCTGCGTGATCAGCCAGGAAGCGATACCGTACCGCTGGTATATCCCTGCCACTTCAACCGAGGATTCGTGCATTGGCCAAAGAAAAATTCCCGTAAGGCGAACGCCATCGTGAGCAACCCACAGACACGGGATCTGCTCGTACCAGCAGGCGTTTACGTGCTGGTCAAGCGCTTTAGCCCGAAAGAGGAGCCACGGCGAATTGTGGCCTGCATTTGGGATTCCCGGCAAGTTCCCGCAGAACTGGTCGGCTTTGAAAACCACCTGAACTATTTCCACATCAACGGCCATGGACTGCCGATGCCTTTAGCAATGGGACTAACGGCCTTTCTGAACTCCGCCATCCTAGATGTATATTTCCGTCAATTCAACGGCCACACCCAGGTCAACGCCACCGACCTGCGCAGCTTAAGATACCCAACGAAAGTCGATCTGGAGAAAATCGGCCACAACATTCACAGCCTTCCGCTCCCCCAGGATGAATTGGACGCACTGCTTGAAAAGGAGCTTTTCTGATGGCCAAGACGAAACCGTCCAACCTTACCAAGGCTCGCGCCAGAAAACTTGGCGAAGCAATGGACGTCCTGCAATCGCTGGGATTCGCCGGGCGGCAAGCCAATCAGGCCGCCGGATACACGCTACTGGCACTCCTTAATCTCGATCCCCTGACGCCATGGAGTCGGGCTGCCGCGCCAACGCTTGGAATTACCCATATTATTGCATTTATCGCGCGAACATACGCCGTCCGTTATGCACCCAACACGCGTGAAACAATTCGTGACGAGGCGGTTAAATTTTTTGTTGCATCAGGAATGGTTGTCCGGAATCCCGATGACCCGCGGCGGCCCGTGAATAGCGGAAAGACAGTCTATCAAATAGAACCAAAGGCACTGGCATTATTTCAGACGTTCGGATCGCCTGACTGGACAAGAAATCTCAATAACTACCACAGCATGCGGAACAGTATCCTCGAAACGCTCCAGCGCCAGCGCCGAATGGAACGCATTGCGGTTGTGCTTCCATCGGGTAAGACCGTCAGCATTTCTCCGGGCGGCCAGAATCCTCTTATAAAATCGATCATTGAGCAATTTTGTACCGGCTTTGCACCCGGCGGAACAGTTGTATATATTGGTGATGCGGAAAACAAATTCCTCCATCTTGACGCCGAATACCTAAAGCAACTCAACGTCGTTATTCCAGCGCCGGCAAAGATGCCGGATGTAGTTGTACACGATACACGAAGAAATTGGCTGCTGCTGATCGAGGCCGTCACCAGCGCGGGGCCAGTGGATGCAAAACGACGCAATGAACTCAAATTGCTCTTCACCGGATGCACGGCCAGCCTGGTATTTGTGACGGCATTTTCGACGCGCGACACAATGCGTAATTTCCTGACGCAGATTTCCTGGGAGACGGAAGTTTGGGTCGCCGAGGCCCCGGATCATCTTATTCACTTCAACGGCGAACGCTTTCTCGGTCCGTATGAGGACTAACTGGCCGTTGAGCCCTATGAACTTCCCACCGCTGTTGAGCCAGTTCCTTGAGCCGCCCTTCCATCTGCTTGCCCCGGCGCTGATATTCTTGAACTTCCATACGCAGGACGATATTTTCCGCTTCAAGCTTATTTCCCGGCGCGCCGGGACTGGCGGTCGATATTCATATCCGCCTGGTATAATTCCTGCCGTATGGCATGCAACTCACATTCCAGATCCTGACACTGCCTGCGGTAAAACTGCAGTTGGTTCTTGAGATCATCGTACTGCGCAAGAAAGCGATTGTAGCGCCGCGCCAGATCACGGTATTGCGTCATGCTGACGGTCTGATCAGCGACCGCATTTGCGACCAGTTGTTTGCGATGTTTTTGAACTTCACCATCCATGGTGAAATCAAGCGTGCCACCAATTACCCGAGCGCACCAGCACCGCAATTGTGAATATTTGCCGCAGAGCGGTAAACAATTGCCCGTATTATTTGGGCTTTTTTCGTCGTGGCGCTCTGGGGCCGAACGATTGATTGGGAAATTGGATCAAAACTGTCGCCCGAAAATCCACGCAGCCCTGAAAACGAAAAGACTCTGCGTCCTATCCGGCGTATCAATGTAATTTGTGGATAAAATATTCATATTAATAAAATAAATCTTAACACAATCTTAACACAATGCTAATAGTAAGATACTGTTAGTTTATCTATAGTATTAGGCAAGCATCTGGAGAAGTTCCGGCGTGTAGTTGTTTGGTACGCCTTTATCCGGATGTTTTTTTGACGCGGAGAAGTACATCATGGCAGCCGCAGTGAATAACACCGTTCATGCCCGTGAGGTTACAGATGCTCTCAATGAAGTAAAATTCAGTGGCTTTCATCTCCGCGCCATCATCACCGCCGGCATGGGGTTTTTCACCTCCGCCTATGATTTGGCAATTATCGGAACTGCCGTGGGCTTAGCCAATGAAAGCTGGAAAGCCGGTCCGACGGAAGTTGGCCTGATCGCATCGTCATCTCTGTTTGCAACATTTATTGGTGCCATTTTATTCGGCACACTGGCTGATCGAATTGGCCGCAAAAGTGTATACGGAATGGAAGCCATCCTGATGACCATTGGGGCTTTGGGGAGTGCTTTTTCATTCGGGGTCTGGCAACTTGTGGCTTGGCGCGTGGTGATGGGACTGGGTATCGGCGGGGATTATCCACTTTCCGCTGTGATCATGAGTGAATACGCCAATCGTCAGGACCGCGGCAAAATGGTGGGCATGGTATTTTCCTGCCAGGCCCTGGGTTTTCTGGCCGGCCCCATTGTGATCCTCACGCTGCTGGCGGCGGGTGTTAACCATGATCTGGCCTGGCGAATTGCACTGGGGATTGGCGCATTGCCGGCGGCAGGCGTGATCCTGTTGCGGCGGGCGATGCCGGAATCTCCGCGCTGGCAGGCCCGTGCAAAAGGCAAAGCCGCGCAGGCTGCCAAAGATATGGCCAGTTACACCGATGGCTTGGCCCGCTCCGGCGGTACCGCGACCAATGTAATCCGCGAACCATTAAGCAAGTATGCCCTGACTCTCTTGGGCACTGCGGGCTGCTGGTTTGTTTTTGATTATGCTTATTACGGTAATACCATCGGTATGCCGGCGATTATTAATTCCGTTGCGCCGCATGCATCCATGATTACCACAGTGGCATGGAACGTCATTATTTTTGGATTGTTCGCGGTACCCGGTTACGTTTGCGCGTTCATGTTCAGCGATAAACTGGGACGTAAATTTATTCAAATGATGGGTTTTGCCCTTATGACGCTGATGTTCCTGGTGCTCGGACTGGTGCCGGCGCTGGCCCACAACGCTGCGGCGTTTATCACCGTTTTCGGTTTGAGCTATTTCTTTTCGGAATTTGGCCCCAATGTCACGACCTTTGTTCTGGCGGCGGAATTATTTCCTGTGAATCTGCGCACCACGGGCCACGGTATTTCATCGGGTATCGCCAAATTTGGCGCCTTTCTCGGCGTTCTATTCCTCAACGGCATTCTGGCCAAACTGGGCTTTGGTGGCGGCATGTTACTCTCCGCGGGCATGTCGGTTGTCGGTCTGATCTTGACGGCTCTGTGCATCAAGGAGCCGGCCGGCAAATCACTGGAAGAGGCCAGTTTGGAATCACTGCCTGATGCCCAACCATCTCCGGAAGGCCTGCTGGCACACAGCGCTGCGAGCTTTGCCAATGGTTCAACAGAACACATGTTAAGCTCCGACACGCAGGAAGATTCCGCGGAAGTACTGGTCGGCGTGTAACGTTTCAAGCGTACAATAATATCTTATATGCCCCCGGAAGGGGCTTGGCGCAGCTACGACGCACCATCGGCTCGCTGGTTGGTTGCTGGCGTGTTTGCACCTGCGCGGAATAAGCCCTTCACGCGAAAATTCTGTCCCGGTGGCAGAACGTTAGTATGATCTCTCGTTGTGCTGCGTTATGCACAATGGCGGGGATGTGGTATTTTTATGGGGTCTTTTATTCTGGAGATCGTACGTGAGCGCAGAAACCAGTTCGACTGAAAGTATGGAATTATCGCCGCAGGAACTCCAGAGCGTGGAGAAACTCCAGGACGGCTTTAAAAAAATTCGGCGGGAGTTGGCCAAAACCGTCGTCGGGCAGGATCAGGTGATTGAAGAATTGCTGATCGCCTTATTTTGTCGAGGGCATTGTCTGCTCGTGGGTGTGCCGGGGTTGGCCAAGACCCTGTTGGTATCAACTTTATCCAAAACATTGAATCTAAGCTTTAACCGCGTGCAGTTCACACCTGATCTTATGCCCTCGGACATCACGGGCACGGAAGTTATTGAAGAAGATAAATCCACCGGGCAACGGTCTTTGCGGTATGTCAAAGGGCCGATTTTTGCCAATGCCGTTCTGGCCGATGAAATCAATCGCACGCCGCCCAAAACACAGGCGGCTTTGCTGGAGGCGATGCAGGAACATCAAGTCACCGCGGGCGGCGTTCAGCGGCGGCTGCCTGAACCCTTCTTTGTCATGGCGACGCAAAATCCCATTGAACAGGAAGGCACTTATCCATTGCCGGAAGCGCAATTGGATCGGTTCATGTTTAATGTACTGGTAAGTTACCCCACGGAGCAGGAAGAATTTGATATTGTCCGCCTCACGACCGCTCCGCGGCATGTGCAGGTGGAACATGTGCTCACGGCGGAGGAAGTGCTGCAGTTGCAGGAACTCGTGCGGAAAGTACCTGTGCCGGACCATGTGGTACGCTACGCGTTACGCTTAACACGCCAAACGCGGGTGTCCCAGCCGGATGCGCCCAAGTTCGTTAAAGATTATGTCGCGTGGGGCGCCGGACCGCGGGCCTCACAATATCTGGTTCTGGCCGGCAAGGCGCGGGCGCTGTTACAGGGGCGGTATCATGTCAGCACCGAAGACATCCGGGCGGTGGCCTATCCAACACTGCGCCACCGCGTGCTGACAAACTTTAATGCCGAAGCGGAAGGTATTCATTCCGATGATATTATCCGCATGCTCATTGAACATACCGACCGCGATGATCAAAGCGCGAAAGTAACCGCGGGCATGCCGAAGGTATTGCACAGCACGTAACGGGACCAAGCCAATGGATTGTAGTAAGTTCAGAATCATGGTTTATAAGTGTGTGTATCCGTGAGTGTAGAAGTCCCGCAAAAGACGGATTATAAAAAATATCTCGATCCGCGCACGCTTGCCAAGATTGCCGCACTGGATGTGCGCGCCCGCCTGATTGTCGAAGGGTTTATCACGGGGATGCACCGATCGCCATATAAAGGCTTTTCCATTGAATTTGCGCAACACCGGCCCTATACCAGCGGCGACGATATTAAGTATGTGGATTGGAAAGTCTTTGGCCGCACCGATCGGCATTACATCAAACAGTATGAGGAAGAAACCAACCTGCAGGTCATGCTGGTGGTGGATGCCTCGCACTCCATGAATTATGCGGGGCAATCCAACCCGCAATGGCGGAAGTTTGATCACGCCATCAGCATCGCGGCGAGCATGGCGTATGTGGCCATTCACCAGCAGGATGGTGCGGGGCTGGCCGTCTTTGACCAGAAAATCCGCAAGCTTTTGCGGCCCAGCAACAGTCCGCGGCATTGGCGCACGATTATCGAAGAACTTTCCGGTTCGCCCGGCGCCCCCAAAACCGGCACCGGACAGGTGCTGGAGGAAATTGCCGAAGAAATCCGCCATCGCAGCCTGTTTATCGTTATTGGCGATATGTTTGATGACGCGGCGGGCATCATCAAGGGGATTCGGCATCTGCGCTATCGTCGGCACGATGTGATCATCATGCAGGTGCTTGATCATGATGAATTGGAATTTCCGTTCCGCAATACCACCATGTTCAAAGGAATGGAAGACCTCGCTGAAGTGGTTGTGGAACCGCAGGCGCTGCGGGAAGCGTATTTGGAGGAGTTTCAGAAACATACGGAGAAGTTGCGGGTGGCGTGCCATAAATTGCAGGTGGATTTTCTGCAAATCGACACCAGCGTGCCGCTGGATGTTTCGTTGCCGGGATTTTTGGCGAATCGGGCGGCGCGGATTCATTGAATTTGGAAATAGCGCATTGGGAGTCAAAAATTAGAATCAGGAATTTGGACGCTCTTTTGGAGTTATGTTGAGTCTGTTGTTGCCGATTGCGGTTTTGCCTTTTGTTACACCGTGGCTGTTTGCCGCCGGGGCGGCGGCGGTGTCGATACCGATTGTCATTCATCTGTTGAATCGGCGGCGGTTTCGGATTCAGGCTTGGGCGGCGATGGAATTTCTCCTGGCGGCCCATCGGCGTAATGTACGCAAACTTAAATTGCAGCGCTGGCTTTTGTTGCTTTTGCGTTGCCTGGCGCTGCTGCTGCTGGCGGCGGGAATCGCACAGTTTCTGCCGCCGGGATCCGTGCTTGGTGCTATTCTTGGTAATGCCAGTCGCCTGACCGTGGTGGTCTGGGATAATGCCTATACCACGCAATATCGCCCGGCCGGGCAAAAGACAATTTTTGTCCGCGCACGATCATTGTTGACGCATTGGCTTGACGGCACCAGCGTGCAAGGCCGCGTGGCTATTATCAGCGGTTCGAAAAATCCGCACGGTCTGCTCAATGAACCGGCTCCGGATCTTGCCACGGTGAGCCATTTGGTTGCCAGCCAAAAGCCGACCGATGCGGCTGTGGATCTGGCCGCGGGGTTAAAACGCGCCTTGAACGTACTGCAGAAACAGAAAACGCGGGCCAATCGCAAACGTCTCTGGCTGATAACTGATGACGCTCAGGCGGCGTTCGCACCGTTGAACTCGGCGGGTACTGCCATTCAAGCGGGAACACCGCAACGGTTGAAAACCCTGATAACCGAGATTCGTAAAACCGGCGCAACGGTGCGGGTGTTCGATGTCGGCGATCCGCACGCGAACAATATGGCCATTACAGACTTAACACTGGCCCGACATTTTGCCCTGATCAACCGTCCATTGCGCGTGCGTATTTCCGTGTTCAACGCTACCGCTATGCCGCAGGCCCGCGTCAATGTTCGATTGTTTCTTGATCAGGTGGCGGCTGGTTCTGTAACGCTGCCGCAGATTAACCCCGGCTCGGAAGTAACCGTTGACGCAACACTGGGGACGGACATTACCGTCGCCGGTATGCACACCATTACAGCCCGACTCCCGGCCGATGGACTGATTATTGACAACACCCGAAGACTGGTCGTGCATGCCCATCGGCGTATGCGCGTGTTGCTCGTGGATGGCGCAACGGGTGATCCAATGGCCAATCGTCTGGCCAGTACGGCGTGGCTGTCCACCGCTCTGGCGCCGTTAGCGCATGGCAATACCTTTGCCCCACATGTCATCAGCGCCATTGAACTATCGTCACAATCACTGCGGCATTATGCGGCGGTGATTTTCAGCGACGCTCCGGCACCAGGATCGCGTAGCGTTCAACGCTTGCGATCGTTTGTGCATGCAGGTGGTCTGCTGCTGATATTTCCCGGGCCTGCGGTCACAGGCCGCACGTGGAGCGCCGCGCTAAAAACCGGGCGCACCGGATTGTTGCCGGCGGTGATGGGTAGAGTTATTGAGCCGGCTAAGGCCCTGCATTTTAATTTCAGCGGCACTGGTAATGTGATTACCGAACCGTTTCTGGCGGCGCGGCAAAGTGGCATCCACACCGGCGTAAGTTCTGTGGCGACAACGCATTACCTGGCTTTGCGCGTGATTCATCCCAATCTGTGCCAAACGCTGCTTTCTTTTGGCAATGCGCAACCTGCATTGGTAAGCCGCCGGGTAGGGCGGGGTGAAGTCATGGTGGCGGCATTTACGTGTGACACGCGCTGGACGGATTTTCCGGCCCAGCCTTCGTTTCTGCCATTTGTGTTTCAGATGATGTATTTTGGCATTCCGGATCGCAATGCCCGCTGGAATTTGCAGGTTGCCGGACGCTTTACCTTGGCCGCTGCGAGTACGGAAGCTTGGCGTGGACCCAATGGTAAATCGCTGGATTTGCGGGATCAGCGCATGGGTTCACGCATGGTGATCAGCAGTCCGCGCCTCTGGTATGCCGGGCTATATCGTAATGCCACGCGCAGCCACCTGGTTGCCGTGAATGTGGATCCGACTGATGCGGATATTCGGCATCTTCCCGCCGCCCGGATTGCCGCGCTGCTTGGCTTACCCGTGGCCGATGTTGTCAGCGCCCCGCAGCACCTTTTCCGCGCGCCGGTGAATCAGGCCTCCATCGGTGGCAATGCGGGACAGCGATTACTGCTTCTGGCATTGTTGGTATTGCTGGCTGAAACGCTTTTAGCGCGGGCTTTTTCGCGCTATGATCGCAGCGGCAGCAGGACAAAAAAGGGGGAGAGCAAAACATGAATCTCAATGATGTTTTCTCTGTAAATTGTCCGCTGGCCGCAGTCAGCAATGGCCGCTGGGCATTAGGCACCACCCACCCCTGGCTGATGACCTTGCTGATGCTGGCGGTTGCGGCGGCAGGTTGGTGGAGCTATCGGCATCAAACGGCTACACCTCGGTTGAAATTGGTCATGGCCATAACCCGCGCCGCCATTCTCGCTACCGTTGTGCTGCTGCTGGCGAAACCCATTTTTGTCATGGTGCACACCCTGCGGCGACCGGCGGTAGTGGCCATCTGGGTGGATAGCTCCCGCTCGATGACGTTGCGGGATGCATATAAAAGTCCGTCAAAAATAAAACTCATTGATGACGTGCGGCAAACGCTTCCGGCGGCGCAAGCCAAAAAGCGCCCCACGCGATTTGATGTAGCCTGCTGGAGTCTCAATCAGGCGGCAAAGACCTGGCTTGGGGCGATTGCCAAAAATCAGAGCGTCGCCATATTTACCGGCGGCAGTCATGCCCACCTGCTGGGAATGGCCAATTCCCCTGCGCAATTGGGTCCGCTGCTGCAAAGGCTTGCGGCGATAAAACCGCTTGCCAACGCCACCAATGTGCCTGGCGTGGCAGCCGAGATATTCAATGATCTGCAAGGCCGGCCCATCAGTGCGGTGCTGGCATACACCGATGGGCGCAGCACCGAGCCGACATCTGTAAGTCTGGTTCATCATCTGGCCAAAGCCGGCGCTACACCCG
>JAJZVR010000313.1 GCA_021847065.1 Planctomycetota bacterium | reverse complement strand
TAACGCCGGATGGCAAGAAATTTGCGCGCATGCTCATGGAGCATTTTAAGGCGGCCAATCCTGGAGTTGCGGTGCATTTCGATGAGGAAAAATTTTGTATTTTCCTGCGCCGCACCGATAAACCCGAAGCGCAATATTTTCTTGGTACGCTGTACGCCGATTATTGCCGTGCCAAGCCCGCGGATCGATCCCGTATGATTGCGGCGTTAACCGCAACCACCGTGGAAGCGGTGCCAGATTCTTACGCCGCAACCTGGCAGGAGGCCAAAAGTCGTCTGTTACCGCGCATCCGCGATCGGATTACCTACGCACTGATGCGTAAGCGTGACAACTGTGATGAAAAACTTAATTTCACCGATGAACCGTTTACCGACCATTTGTCGCTGGAACTTGTGTATGACTTTCCCAACAGCATTGGTTCAGTAAATCATGACCAATTGGCCAAATGGGGTGTTACACGCGATCAGGCTTTGGCGGTGGCGCGGGACAACCTCTGGGCGATAAGCAACCGTGATTTTAAGCGGGTGGCTCCGGGCGTGTATTTATCTGACTGGCATGATTCTTATGACGCTTCAAGGCTTTTCCTTCATGACCTGATCTGGCAACTGCCGGTACGCGGAGATCATGTCGTCATGACGCCGACACGCAATGACTTAATTGTGACCGGTGCGGACGACTCCGAGGGTCTGGTGGCCATGGCCAAGATCGCGGTGCGGTGTCTTTCCGATCCCCGATTTATTACCGGTGCAGCAGTGCGGCTGGAAAATAACAGATGGACATCATTTATGCCGCCGGAACAATCGCCGGCATTCGAGCTTTTTCGGCATGTTGCATTGATCGGTTTTGGGCGGGATTATCAGCAGCAGGGCGAAGTGCTTTCCAACGCTCTTGGTGAACAGGAATCGGAAACCCATATCGGTCGATTTCTACTTTTTGAAGCGGTGGGATCCAAAACGGTCTCATCGAAAACGCTCTGGATTGAAGGTTGCCGGAATATTCTGCCCTGCGTGGATCAGATTATGTTTATGGCACGGGATAAGAATGATGAATTCCGCTCGATGGGCCAATGCACCTGGCAATCTGTCCAGGCGGCATTCGGTGATATGATCCAGCCAACGGATGATTATCCGCCAAGGTTTCTGGCCACAGGTTTCCCAACTGAAGAACAGATCAAGGCGATCGCCATAGGCACGGGCTAAATCCAATTGTCTCTGCTATCAAGCGACCGAAAAAGGTGCTTGCGAATTTCGTCGCGGCGAGCTTCTTCGCCCTCTGGTAGCACGACGTATACCCGGATTTCATATAGTGCGTAATCGGATAACACCCCCATCAGAGATTGTTTTAACTCCACAATCGGTAGCGATCCGGTGCCGTCCTCGGTGAGTATGCGGATGGCCTGCTGGTGGAGGTCCTTTTGGTCGTCCGTGGCGCTGGCGAGCTGAGAAATAGGAATGCGCGATCCTATTTTGGTCAGCGCCATCCCATCTTGTGTCCAAATGTGGAAGTTTTCGCGAGAAATATTGAATTTGGCAGCGCAATCGTCTAATTGCTTTGACAAAAGCTGTTTAACGTTGCGATGGGTGGAAACATCATCTCTCCGGGGCAGGCACCTGTATGTTGCGACAACAAGCGGTGGTCGTCGGTCTAGAATCGCGGAGAGTTTCAACTTTTCAGCTGCCGTAAAATTGGGGTCGCTGGACGCATCGCGCATCAAACCCATAATTTTACTGTCGTCAAAATAGCGCCAATCACCATTGGTTAGCATATTTTTGACATCGCTGGCACCGCATTTTATCACGCACCGAGTTATCAGCGCCTGCAGCGAATCTTTGAGCAGCCATTCAAATCCGGCGACGGTTTTGTGGTAAGCAACCTGCTGGTAATCAAAGTATCGGCACAACAGGAAGTGTTCGGCTGCCCGCAAGGCTTTGGATGTCAGGCAAACCCTCTTTTCCGAGTCAACTCTGATCTGGGTAAGAAGATATTCTAGGTCGACCGAGCCATATGGAAGTCCCGTATGGTGAGCCGTGCGTAACAAATAATCAATGCGGTCGGCATCCATATCAGAGCTGATTAAATTAGCGAACCGAGGCGGCTGCTCGCGGAGAATCACAGATGCAATTTCTGCCGGATTGAAACCGTTGTCCTCAAGCTTTTCGGCAATTTTCCGGTCAGCGGCGAGTATTTCTTTGCCTACGCGTTCATGGCTGAAATAATCTTCATTGGTGGAGTTGGACTTGATTGCGGGATCAGCAAGCTTTTGACTGGCGTATTTATCTTTCAGGGCATCTTCCATGGCATGTGAAAATGGGTAGTGACCGACATCGTGCAGAAGTGCCGCGAGCCGGTACTTTTGGATTTCGTGTTCGTCAAGATCGCAGTCTGAAACGTGACCGTTTCGGACGAGTGCATCGAGAATTCTTCCAGCGATATGACACACGCCGAGCGAATGGGAAAAACGTGAATAATCTGCACCGGGAAACACCAAGTTTGCCAAACCCAATTGTTTGATACCGCGTAGCCGCTGAAAAGCCGGGCAGCCGACCAATTCGAGTTCGGTTTTACTTAGCCCGATTGTGCCGTGGACTGGGTCGGAGATGCGCTTGGCATTAAAGGTCTCCATAATCCCCTACAAAAGCAGATGAGCGGACAACAGAGTATTTTTTCCCACGTCGTAAAACGGTGCCAGTGATTCCTTTTCTTTCGCAATTACTTCCTTGGAGTCATCTTCGTCGAATTTTGAAACTGTCCGAAGGAAATGTATCGAAGCCAATAGCTCAAGCCACTTTTCCTGGCTGAGACCGGTGCCCGGTGGAGGCTTGATGAGCGGTTGAAGCGACTGTAATTTACCTTGGAGGTCAGGCCGTAGAGCCTTGCCCTCATATCCTTTGTCACGTGCTTCTAAAGCCGAGGCAAGGCTGTAGTAGTCCCGCGTTAAAGCCGGGCTATATGGTCCCATCACATACCAACCAAAAACGTAAGAAAGATTGACGCCCGCCGCCTGTGCCAGATAGACGGCTTTTTGGATTCGCTTCCGATCATCAACCTCAGCGATACTGTCGGAAACGCCGAGATTGTCGAGTACGAGTTTTAAGACAATTTGTGACGGTTCCATAAGATGAATACCCCCTTTCCTTCCGGCATTCCGGAATGGCCCGCGACAACTGAAAGGATGGCCGAAGAATGTTAGCCATATCTTTCTGCCACCTTCACTCGATACATATATAATAGGTAGTGAGCCGGAACGCAAATCATACCTTCTGGTATCCGCCAGGGCGAAATCATATATAGATAATCCCATGTATCGATTAGGTTTTTCCCGTATCTCCGGGGGTGTCGGTCGCCGCGTTGCCGCCGGGGCGCGTGAAAATAGCGTAGATCTGCGGTTTTAACCGCCAAATATCGTATTTCCGCGCAGCATATTATTTCGCAGTCGCATCCCGGCGCGCCGGGATTGCGGTGGAGTATTTTGGGATGCCACGGAGACGTTGCTTTTCGCCGTTGGTCAGGTTGCCGGCAGGGCCTTTTAGTTTTCCCTTTATTTGGTCTTTTTCGTCTTCGTGACGTTCTGGGACAGAACGATTTATTAGGAAATTTGATCCAGTCGGCTCCCGAAAATCCATGCAGTCCTGAAAACTAAAAGGCCCTGAGGTTGCCGGGATGCCGGTAAGAACTTCCAGCAGGAAGTCATTATCCCAGCCCGCCAAGCCACGGCGAGTCTTGATGCCGCCCTTTCTGGCCTTGCCTCTCGTGATTTTATTACTCTTGATGAGATTTAACGCTATTCTTCGCAGTCGGCTCATGTTCTGCGCTCCGTTA
>JAJZVR010000312.1 GCA_021847065.1 Planctomycetota bacterium | reverse complement strand
CCCCCGGCAATTCCAGCGGCAGCTTCAAACGCTCCACCGGCGGTGTGGATGCCCGCGAATATGCCTACCGGCACGGTTCGGGTCCCGGTGTATTCGATATGAACATGCTGTTTTTTGATGGCCATGTGGCCCTGATGAGCGATTTTGATTCCGCGGATCCCATTTACTGGTGCCCGCCGGGAACGATCATTGCCAACACCGAGCCAACACCGGACGTGGAAAAAAAATACATGGGCGGTGTCAGCTCCTATACGGTGCCGTGATAATGGAAAGCTATCGTGTTACCGAGAAAACTCGCCACCACTATTTGATCTCGGAGTAGAAATTGTCTTCGGCGTCGGTAGTAACCGCACAAGATCATCCGCACTTGGCAGACAGCGGATAAAATGCGACAACAGCGCGGATCACTTCCGGAAGATTCCAGAGGCGATGACAATTTTCGTATCCGCCGCTATGTTGCCAAATACACCATCAACCCCGCCGTTGCTGCGGTGAAGGGTTGTCGAAATCTGACCAAGCGGGATATGAAATTCAATGACGCCCTGCCCCACATTGAAGTTGACCCGGAAACGTATCGCGTTACCGCCGATGGTATCCATGTCGCCTGCCAGACAGCGGAAAAAGTGAGCTTGGCCCAACGTTATTTCCTTTTTTGATGCGTTTTACAAATCCCGACAAAAACGGACACCCCGCGGAAGGGGAATGGGCCGCAACATGTTCGGTTTTCGTGCGTTGTACCACTACAATATGGTCTTGGCGATTGCGTCGCTGGAGGTGGCCTGCGCGATGGGAGCATGTGAGTGAGAATTGATGTCGCTTGGCGGCTTGCCGACGGTGCGGCTGGAATATTGTTTGGCGTGGATACTGTGGAGTGCAACTTTGCTGCCGATGCGACATAAAATCATTCGTTCATGCACATATTGCCAGTCTTTGCTGCGCATGGCCGTGTTGATTGGGGTGTTGATGCTGGCGTGGCGGGTGGCTCCGGTTGGGGCCTTTGGGCCGGAAGATGTAGGAATGTTCCCACCAACGGCGGCGGTGAAACCATATTTTAACTTTGATGGCAAAGGGTTTATTATCCGGGGCAAACGGGTATTTATTGCATCGGGAAGTTTGCATTATCAGCGGGTGCCGCGGGCTTTATGGAAAAGTCGGCTGCTGAAGATGAAACGTGCGGGATTTAACTGCGTTCAGACGTATATTTTCTGGAGCTATCAGGAACCGCGGGAGGGGCAATTCAATTTTAAGGGCCGGCATAATCTGGGGGCATTTTTGAAGCTGGTACACAGCATGGGATTCTATGCGATACTGCGTATCGGGCCGTATTGCAACGGCGAATGGAGTCAGGGCGGCTGGCCCGTGTGGCTGCGGTTTATCCCCGGTTTAGCGGTGCGCGAGGATGACAAGCCTTTTATTAATGCCGTAAACACCTACTACAACAAATTATTGCCGATCGTTGCCGCCAATGAGATCAACCATGGCGGCCCTGTGATCATGGTGCAGTTGGAAAATGAGGATTCACAGGGATGGGGGAATGTCTTACCCAATAATTATTACAAATTTCTCTATAACAAAGCTCGTGCCATGGGTATTGATGTACCTATGTATTTCAGCGGTATGCACCATGGCAACAGCCCGGCGGGACCGGGGCCATGGAGCACCAAAAATCGCACCGATCCCTGGTTTACCACCGAAATGTGGACCGGGTGGTTTACGTTGTACCGCACGCATCCACCGGCGCTGCGCGAGATCAGTCGGCAATCAATGTGGCATGTTATTGCGTATGGCGGTAATGGGTACGATGCATACATGGCGGTGGGGGGCACCACGCCGTCAACGTATGTGGATAACACAGTTGGCCCAAGTTATGACTTTGGTGCGCCCATCGGACAAGCCGGTGATTTGCGGCCCTTGTATTACATATACAAGACCGCGAATTATTTTGGGCGCAGCTTTCAACGTATTTTAGAAACCAGCGTAAACGTGCGACATCTGAAAACGCACGCTCCGCCCGGTGTGCGCGTGTTTGAACGGCAAAGTCCCAATGGGGATATGGTTTTTTATCAGAATTTGTCATTTAATCCTGTAACGGTCAACATTCCCGGCGGTGTTGCACAGACCATTGCCGGATTTCATCTGTTTGCCGTGGTTAAGAAATTTGCAATAAATAAAACGTTTGAATTGCGCGACAGTTGTTCGCGAATTTTTGGCATATTCAAGCAGGGCGCAACAACAACACTGGTGGCATACGGACCGCCAAAATCGGAGATTATGCTGCGCTTGACTGTGCGCGGAAAAATTCAGGCGCAATCCAAAGCATTTGTGACTTCACCGCCCGGCGGTGCTTTGACGTTGCGGGTAAAGGTGCCGGCGGCGGGACCGGATATTTACCGCATAAGAACCGCGCATAAAACCTTGCGGGTATTTGTGGAAAGCCGCGATGCGATGTATCACACCTGGTTTTTAAAGATCGGTGGCAAGCCGGCGCTGGTGTGCGGGCCGGATTATGTCGGTAAGGCCGACAGCATTCACGGACGTATTGTGCTCGATACGCAGATGCCGCTGGACGGCAACGTTCGTAACGCACAGATTTATTTTGGCACCTCAACCAAGCCGATGTCGGCAGGCCTCGTGGCCGGGGCGGATGTGAAGAATGGGCCGAACTTAGCCGTTCCGGCGTTTACGCCATGGCAAGTGCGGTTGGCCGATGGGCCGGTAAAACCGAATTATGATGACAAAAATTGGATTGCGGCACCTGATCCGCGGCAAATGGGGGTGGGGGATTATTCGGGTTTACATCAGTGGTATCGCAGCAGTGTAACGGTGAAACAGGCGGGGATGTATCGCATTTTGTTTTCCCATCTGACGGGCACGGCGGATGTGTTTGTCAATGGAAATCTGGCCGAAGCTGGCGGAAATCGGGCGGTGAATGTGCGGCTTAAGGCCGGAGCCAATGCGCTGGCTATACTGGCGAGTGCGAGCGGGCGACCTAAATTATGGACATATATTGGTCCATATAATAAAGTCGGAGCTGTCGGCATATCCGGAAAGGCTTTGCTGATGCGGCTGGTATCCAGGCAACTGGTGGTGAAAAACTGGAAATACCGTTATCTTGCCTTGTCCAAATCAGCCGCGATGGTGCGGGTATTATCCGATTTGAGTGGAGGGAAGTGGCAGTCTTTGCGCGGTGGCGCCATTCCGGAATTTAAGAAAAGTGGAATGATCTGGTTGCGGGCCAAAGTGCCCGAATTAAATGCGGATCATCTGGTGCTTTCGTGGCAACATCCAATATCCAATGCGTTTATCTGCTTTGATGCCGGGCGGGTGGATCCGCGTTCGGCGGGGGCAGAACCGGCACGCGCAATGCTGACGTTCTGGTACGGCAGGCAGCCCAATGTTTTAAGCATTCTTATCCCGGCCAATACCATGCATAGCCTGGGGCAGGTGGCGTTGAGTGTATCCCGACTGGCTCCGGCGCTAAGTGGCGGCGGAGCGATTCTCAACTGGAGGATGCGCGGCGGAATGGGATCACCCTTTGCCAAGGCGGGGTGGAAAAGCTTTACCACAGCACCGAATGTGCCGTGCTTTTATCGCACAACATTTGTATGGAAACCGAAGTTGAATTCAGCGAAGCAATTGCATGTGATTATGCGTGTGGCATGGGGAGATTTAACCGGTGGGTATATGTGGCTTAATGGCCATAATCTGGGGCATTATCCGGACAGCATCATGCGTATGGGGCTGTATGTGCCAAGCTGCTATCTGAAGCGCGGGGCCAACGAATTGATTGTTTCCGATCAGGAAGGCCATTCTCCGATCAATAC
>JAJZVR010000034.1 GCA_021847065.1 Planctomycetota bacterium | reverse complement strand
AAAGCACATACCCTTGGACCAAGCCCTGTTGCTTAAGCCGGTTGACCAGTGCCCACAATGCCATAGGTTGAGAAACGTTTACCGCTCCATAATGGTGCCGAAACATCTTGAGCCATCGCTGATAGACCGGCCCGCCGGTATCAATCCAAATCATCGGCCCCGTGCCAGCAATTCGCGCGTGATACGCCACCAGTCCGGAAAGCGTTTCCAGTGCAATTCGACCACCATAAGATTTTGGCAATATCGCGCGGTATATCCGTGAAGGCGCTGGAAACCGCGGCCAGGAACGAGGCGCGAAGGTGGCCCCACTTCCCATAGCTGGAGTTCCCAATACTCCGCATGACATAATGCTGATGAAAACAACTGAAAGGAGAGTCGGCGAACATGTCTGGCACCACCACTCATAGGGAACGCTGAAACTGAACGAAGATCCCGTCGTAGGGCGACCTTGACGAAGTGTCAGCCGTACGAAAGATTGTAATCCCGGCATTTCTTCATATCCTTTACTGAATTCCGGAAGTCACGCCCCGGGCAGCGCCATCGGAGCACGGTCTTACTGTGCAGGCATATAGACATCTGCCCGCGATCCAGTCAGCCGCCCGAATATCCACGGGCGTTTCGGCAACAAGTGCGACAGTGTGTGCGAATCAAGAAAAGCGGCGAGGTTTTTCCGGCTTTGAAGAATTTTCACCGGAACCTCAAAGGTGCTCCGATGGCCTCCGGTAGCGGGTACCAGCAATGGATAGACCTCCAGTCGATCCCTAGAAACCGTTTTCAGTTCGACCAGATAGAATACACGAGCCATACCGGCGGCACGTGCCACCTCCAATTCGGTTTTCCTTAGCGCGGATCCGTAATTACCAGGTTGTCCTGCGGGCAAGTGACGTGCCCACCACCTTTGCATGGATGCGGAATTGATAAGCCGTGGATCCATTGTACGGCAACTCATCCAGAGTCGGCCACGAACCTCGCTTAAGCTGCCAATGAAGGTAGCCTCTCCCTTGAGTTCGGGCTTAGCACGGACTACCCCCGATTTGTATATGCCCAATGTAATGACATAACGGCGTTTTCCCAATGGGTAGACGCACGCGACGCTGTCAGCGGCGCCCTTTGGTCGCTGCCGCAGTTTCCACACGCCGAAAAATTTTCTGATCTGCACTGCTTCTCGTCGAGGCACCAGTGCTCGATTCACCGCCAATGGCGCGCGACATCCGGCCAGCAGCAGAAACGCGCTCGCGAGGGGCAGCCACCAAAAATGTTTTCGCGTTAACATAACAAAGGTCCTATCAAAGCTAGAACTAACACATAGCAAAACGCTGATCTGGAAAATAAATTGCCAACGGCATCGACTCTGGGCACCACGCACTGGCCCAAGATCGCCTGTAATGTCCGTAACCGTTCACAGTCTTTCGGCGAATTGTAACGGAAAACATCATTTTAACTCGACCATCTCCGCCGCACAAACTGCCACCGGGCCGATCAATCCCGATTCCGCCAGGGGATCGTTCTTACCCCAGAGCCGCCAAGTTGTGAAGGTGAACCGCCCCGTGGGGCTGGGCTTGCCATCCAACAGCCATTGTGGCCATTTAAGCAAATTCCCTTCTGGACTGCTGCGATCAGAGTCCTCCGGTAAATGCTGATCTCCAATCATCCGGTTGATCCAGAGATTGGTGACGCGAATATTCAGCGTGTTGGAACCCGATTTCAACAAGGAGGTTGCATCAAGCCGAAATGGCGGCTTCCACAATATGCCCATATCATGGTTATTGAGCACGACACGCGCCATGACCGCGACCTCCCCTAAATCCAGATAAAACCGCCGATTCGGTACAAGGAGTTCAGCCGGAATCTCAAATTCGGTCTGATATTCTCCGGTGCCGGAAAAATAGCGGACGCCCGCATCGTGGTACTTGTTCCACGCGATCAGCTTATCCAATTGTATTTCCGCCGGGGCACCCCAACCGACGGGAAACTTCACACTCCATGGCCCCTCGATGGTAACAGGCTTGGGAATATCCGAGACGTTGATCGTGGATAGTTTGCCGGAAGCGAACACGCAATCGTATTTTCCCGGCTCCGTGACAATAGCCTCAAGGCGACCATTATTGTTGGCCTCCAGCACGACAATCGGGTGATACGCCGGTCCGGCTTCGGCGAAGGATACCCAGCCGCCATCCTGCAATTGGATATGGCCCTTGTGTCCATCCACCGTAAAGTGGATATCGAGTGTCTTGACCACGCCCACATCCGGATCACCCCCAATTGCGGCGATTGTTACCACCGGGAAATTGGTTTGTCCGTCGTTGACCAGCTTCTGGACGATCACCGTCACATTACGCGTATGCTTTGGCTGGCCGGGAACACCGTAGCTGGCGGATAGTATTTTGATATGCGGCCCAGGGGTGAGATTGAAATGAACATGCTGGCCATCCTGAAAACTGATGCGGCCTTTGTGTCCATTGACAGTATAGTGAATATCGAGTGTCTTGACCACGCCCAAGTCCGGATCGCCCCCAATCGCGGCAATTTGTATCACCGGAAAATCGGTCTGTCCCTGGTTGACCAGTTTTTGAACGATCGCCGTCACGTCGCGTGTGTGGGCGGCATCCCCCGGAATGCCGTAGCTGGCGGATAATATTTTGATTTCCAATTTTCCAGGCGGCAGAGGTTTCCCTTCAACAACGATGATCCTTTTACCGTTGCGGCTGATGCTTCGGACGCAATCCACCACAGCGGCCGATTTTCCATGTCGGAACACCACAAACACCGATCCCTTCGGCTCGAAAGCAATCGGGATACGGGTCATGCCGCCGGAAGATTCATAAGCGGGAACCTTCGAAATCTTCCCGGTTTCCGGATCCCAGAATTCCGGTTGAACAGCGGTGGCGCGAAACGCGCAATTCGCCAGCATTGATTTTCCCGCGAACGGCAGCTTATCTGCAACTTCGCCATTGGCCACAAAGTAAACATCCATGTCGGCCATGCGCCGATGCGTCCAGCGCACCATGACCTGGTCACAGTCAAAATCAGGCTTAATGCCTTTCGCGGCCAGCACCTGGGCGGCGGTTTTCCCGGCGATGATCTTGCCGGTTCCCCATAATTCATCAGCAAGTTTTTGAACCTCATCATCACAACGCGGAAAATCACTGAGGCTCGGCGACTTTTGAGGCTGCGGGCCGATGACCGTGGCACCGGCATCGACCAGCTTTTTAATTTTCCGCAGCAATGGCGGTGTCATGGTCGGAGAATCGGGGAGAACCAGAACGCGGTACTTCATTCCGCCAGGAAGTGTCAGAAAACCGCCTTTATATTCCATGCGTGTCAACACCGCCTCGGCCGGGCAGAAGTCATAGTTATAGCCTGGCCGCCGGGGCGGATTGCCAGGACCATTGTCCGGCGAAGAAAAATTCCGTGGCGAACCCTCTGCTTCCATGTAGCAGACATCGGCGACAAAATGGCCCTGCCGCAACAGATACGAACAGCGGGCCACGTAATCATGCCAAGGTTTGGTTAAATGCCACCACGTTTGGGTGCGTTCATAATGCAACCCCCATGGCCCCATGGACATACCCGGTGCGTAGTGCGGATTGGTCCACGGTTGCATGGCATAGCGGTGAAAAACAAATCGGTTGATTCCCTCGCAAAAAGTCCAATCTCCAATATCTTTTACGACGGCTGGATGCCCCTGCCATCTTTCGTCGGCACCGGCAGTGCATGTTTCCTGGCCAATGATGTTGTGACCATAGACATGCCCGGCCGAGGCCATCTCGGTCACGGTATTGCTTTCCATAAAACGAGGCCACGACCAACATTCCGACATTGGCTCAACCGCCTGACCGCCATACCGCACATCATCAGCCGGTTCGCCGGCATACCCCTCAATGGATAACCGCAGGCCGTGCTTCTCCGCAATCTCGCGCATGGCCCCGGCGTAGTTCTCCGCCAGCAAATCGCCAACGGTTTGACGCAAATCCCAGAGAAAACGTTCCGATACCTCCAGACTCTCAACCACCTGCCCGGTAAACACCGGCAGGTAGGGCTGAAGGTCGTAGCCGCGTAGCCGCTTGAAGTCCGAACGGAAGGTTGGAGTCCAATTCTGGGAGCCGGTTTCCCAACTGTCAATATGCGTGGAAACAAGCGTTTTTCCCGTCAGTGGGCCGATCTGGTTGATGATCCGTCCCATGAGTGAATTAAACTGAAAAATAGTGGCCGCACGGCTTAGCTTGTCGGTTTCCAAACCCAGCCCACCCGCCGGGGCCGGATGGTTTTCCACACCGGTGGTGGTATGGCCAATACGCAGAACCGTCCACCGCCCGGCCGGGGCAGACCACTTCAAGCGGCCAGCGCCGTCCGTATGCTCTGATATGTCCAGCACCAAATTGGCGGGCACCATTTGGCCGGGCTTCAGTACCGGCCATTGCGCCGGTGCCGCGATATTGTCTTCGCTGGTCACATCTGTTTGATTCTGGATATCGGTAATGACGTAGGCCTCCGCCGGTGTGGGGAACGCCAATACGGCGATGTCGCGGTAAAAGTTCAGCTTGGTCGGTGGCTGTGGTAATACCGCATTAAAGTCTTTGCCGCCCGTGATGGCGGTACTGCTCCAGACCACACGCTGCATGGAAAGTTCCGGTGTAACCCACGGGCCGCCGCTGCCGCACCAACCGGCATCGTTGGTCATGTTGATATGCATCCCGAGCCGGCTGGCCTCGGAGCATGCAAACGTGAAAAGTTCATACCATTTTGGATCGCCGAATTTAGCCCCGTTGAAACTCGGCGGCGTACCCTGATCGACATCCATAATCAGCACACCAGCGATCCCCACCGCTTTCATCGCTTCCAAATCGGCGGTAATTCCCGCGCGGGTCACGTTCACATCCAGCCAGAACCAGTAAACCCATGGCCCGCAATCAAAAGGGGGCGACGCGAATTGGTCCGCCACCTCCCCGGGTGATGTGGATGCCGTTCGGCTCTTAGCTGACTTGGCCAAAGCCGTTGCCGCACAGCCTGATTGCAGCATCAGCAAACCCGCAGCGCTTAAGCCGATCCGACCAACAAAATCCCGGCGGTTCATTTCCGACATCACGATACTCCTGTTAAAGTAAAAATTCTAAAATAAATATTCTTGGTTTTATATCCACCGTCCGAGGTGTACGCAAAATCTCACTTCAGCCGGACCACCTCGGCAACCTGAAGCGCCACCGGCCCGATCAAACCCGATAACGCCAACGGATCGTTTTTTCTCCAGAGCGGCCAGGTTGTGAAGGTGAACCGCCCCGTGGGGCTGGGCTTGCCATCCAACAGCCATTGTGGCCATTTAAGCAAATTTCCCTCTGGGCCAAAGTCGGCATCCATCGGCAATTGCTGGTCGCCGATCATCCGGTTGATCCAGAGATTGGTGACGCGAATATTCAGTGCGTTGGAACCCGATTTCAGCAAGGAGGTTGCATCAAGCCTAAACGGAGGCTTCCACAGAATGCCCATGTCATGGCCGTTGAGAGTGATCTGGGCCATAACGGCGACTTCGCCCAAGTCCAGATAAAACCGCCGATTCGGTACAAGGAGTTCAGCCGGAATCTCAAATTCGGTCTGATATTCTCCGGTACCGGAAAAATAGCGGACGCCCGCATCGTGGTACTTGTTCCACGCGACCAGCTTATCCAATTGTATTTCCGCCGGGGCACCCCAACCGACGGGAAACTTCACACTCCATGGCCCCTCAATGGCAACAGGCTTGGGAATATCCGAGACGTTGATCGTGGATTGTTTGCCGGAAGCGAACAGGCACTCGTATTGGCCTGATTCCATGACAAGGGCCTCAAGGCGGCCGTTGTTGTTGGCCTCCAGCGCAACAGGCGGGTGGAATGCCGATCCGGGACTGGCAATATATATCCCATCACTATCTTGCGCGCGGATGCGGCCATCACGCCCGTCCATCTTGTAACGAATATCGAGCGTCTTAAGCAGTCCCGGAGCTGGATCAACACCCAACGTCCCGGCAACTTGCCCCACCGGAAAATTGGTGCGACCGGTGTTGACCAAGTCCTGGACGATTTTGGTTACATCGCGTGTACGTCCGGGGTCACCCGGTATACCATAACTGGCGGATAGTATTTTGATATCCGGCCCGGGGGTGAGATTGAAATGAACATGCTGGTCATCCTGGAAACTGATGCGGCTTTTGTGTCCATTGACCGTGTAGTGAATATCGAGCGTCTTGACCACGCCAAGATCCGGATCGCCACCAATCGCGGCGATTTCCGTCACGGGAAAGCTGGTTTGCCCGCCATTGACGAGTTTCTGGACAATGGCCGTCACCTCGCGTGTGTGTTTTGGATCGCCGGGAACACCATAGCTGGCAGTCAATATTTTGATTTCCAATTTTCCAGGCGGCAGAGGTTTCTCTTCAACAACGATGATCATTTTGCCATTGCGGCTGACGCTCCGAAGTGAATCTACCACAGCCGCAGATTTCCCGTGCCGGAACACCACAAACACCGATCCCTTCGGCTCGAAAGCAATCGGGATACGGGTCATGCCGCCGGAAGATTCATAAGCGGGAACCTTCGAAATCTTCCCGGTTTCCGGATCCCAGAATTCCGGTTGAACACCGGTGGCTCGAAATGCACAATTCGCCAGCATGGACTTTCCGGTAAAAGGCAGCGTATCGGATATATCGCCATTGCCTTCAAAATAAACATCCAGCCCATTGGCCACGAAATAAATATCCATGTCAGCGGCACGCCGATGCGTCCAGCGCACCATGACCTGGTCACAGTCAAAATCAGGCTTAATGCCTTTCGCGGACAGCACCTGGGCGGCGGTTTTTCCTGTGAGTATCTTACCTGTGCCCCACAGTTCGGCAGCGAGTTTTTGAACGTCATCATCGCAATGGGGAAAATTGCTCATGCTCGGCGATTTTTGCGGACGGGGGCCGATGACCGTGGCACCGGCATCGACCAGTTTTTTAATTTTCCGCAGTAATGGCGGTGTCATGGTCGGGGAATCGGGCAAAACCAGAACGCGGTACTTCATGCCTCCGGGCAACATCAGCATTCCATCTTTATATTCCATGCGGGTCAGCACCGCCTCGGCCGGGCAGCCATCATAGTTGTATCCAGGCCGCCGGGGCGGAGTACCAGGACCATTGTCCGGCGGGTTAAACTGTTGCGGCGAACCCTCGGCCTGCATATAGCAGACATCGGCGACAAAATGGCCCTGCCGCAGCAGGTATTGGCAGCGGGCTACATAATCATGCCAGGGTTTGGTTAAATGCCACCAGGTTTCGGTTCGCTCATAATGCAGTCCAAATGGTCCCATGGATATGCCTGGCGCGTAGTGCGGGTTGGTCCAGGGCTGCATGGCGTAGCGATGGAACACAAACCGGTTGATTCCCTCGCAAAAAGTCCAGTCTCCGATATCTTTAACCACGGCTGGATGCCCCTGCCATTTTTCATCGGTACCGGCGGTAAATGTCTCCTGGCCAATGATGTTACGGCCATACACATGTCCGGCTGAAGTCATCTCAGTTACCGATCCGCTCATTCCATAGCGTCCCCACGACCAACATTCCGACATTGGCTCAACCGCCTGACCGCCATATCGCACATCATCAGCCGGTTCGCCGGCATAACCCTCAATGGATAACCGCAGGCCGTGCTTCTCTGCAATCTCGCGCATGGCGCCGGCGTAGTTTTCCGCCAGCAAATCGCCAACGGTTCTGCGCAAATCCCAGAGAAAACGTTCCGATACCTCCAGACTCTCAACCACCTGCCCGGTAAATACCGGCAGGTAGGGCTGAAGGTCATAACCGCGCAGACGCTTAAACTCCCGTGGAAATTCCGAGGTCCAATTCTGTGAACCGATTTCCCAACTGTCAATATGCGTGGAAACAAGCGTTTTTCCCGTCAGTGGGCCGATCTGTTTGATGACCCGTCCCATGAGTGAATCAAACTGAAACTGGATAGCTTTGCGGCTAAGCTTGTCGGCTTCCAACCCCACTCCGCCTGCCGGTGCCGGGCCATTTTCCGCACCGGTGGTGGTATGCCCGAAACGCAGAACCGTCCACCGTCCGACCGGCGCAGACCACTGCAAACGGCCAGCGCTGTCCATGTGCGCGGAGAGGTCCTGCACCAAATTGGCGGGCACCATTTGGCCGGGCTTCAGTACCGGCCATTGCGCCGGTGCCGCAAAATTGTACTGCGTGGTCACATCTGTTTGATTCTGGATATCGCTAATGACGTAGGCCTCCGCCGGTGTGGGGAACGCCAATACGGCGATGTCGCGGTAAAAGTTCAGCTTGGTCGGTGGCTGTGGTAATACCGCATTAAAATCTTTGCCGCCCGTGATGGCGGTACTGCTCCAGACCACACGCTGCATGGAAAGTTCCGGCGGCATCCATGGGCCGCCGCTGCCGCACCAACCCGCGTCGTTGGTCATGTTGATATGCATCCCCAGTCGGCTCGCCTCGGAGCATGCAAACGTGAAAAGTTCATACCATTTTGGATCGCCGAATTTAGCCCCGTTGAAGCTCGGCGGCGTACCGACATCCACATCCATAATCAGCACGCCAGCTATGCCCACCGCCTTCATGGCCTCCAAGTCGGCGGTAATTCCCTCACGCGTCACATTCACATCCAGCCAGAACCAGTAAACCCACGGCCCGCAATCAAAAGGAGGCGACGCGAATTGGTCCGCCATCTCCCCGGGCGAGGTGGATACCGCGCGATCCCTGACTGACTTGGCCAAAGCCGTTGCCGCACCGCCTGATTGCAGCATCAGCAAACCTGCAGCGCTTAAGCCGATCCGACCAACAAAATCCCGGCGGTTCATGTTCGACATCACGATACTCCTTATCATGCAAAAATTCTAAATTCAAATCAAGTTGCCTTCGCAGTCAATCCATCTCGCGCATCACATTATTGCGCCCCACGTTCTTGGTGGCATGGGAATGCTGCGGCGGAAGACACGCGTTCCGCCAATCGAAATTCCCTTCGATCCAAGGTTATGTTCTCCTCGTGGAATGCAATTTATGTGCAGCAATTCGCCGACTGCGTGGATATCAATCCCACGCCTGAACCCCGTCCACCCATTCGGTTAGATCGTGCATTTGGTAGAAATTATGCCATTCTACAGAACCGTCATTATAAAGGCTGTTTCCGCCGTCGGGCGCATAACTATTGCCATAGGGGCTGGTTATGGCGTCGGAGGTGATGTGGTTGGACCACCCCGGGTTCCCCGGAAGGACAATGTCAGACATTAAAAGATCCTGCCCGGAGCTAACGGGCTGCTGAGTAAAAGGGTGTTGCGGATTCAAAGATGCATATTGGCTTGGCCAAAGACCGGCGAGGGAATTCGGGAATTTGTACCAGTAGCAGTAGCCAGCGTAAATGCTGGCCCACTGAATCCCGTTGGCGGTTAAGGGATGTTGAAGCCATGAGGGATTGTGCTGCAACGCCCAACCCAATCCCTCCCAGCCCATATTGTTCGTGGAAGGGCCAACATCCCCCCATGCCCCCGGCTGGGTACAGTAAAATGTCTGTGGCGTGGTGATGATTCCAGTTTGGAAAAGGTCGCCCACCCCCCATGTGACAAAACCTCCCGCATTATTGTACGCCGTATTCCATGTGCCCGGCGAGGTGGATACCAAAGGGCCAATCGGCCAATCCATCCCGATCGCCGAAGGTTGGTTTTCGCTACGAGTAGGCGCAGGCAGCGGATAAGCCCCAAGATATTCATCGGCGTATTCAAAAAATCCCTGGCCCTGAGATCGAAGATTGGAGGCGCAGCCCACGCGGTCGGCTAAAATTCTCGCTCGGGCTAATGCCGGTAACAGCAGGGCAATCAGCAGCGCGATGATGCTGATAACTACCAGCAGTTCCACGAGAGTAAAAGCCTTGACAACCCCTTTTTTTTCCCGTGGTACATTCATGGGAAATAACTCCTTCTGTCCGCCATAACCTCAAAAAGGAAAGGGAAGGGACGGAACACCTTGGAACCGCCTTTCCCTTCCTGTCTATAGTGCCATTAAGGAGGCTCCCGAATCGCCAAGCGAAAACGTGATGCAACGGCGCCCCCGCACCATCAAAGCGCCCGACGCCGCTTGAGCAGCAGAAGCCCCAATCCGCCAGCCGCCACCAGACCCAAAGTCGCCGGTTCGGGAACGGCGGCATACCCTATGTTCGGACCAATATAACCTCCGTTGCCTGTAAAGACGCCACTTATCGGGTCAGAGTTGCCGACACCCGGAAATGCGTCATTAGTATAATGTCCATTGCCGGTGGGCGTACCGAAACTTGGGTCCAGAACGGTAGCGCCGCTGTTGCCTGTATTGGGAGCCCATGTGTCCGTTCCAACCCCTGCCATAACCACATAAGTATCTTGGCCTTGCGTAGTGTCCGTTAGAGTAACCGGCGTGATGGCTGCCCAAGCGTAGCCATTGGCGTCGGGGGTTGCTCCCGCCGTAATCGTGGCATCGGCGATCTGTACATAATCACTGGCAGTGGCGTTCCAATGGTAAAGCCCGATCTCGTGCGCTATGGCTGTCGTCGCCGTATTCCCGCTATCGGCCGGGGAAACCCAGAAACCTAATTCGTTGACGACCGCCGTACCGGTGGACGTTGTGAAACCCCAACCCGCCTGGGTGAAGGAATCCGTTCGCATTGTAGCAGTCGAGCTTGGGGCACTTTGAAACGCATTAACGACCGTTCCCTTTACGGTGCCGCCCGTTAATGCGGCCATTGCGGCCACGGCCATAAGCGTCAAACTCATTGATTTTACTAACATAAAAATCTCCTGCTCCCTGTGGAAGCTACTTGAATTGCCCGCTGACCGAATGGGCTGCGGCTTGCCGCGACTTGGGGCGGGACGAAGCGAATTCATTTTGGTATTCATACCAACCTCCTTAAGGAATTCCCTTTTGGGAACTGCCTTGATTTACCCGCCGACCGGGCGGATACCGGTTCCACCGCAACATGCGGCGAAAAAAAGATGAAGAACATCCATTCTTAAATAATCCTTCGCGACACATGATTTTCCAAACACACATCCAAAAGGTCAAATGCCAAGCGACCCGAATGTCAGCCTAATAATTAGTATACTCTCATAAAAATAAAATTCAAGGGAAAAAAAGCATTTTTTATCACTTTTCCTATTATCAGACTTCAATTATCATCATTTCATGCAGAATTCGTTTAAATTCTGATTAATTTATTCCAAAAAAGCGGTGCGAATGCGCATTATTTAACCCCTCAGGGGCCATTAACACGCTATATGTTAATATATCATATTATAGATTCCGTGGATTCACGCGCCACCAGCTCGCAGCCAGTCGATAACGTGATTGTCGGCAGTTCCTGTCGATCCAGTCGCAACGCAGGCCGAATGGCGCGATGGGAGATACATGCAAAAACCGCGCCGGCAATTCTGGCCGTATCTGATCGGCCTGCGGAATGTCAACGCTGATGTTGGGTTGCGATCGCCGCGCGGCAATCGCGGCATAAGCACCGCCGCCAGCGCCAAGCATATCGAACCCACAAAATAGCAACACCAGAATTTGGCCTACCGTCTTCATCAGTTCAAACTCCTGCCAGCCGCAATCGGGCAATGTTTCGGCCGCCCAAGCAGGCGGTAATTCAGTAACCGTTCCGCAAACAACCATCATTGTCAGCGACCGAAGCCTCTCTGCGATTACTCAACCGTCTCGACAATGGTACCCATAAATGGCAGGCCCAATTTCACTTTTTTACCCTTTAATGGCGACCATGATTCCAGAGCGTATCCATGGTCATCCAGCCGAATGCCATAATGCCCGGTAAAGATCGCTGCCATCGCCTGCCAGTCTTCGGGCAAATACCCCTCACCGGAGGCTTGCGAGCCATTCCACACGTAAAACGCACTGCCGACGGGATTGCGGCGCAGCCACTTCCCGACCTGTACGCCGGCGTTAAAAGTTCCCTTCTCAAACGAGCCTACCAGCGGCCAAAGTAATTTTTCCGCGTCATGCCGACGACCCAGCTTATAAAACGACTGAATGACATAGTAAACAAACGTCGGACACGCTCCGCCGTTCATATATTGCTGCCAAGTGTTGGTACCGGATGGATTGGTCGGAGCACCGCTCGTGTGCGGAATGTAATCGGCGGGTCGGATGGGAATCAGGTTGGTGGGCAAACCAAATTGATAAGATTTAAATCCGTCTTTTTTTAGTTGCGCCAGCAGCCGGTCAAGAATCGCATTGGCCTCGCGGTCCGGCACCAGTCCCTGATGAATTGCAAAGCCGTTCACCCACGGAAACATGTAATCATGGAGTCGCCCTTTTTCATCCCGCCAACCCGCCAACACCCCGGTGGCCGGATTAAAGAAGGTTTTCATGTAAATGTTTTTAATGCGGTCCGCGTTCTGATGGTAATGTTCGGCCATTGCCGGTCGGCCAGCCAGTTTTTCCAGTTCCGCCAGGCAGCGGAAAGCCCGATAGTTGGCGGCGTTGGAGTAGGCATCCGCGCCGTGGATATTATAGCAATCGAACCACATTCCATTGCCATGATCGGCCAAGCCGTCGCCGTTGGTATCCAGGGATTCAATTTCACCCGCGATACATTCCAGGGCATAAAGGCTTTTGCCCAGTTCTTCCATGCCTCCGATGGTGCGGATGGCGTACCAGGCGCAGATGATCAGGTAGGCTGGCGTTTCCCGTGACGACTGCCAGTCGCCACGGGCCGCATACACATTCCTGGGCGGCATGAAATATCCCGACGCTCCATTGAAGTACCGATGCAGCGAGGCCCGCACCAATTCCATCGCCGAGATGCCCGCCTTAAGCGGCGGCGAAAAGGCCGCCATTTCGGCGTAAAACAACATTGACAGACCGCAGTTGACACTTACCACGCTGTTGCTGATGATGCCCGTATCGGGTCGCCACTGGGTAATGTTCAACGCATACGCCGGCAGCCGGCGCAGACGACTTTCCAGTTTGGTAAGTTCCGCGAGGGGGCGAATGGTTTCAATATTAAAATGCAAGGTGTCCTGCCACACTCCGGTATCAAGCTCACAGAGGCGATCCGGACGTGAGGGCATCCCTGGCGTAATCTCGATGTGATAATCGAGCGCCGGGAAAATTCCCGCTGGAGATCGGTAAAAACTCGTTGATTTGTTGTCACTGGTAATAAATGCTGTGCCAAAATCCGGAGCATGCAGATAACAGGGAGTGGACACGAAATTAAAAACCTTCTCCGGGCGGCAGACAAATGTCGTAGGGGTCTGATTGGGTGCAAAATCGAAACGGAAAACGCCGCCGCGCATGGCGGTCTTGCGGTCCGCAACGGTCGTGACTTCCAATTCAAAATTCCGCGGTCCCATCTTGAGAGCCAAGCGCAACTCCACGCCCGGTGCCACGGATACCGGCGAATATTGGAACACATTGCCCGTGCGCGTCAGCGGAGCGGCCAGAGGCTTATCCGCCCCATGAAGAACGCGCTTGAGCCGTGGAAATCCGCCCACACCCCGTAAAAAATTAACATCCAAGTTTCCTGTTCCCAAGCTATCCCACGCCAAGTAAGCGATGCGTGGCCGGTTTTTATCCAGTTGCACGCGGTACCACGGGGTGCGAATATCCACCATCCGCCCATCATCGTGAACATGGGCAGAAAAAGAGGACGCGGCATGAAGCGATGACGGCGGCATGGCCAAGCTTGCCACGGTTCGAGCCGGCAGATTGTTCATCGCTGGAGCGTCGTCCCCATACACCTCGACCTCTGAAAGTTGTGCCCAATAAGATTGTGGTGTTTCGGGTGCGGCACTCCGCAGGATCAGCAATCGGAAATTATCCGTATCGACCGGTTCAAAATCCACGGTGTAAGACAGTGTGGTTGGATCAAAGCGAACGTTATTCACATGAAACAATTCTCTAAATGTCGCGCCGGCGTCATCGGACACCTGCCCGGAAAATTCCACCGGCTGCAGGTTCATTTCCCCCGCATAGAGTACGACGCGGTTAATACGCCGCAGGCCGGCGAAGCCAAACCATACCCAGCACGGTAAATGATGATAGGGATCGGACGTCCAACAGACGGAACCGGGATCGGCACCGGGCATGAACTTTTGGCCATCATTGAGCCGATGCGAGCTATCCACCGAACTAAGCGCCGCGGACTCTGACATGCTGGTTTCGATCTTCACCCCAGGCTCGCGCCAGAACGCCACATTCCGCCAGCCGCTGGCCTTGTATGGTGTCAGGGGGCCGCGAAAATAGAAGATTTCGCCGTCGTGCGCGGTGGCAATCATTTTGTGGCCATTCCATAAATATTGCACCCGTAGCGTCTTGACCACGCCGGGTGCCGGATCACCGGTATCGGCCATCTCCACAACTGGAAAGAAAGTTTTTCCACTTTTAACAAGTGCCCGGACAATGCTCGTAACATCGTGTGTGCGCCTCGGATCGCCTGATACTCCATATACCGCGTGTTGAACAACAATCGGTGCGGCCGTCCCAGCGTATCCCACAGCCCCCACATCCGCCACGGAGCGCAGCGTTACAGCAACGGCGGCGACCGCCGCAACACGACAGAATTCTCTTCGATCCATAATCGTCCTTTTCTTATACCGGGAGACATCCATCCGAACGCATACCTCTCACTATTCCGCCAGTTTTTAGTCGAGCAATATTTTTACTCCCAGAAATCTTCACCGTCCAAAATGAAATTGCAGTGCAGATGGGCAGGGCTCTTCCACGAAACAGAACCGTCGTCCAGTAGAATATTCGCCCCGTCACACCCGTTTTCACCCATGTGGTTGGAAAATGGCGGGAACGGCGTATTGTAGGCACTTGCCGACCACAGGCCGTCGTAGCTCACCGTAAGGTCGCTGCCGATAATGGTGTTGGGATTGCCATGGTCGCTTTGCGTAAAAGCCCGGTCGGGGTCGACAAGATTCACCGTCGACGCGGCGCTGGTCCAAGGATTGATAACCGCCTCCTCGGTCGCGCCTGTCCATGGATCAACCTGTTTTCTTCCGAACCAGTATTCATAACCCATGTATACGGCATACCATGGAATCAAGTTGTTCGGCTGGTTGGGCGAATAATTCCCGTTCTGCTGGGCATTCCAACTCGGCGCCCAGGTACTTAGTGAAGCTCCCACCCTTTGGGCCGAAAAATACCCCGGCTGCGGGCAGTAAAAAGAGGCCGGATTCTTTATTATTCCCGTGCTAAACAGCAGACCGAATCCGGAAGGATAATAGTTATTGACCGTCGGGTTCATCTGCAGGATCGTTCCAAATGGCCAGTTGTTGTTGTACGGTGGGTATTGGCCTAAGTAGACGCCGTTATATTCGTTTAAACCCAAGCCAAGCTGGCGCAGGTTCGACGCACACTGTATTTGCAGTGCAAGAACCCTGGCCCTGGCCAGCGCCGGCAAAAGCAAGGCAATGAGTATGGCGATGATTGAAATTACCACCAAAAGTTCCACGATCGTAAAACCGTGTAGGGGCTGGCGCAAGCGGTTAAAAGCAAGGCGTTTCATAATGAATCTCCTTGTGCAAGTTTTCATTTTTCAGCCGCTGTTGGAAAAAAACAAGGGCCGAGATCTTTAATCTCCTCGGCCCTTCTCCCGGCTCGCCAGACCATCCATTTATCGGCCATCGGCGGTTTCTCAAACCACAAAACCGCAGATATGAAAACCCGCATCACAATGGCCAACGCCAACCCGGCGTTGGCCATTTTTGCGGCATCGGCCCAGCAGGTACGAAAACCTTCACCACAAGGGCCGATGGGCCAACGCCCGATTCATATATAGCCCCCGGCTTCGCCGGGGTGCAACAGGATGCAACGGACGATTTCCGTTATTCACACCCGTCGGCCTAACTGGTCACACCGTCTTCCGCCGCTTCAGCAGCAGCAGGCCCAAGCCGCCAATTGCGAACAATCCCATTGTGGCCGGTTCGGGAACTGATGGCGAAGAAAGAACGAAATTGTCGACCGTTCCGATGCTGCTGCCGTTGTTCGATTCATTATGAAAGCCAGCATATGCAGTATCGGCAACCGTGAATGTGCCGTTAGGGGCGGTCAGCGATACTGCGCTGCCGTCCAAAAGAATGTTCGAAATTGTGCCCGTCGCCATATCTACGGAATAAGAGAGCGTGTGAGTGATACCTGCATTAAACCCTGTAATAGCAACGGGGCTGCCAATCGTATTTGAGTTGTTACCAATAAGCCACATGTTGCCGTTAGGGTTGACGGCTAGCCCGGTGAAAGTAGCTTCCAGATCCGTCCCTGAACTGAAAAAGCCCAGCCATGTGCCCCGGAGCGGATAGGTGTTCATTGTGTCGGTTCCCAAGTTAAAGGAATCCGAAATGTTGTAGGTTGGCGCGGTGACGCTACTGATATTAACAGCGTCACCCTCGTCGGCCCCCAGTGTAGCCAAGTTGTTTTGGATATCATTCTCCCAAGAGGCGTTAGCTTCAGTCCACGTCGTCCTAGGCAGATCAACCGGAGATGGTGTTCTCCCATTGAGCGCGGTATTGTTGGCAGCGGTGAATGTGTCGGAAACAATTACTCCGGCGTACACAGACCGCGTCATCCCCAGCACCCCGAACCCGATCGTAAGCAGTGCTGCCGCCCCGGCGACAACCAACCGCTTTTGTGAAATACGCATAGACATCTGAAACTCCTCCTGATACCTCTGGAAGCTACTTGAATTGCCCGCTGACCGAACGGGCTGCGGTTTGCCGCAGAATACGGCGTAAAGAAACGAATTCATTTTGGTACTCATACCAACCTCCTTAAGGAATTCCCTTTTGGGAACTGCCTTGATTTACCCGCCGACCGGACGGACACGGTTCCACCGCAACATGCGGCGGATGAAAATTTAAAATCTTGCATCTGATCTCCCGGTTTCCCTATTACCGACAAACGGTAACCGATCAACCAACCCACATATCTCTCCGGGATTACTATTTTCCGCCATGTTAATCACTTCCAATCGTCGGGCCTCAAGAATCCATTTTGTATGACATGAGTTAGTATACTCCACAAATTTTAAATTGCAAGAGAAAAGCATGTTTTTTTTTAAAGTTTCAGTTATCGGACTACTTACTGTTTATTTTATTGGTTTATTAGGTTATTTAATCCGACATTAGATTGAGATATATCCTTATGAATGGACCAATATCAAACCAATTATAGGAATAATAAACCATAAGTTAATATACTATTTTGGACGTAAAAAAAATGCCGCTTTCGACGAAACACCTTGATTTTTCAGCCTATTCAACGTGTGGCGAAAATACATCCACGTATTGACAGTTCCAGTGTGGCGCGGTCCCATGGCAGAATCGCATGGCCATATTCCGGGGGTCACGTTTAATCTGGCCCACGACTTTCGGCAGATGTTGCATTTCCGCCCGCATAACCGCTTGGAAGAAACCGGCGGAATATATCTGGTGGGCGGCGGCACGCACCCCGGCAGCGGCCTGCCGGTTATTTACGAATTGTCCCGTATACGCTCGCGATTGCTGCTGGAAGATTTAGGCTTAAAACCGCAGTGGGATCAACTCGCTTCGGCAATGACCATGAAACAGTGTAAAATAGACTTGGTAAATCGCGCGGAGTTGGATGCTGATTCGGTGACCGCGTGAGGGTATTGGTATTTTATGGAACCTGTTGAACAGCCATCCTCCGCGCGCCGCAATGCCACGCAACCTCTGGAACTCAGTATTGCGCAGGCTCGCGCTTCGCAAATTCAATGGAGCCGGCAAACCATCGAGCATCGTCTTTATGCCATTGCCAAATTTCGGCAAAGCCTCGCGGCCAGTCCGTCCCGATTTATCAGCGCCTTGTCCCATCTGCCTGGCCGCACCAACATCCAGACAATTGCGGCGGAAATTATTCCACTGGCCAATGCCGCACGATTTTTATTGCACCGCGCCGAACGAATTTTGCAACCGCGCACCCGATCTCCTTTGCTTTCGGGCCTTCGTATCACGGTGGATCACCGTCCGCATGGTCTTGTGTTGATTGTCGGGCCGTCCAACTACCCATTGTTTCTACCCGGCGTTCAGGTGCTTCAAGCCCTGGTCGCCGGTAATGCGGTGCTGCTGAAGCCCGGCAAGGATGGTACGCCGGCGGCAATGACGCTCATCAGCCTGTTGCGCACCAGCGGCATTGATCCAACCCTGATTCATCTGCTTCCCGAAGATACCGAGGTGGTTCATGATGCCATTAAACTTGGCGTGGATCAGGTCGTTTTGACCGGCTCGGTTCATGCCGGAAAAGCGATTGCTGAATCCATGGTGGATAAGCCGCCGCGCCCGGCGATTATGGAGCTTTCCGGATCAGATGCGGTATTTATTTTATCCAGCGCCGATTTGTACCGCGCTGTGGCACTGCTGCAATTTGGCCTGGAATTTAATGACAGTGTCACCTGCATTGCTCCCCGCAGAGTCATTATTGTCCGCTCCATGCTGGAAAAATTTGAACATCTGCTGCTGAGCCGATTTGAAGATTACAAACTTTCGGCAATATCCGAATCCGCAACGGCACAAATTATGCCGCTGGTACGCGATGCGCTAAATCGCGGCGCGCGTCTGGTGGTGGGAAAAATATCGGCAGACAAACTTCTTGGCCCGTTGATTCTCATGCATACCACACCGGATATGCCCGTTATGTCAACAGACATAATGGCACCGGTTCTCTCTGTGCATGTGGTCACTGACACGCTTGAAGCTCTCAGCGCTTACAACGCCTGCCGTTACCGCTTAAGTGCCGCGATTTTTGGCGACCCTGTGCCCGCCCGCACGCTGGCGCGGCGACTGGATGCGGGATGTATTGTCATCAATGATCTTATTGCCCCCACCGCCCATCCGGAAGTTCCGTTCACGGCCCGCGGAGAAAGCGGCTACGGCACCACGCGCGGGGCAGAGGGATTGCTGGCTATGACCTGGCCCAATGTGGTCGTTGAACGCACCGGCCGAACATTACCCCACCTGCGCAAACCCGAACCGCACGACCAGCAGATACTCCTGTTAATATTACGGATTCTCCACGGTGCGGATTTGGCTGTTCGTATGCGGGCTTTATCAGCCCTGATGCGCATATTCATGGGCTTTGGCGGCCCCCTGCACGAGAACGGTGACGGATCGATCAATGCGAGAGATAAAAAACGTGACTCACTTTAAGGCCCACACTACGGCATAATAATGGCAGAATTGCGGCATCTGATTATTTCATTTATAGAGGTATTTATATACGCATTGTTGATGGCAAACTCCAGTAAACACCCCATCGGAATTATCGGCGGCGGCTTAGGCGGCCTCGCGGCGGCATGTACACTGGCGGGCCGCGGACACCGTGTAGCGCTGTTTGAAAAAAACAGAAATTTCAAAAGCTCCGCAGTTATGTGCCCGCGTGCTCGGGCGTGGTTTTATATCTGGGATTAAATCAGCGTTACGATCATTTAGTTCATCATGATTTTGTATTTTCTCGTGATCCGGAGACGGATATGCGATCACTTCCCGCGGCCACAGCCAGCACCTGAAATATCCCGCCACTTCGCGCTATTCAAACGGCGCGTTGCGGCGCAAACACATTCAGCCTCTTTTCCACCACCCCTCGCATAAACGGAATCCTCCACCTGCCCGGCGGCGTTAATGATGGTAATATGTATCCATGGTGGAATTCCAAAATCCTGACATGCTCCTTGGACTGCTTATTATTCTGCCCCTGGCGGCAGTTTCGCTTTTTTTAACCAGAACGCGAGCTAGGGCTTGGAGGATTTATGCCATCGTTCTGCCATTGTTTGCTGCGGCGTTGGCGCTCTTGGCGGCAGCCCAGCCGGTGATACATATTTCAACCTCAGCCAAACGAGTCATCGTCGCATTGGATAATTCGCCGGCGGCGATTACTGCGCCCTGGCATAAGCCGCTTTGGCTGCAGGGTTTTCTAAAAAAACACATGCCACACGACGTTCACATCACACTGGTAACATTTGCTTCGCGTCCGCACGTCATTGCGTCAGGAGTGATTCCAGCACAACTGCCCGCCCGAAACATCCCGTTGACTTCCGCGTCACGCGCTCCTGCTTCCACTAAACGGCTTCTCACATTCGCCGCATCAACGCCCTGCTGGATATTCACTAGCGGACTGTTGCATTGGCAATTGCCCGACCACGCTACTTCGCCCGCTGCGCCCATCGCCGCTACCGTTATACCCCCCCCTAACACCGATGTCGGCATTACGCATTTACAATTGGTGTATGGCCATTTTATAGCTCCGCAGCATCTGCATAGAACTTCCGTCGCCCCTCTGCCACAATTGCAGATAACAGTTCGTTCAACCGGTCCGGTCACAACCACGCTGGTGGAACGGTGCGGCACGCAGAATCTGGTCCAAACGCCGCTGTATTTTCCGCATTCCGGCATGAAAATGGTCCTGCTGCCACCGTTGCCCCGCCGCATTATCTCGGCCCATCGGACAATCACCGTTACGCTGCAAAGCCATGATCTTTGGCCCGGCGATAACAGCGCC
>JAJZVR010000311.1 GCA_021847065.1 Planctomycetota bacterium | reverse complement strand
GGGATAATAATGCTGACATGTATTGGCGGAGTATTATTCACGGGCATGATTTTACCGGAGCCGGTATAGTATGTCACTGTGGTTAGTCGGGAGGAATCCGCTGTGGAGAGCCATGTTTGGATCAGTGGCTCAATTATTGTCGCTTAGCGCAGATAAGACATGGCTTTGAAAATTTGTATAGCAATCCCGGCGATTCCTGAAGCGTCCCCACCGGACGATGCGCTGCAAGCCTGTATCACATTGGCCAATGCGTTTGTCGGCAGTGGGCACGATATAACGCTTGTTGTGTCGGCCCGTACGCCACCAAATAAGTCCACATCCGCCATTCCAAAGGAATTTGCCGATCTGCAAGCACGCGTGATCCGGCTTGATCCGCTTACAGATGCGCAGGTGATTTCGGGCTGGTTTCGCCGCCGCAGTTATGAGTTTTTTCGCTGGCTGCAGGCACAGACAATCCCATTCGATTGTGTTGTTGCTCCCGCCTGGCAGGGCATTGCCTATTATGCGATCTTGGCCCGGCAACAGGGCATCGGATTTGCCAATACCCGATTTATTACACATATCAGCGCTGTGACTCAATGGCGCTATCACTGGCGCATCGCCATGCCCGCGAGTATCGATGCCCTTGAAGTTATGTTTATGGAACGGGAGGTTGTACGTCGGGCGGATGCGGCGGTAATCGGTACCTCCGGATTGCGGGATTGGCTTGCTGGCGCCGGATGGGCGATTCCCGACAATACGCAGATTATCCCACCCTTTCCAACGCCGGATGCCAAAGTCCACGGGCACTCGGCGCTGCCGGTTGTAAGCGCAAAAAGCACGGCCCTTGGGAATAATTCTGGGTCATCCACTGGAACCACCGGGCCAATTCAGGAGCTGGTGTTCGCCGGACGCATGGATACCGCCGATGGTGTGGAACTTATTTGCGATGCAATTAAAGCGCTTCCCACAACCGTGCGCGACAATATAAAGTTCTCATTTATCGGTGCTATTGGTGAAGTGGGGCAACTTGCGGGCGACTGGTATGTGATGCGCGCCTTGCGCCCAACAGGTTGTCGATACGCCATTGTGCCAGAGCCATCTCCGCAGCAACAATTGCAATACCTGCAAGGCGCGGGCCGAGTGGCGATCTTTGCCACACCTCCTGGCGCGCTACCGCAACTGTTGGCGAATTGTGTGGCGGCTGACATTCCCGTTTTGATCCCGGAACATTGCGGCTTGCGGGATTATCTATCTGCCGGGGAGTTTCAGAAATTTTGCTTTACGCCAACGGCCAGCGGTTTATCGGAGAAAATTCAATCGGTTCTCAAAACGGGTGCCACGGGCTTACGGGCGCAAATGTTGACACAAAATGGCGCCATACATTGGAACAACTTGCTAAACACAATGGGGCCATCGGAACTTCCGGGTGGCAGCGCTGCGGTCAATGAATTACCTGACAGCGTGAAGGATTTAGAAAACACAATGCCACTTATCAGCGTTTGCCTGGTGCATTACAATCGACCCGATACCCTCCGGCAGGCCGTTGATTCACTGAAAGCTCAAACTTACGCGAATTTTGAAGTTATTCTGGTAGATGACGGAAGTCCCTCATCGGAGGCACACGCTTTTCTGGATTCACTGGAAGGTGAATTTGCAGCCCGAAAGTGGCGCATTATCCGGCAGGAAAATCAGTACATGTGGCGAGCGCGCAATCATGCGGCGAAACAGGCCCGGGGCAAATATCTGGCATTTATGGATGATGATAATATCGCACAGCGGCATTGGTTGACCTGCGCCTTCCAAGTGGCAAAGAGAACCGATGCCGATGTGGTCACGTCCACCATGACGCTGTTTCATGGTGATACTCGGGCTGATCCGGCGGCGTTATATCCGATGTGGGTTCCGCTGGGGGCGGCGGCCAGCGCCGGGGCATTTATGAATGTCTTCGGTGATGTACATTGCCTGGTGAAGCGTCGTGTTTTTGAGGAGCTTGACGGTTTTGAGGAAAGCTATAGCGGATATCAGGAAGATTGGGAATTTTTTGCACGCGCCGTTCTGGCAGGCCATAAATTAGAGATGATTCCTGAACCAATGCTATTTTACCGCATCAGCAAAAACAGCGTTTCGCGCAGCAGTGATCAAAACTGGAATGTCAATCGTGGCTTGAGCATGCAGCCTTACCGTAACGCCATTGGGCCGGAATTGCGTGATCTGATCCCATTCATGTTGGAAAATCAACGCTTGTATTCCGGTGTCGCGACAAAAAGAGCCTCTGGCCGCTGGAAACTTTTACGCGATGTAAATCGTTGGTTCCGTGGCCGCTCTGGCGAGACACCGGTAATCGTACACACAACGGCGGACGCCCTGCGCGCCGCGGGTGCCATACCATCCCGCCGCCGGTGTCCGCGGTCATAACGGTATTGTTGGTTCAGCGCCAAAGCGCGTCAATTGGGTCGGGAGCCGCCTCCATGCGGAAAGCCTGCTCGGCCATGTGTAAAAATACAACTACGAATTTCCATCTATAGCTGGACGCAAAACGTAACCATACATGTAATCTCGATGGCTTTCCGGATGGAAACCCGCAGCCGTTACACCCGGGAGCGAGACCAAAACGGACGCACCCAAGGCTTGTTCGGTCCGTTGGTGCGTTAATGCATGTCTTATGGTTCCCGCAACAACAAGCCTGACGTCTGGCAGCGAGTCTCAACCCTTTGTATGAGTGGTGTCGCTGCGCGAGCGAACAGGCGAGGGATTAACATGTTTGCCCCGACGGGATGGCGGGGAACGTACCGGGCGACGCTCACTTAATATTGTTTTGAGTCCAAGCTTGCCACGAAATTTCTCGGCGGCCTCACGGGACCGTTGTATCAGCAAATGAATATCTCCGCCTGCCTCGCGGCTCAAGCGTTCGCGGACAATTCGGACATCGTCCACCGGTGTCCTTTGTGCAACAGCCGTCATCTTTTTAATCCGAGGCATCTTCAAGCTCCTGTAACATATCGGGGGTAACAATCTGCGGCGGCACCAAGCCTAATCGCATGCAGATCACGGCAAAATGCGCCCGCTTATTCGGATTGGCCAAGTGCTTCACATTCCAGGTCGGGATATAGTCCATGCGGTGGGTGACTGCGGCGGCTACATGCACGGCATCGCCTCCGACTGCGGGTGCCGGCATGACTTTCTCCCTCACCATCAAATCCGCAAGTCGTTCAACCTCCAAAGTCAACTCCAGCATGTTAAGCCCGGTGAGCAAGGCGAGAGCCTTATCGCGGTTGGGAAAATCCGCCGCAGATAGTTCCCGGATGACCTCGCCGGAAATGAATATGTCGTGGCATCTTCGCTGCGTCTTCCACCATTCATTGCTTGAGGCTCGCCAGCCGACGATCTTTTCACCCGATCTGTCGGTCACGCAGGCGCTAAAAAAACTGGTCTCAATATACACTCTGGCCATACCGAAAGTATATCATAATTAAAAGGGTTGTTCCCATACCCGTGCCATACCCTTGCGCCGCCGGTGTCCGCGGAGCTAAGCAGTTGGGCGGCTCGGATCAAACCGCAGCGGAAAGTCGGGCCTTGGTTCGCCGTTTCAGCAGCAATCCCAGAGCACCCAGAGCCAAAAGCGCCAGCGTGGTGGGTTCGGGTGTGGGAACAGCCTGCATGGCATCGGCGGCCATGAAGCGCGTGGCGGAAAGTCGAATGGAATTCGTTGCCAGCAAGGGTCCGGCGGCGGAACCGGATCCCATCACGCTGCTGCCGAAGATAAAGCCGGTCTGGAAGCTGGCGCTGGCGTCGGTGGTAAATAAATACATGTCAAACTGGAGGCTTAGTGTATTGCTGGAACTTACCAGACTGGCG
>JAJZVR010000033.1 GCA_021847065.1 Planctomycetota bacterium | reverse complement strand
TGCCCTCTACCTGACGCCAGATCGCTGGAATATCACGATCCCCCCACAGACCAATGGCAATGACCAGCCACACCACTGCCGGTGCCGGCAACCGCCGGTGCCGTTGACCACTGCGGCCTGTACGCTTCAGCACCTTGGCTATCCCGGCGCGCCGGGACGGAATATACCGGGCCAAGGCTTCCAGAGACCATCCACCTTGGGATCTCGGCACTGCGATTTTTGTTGCATCAATCGTCCCTCCATGGACGATAATAGACATAACTTGGAACCTCCTTGTCGTAGAATATTGTTCACAAAAGTTCTATCGGCAATGGAGGTCCTTTTTTTTGCTATTTCCTCTTAAGTAAACCGTATTGGGGTTAGGGGCCGTCAAGAAATAAGGTTTACAAATATGACGCCGGGATTTTGGCATCTGGCAAGACGCCCGCGAGGAGCATATCCGCATGGATACGTAACGAGCGGTCAACGCTGCCAGAGGCTAAAAGACCAAGTCAGATTGGAAAGGTTATTTCTTAGCGCCCCTTACATCCGAATTCACTAGTAGCCAAACGACAGGAAAAAATCGCAACGCTGAAAGGAAAACTCCGAATAAGGGACGAAGGAGCGGAAATGATATGGAGCAATCTCCACGCAACGACTACCCCCCTACTCGAGGAAAAACAGGTCAAAAACCCGCGTAAATCGCAAAACGCGCAATTGGCAGGGGGGATGTTATAAGTCATCCCCCCAAAATCACCGCCGCGGCCACGCTCCGGCACCGCCTTCGGCGGCCTGCCGGAGGCGTGTCCGCAGGCGGAGGTTCGCGGCGGATTGGAGTTGTTTAGCTTGGCATATAGTGGCGCGTGGTGCGTCGCGGTGTTTACGGTACATATTCGAGCCTGGACGACATATTCGCCAGTGGCACGGTAGACCAGAAAAAAGGGTTTGTGGCGATTTACGTTAAAACTATTGAGGCTGATCCGAACGCTAAAAGCGTTAAAATCAGCCGCTTTCCGGCACTCTTTAGCCAGATAATAGCAGGGGGAAGTTGCGACAGGGCTAAATTGCCTTCGACTACTCAAACGCTCATGTACTGTACCCGCTAACTACCGGTAAATTCCCACGGCCAACGCCTTTGGGTGAGTAGCGCGGGCGCGATAATTTCTGCCGACGAGAAGTAAAGGTCTTCCATTGTATCCCGGCGCGCCAAGATGAAACCGGGGACTGCGCGTGAGATACCCGGATGGCATGGGCGGCCCGGAAACATTACCGCGTCCCGTTGTCCACCTGCCCGTACCGATTCGCTGCTTCATTCCATATTTCCTCTTTATTTACACCCATTTACCGTTTCATTTCCGCGTCACTTTTTCCTGCTTGCCAATGGAGTCGGCGGATGTCACCTTTTCCCGTCTATCTGATGGCTTTCCTCACCGGGAAATAATGATCCAAACACCAACCGATATGATAGCCACGATCTTTTCGCAATAACCGCACCCATGGCACCCCGCCCCGCCATCGCCACACCAGCCATGGCCATCCAATTACGTCGTGAGAGATTAGACATTTTTCACCTCTATTTGGCTACTATGCGCCTGACGGTACAGCGCGTCAAGCTGGAGCAGTGTGACATTGTTCGTGTCACGGCTAATCAACGGCGTTCATGCCGATTTGGGCCTTGGCTCCAATCTGATTGCGGATCCGGGCCGGGCCGTGAAAACGGTTGCCGATGATCACCGCTGCCGCAGCGTCGCTCGCAAGGGCCACCTGCCAACTGCCCGCATCCATAAATTCACACCCGTCAACCGTCAGCCCGCCACGACGCAGCACGATTGCCGGTGATTGCTTGGCCCGCTGTGCCCATGAGGTGAAATGACAGCCCATAAAGGTGGTTTGGCCGGAACCCTCCAATATGGCCATGGCATCCGTCAGCGGCCCGCCCCAGAATCCACAATTGGTGAACTTCACCGGGCCGGTGTTGGTCGTGCCCACTTCCACCGATGGCGTTCCCATGAACTGGCCATTTACAAAGGAAATACCCGCATGCGCCTGGTTGCCATCCACCCGCACGGAAGTTGACTTCGTGCCGGGCACCCCATTGTCCGAACCACACTGTGTGAGCAGCACATTGGGATCACCACTTGGCGTATGCACAAAATGGTAGCCAATCTTATGCCGAATGGCAAAACAGTTAAACATATATTCCCAATCGGTACGGCCAAAGAGAAAAGCCGTGGCTTCGGTCAAGGTAAATGTTCCAATTTTGGGGTCGATCTTCCAGAAGGGCCAGAAATGCACGTCCTGCACGCGGCCAATATCAGTGCACTTATCGATGAATAATCCCGTCTTAAGCGGCTGGCTGTACAGGCCGTGGATATAGTGCCGCACGCCGGTAACCGTGCCGCAATCCACCGCCTGCCATGGATTGAGAATTGTCACATTCACCAGAGCCGCACCCACACCAAGCTGCCGGACGGTCCAGGGATATTGCACCGGCGGTTCCGGGCAGGTCTGCTCCGGATAGAAAACTTTAACACCGTACAATGTGCTGTCTGTATTCAGCGAGATCAAGGGCGTGCCATCGGGTTTTCCTTTGCCGCCGGTCGCCAACAGACAACTACCGGACGAGGGTGTGTCGCCGGAAGCAACATGGCCGTTGCCCATATAGCCGGCCGGCGGAGCGCGAAATATGCCTTGGAGCGCGACATTCGGCGGCACATTCAACGAACCCTTGATCAGGTAAGCACCGGTGGGCAGCAACACGACGTTACCGCTTTGCCTTCCGGCGGCATCGAGCGCCTTCTGAATAGCGGCGGTGTCATCGGTTTTGCCGTTGCCGCGCGCACCGAAAACGCGGACATTAAGATATGGTTCATCCCGGCGCGCCGGGACACCGCTTGCCGGTTCCGGTGGTGGTGGTGTGGCTCCCGGCACGCCGCGGCCCGCCATCGCCACACCAGCCGCGCTGGCCATGGCCAACCAATTACGGCTGGAAAATTCAGCCATTTTATAAATTCCTTTCGATCAGAAATTATTCATTATTTCATTGCGATGCCTGCCATCACCAGCCCGGATGGCGGGCGATCCGCCTTGGCCGAGGCCCATTCCTTGTTGGGCTTGTTGCCCATGCGGAAATACAATTCACCACCCGCCACAATATCGGCATGGGTAAACCATGATCGTGTCAGTTCCTTGCCGTTGAGCCTGGCACTTTGGATGTAGCAATTCTCCGCGCTGTTGTTCTCGGCAATGATGGTGAAGGTGGTGTTTGCGGCAGGATTGTGAATTTTTGCGCGGTTTACCAGCGGGCTGCCAATGACATACACGCCCGTAGCCGCATTGACCGGATAAAAACCCAAAGCTCCCATGGCAAAGCAACTGGAAAGTTGACCGACGTCATCATTGCCGGGAATACCGTTGGGCGTGTTGTTGTAGAGGGCCAGCACTTTGCGAATCCAATATTGCGTCTTCCACGCCGCCCCGGCGAAGGGATATAAATAAGGGATATGGTTGCTTGGTTCATTGCCCTGCGCATCCTGGCCCACCATGCCGGTAATGTCCACATCATAGTTGCGAATGTGGGATGGCGCGGTAAACAGAGCATCGAGTTTGGCGATGAACGGCGCGTCGCCGCCATAAAGATCAATCAACCCCTGCATATCCTGCATGACATTGAAGGTCGCCTGCCAGGCATCGGATTCGGTATAGTCCGCCCAATAGTCCTCATTGGGATGGAAGGGCCGGAATGGCCCTTCCCGCCATTGGCCATCCGCGGTTTTCCCACGCATAAACCCGGTTCTTAGATCAAAGAGATTTTTATAATTCTGTCCTAATTTATAAAACATTGCCGCATCATCATGCTTGCCTAAAAGTTCCGCCATCGCACCGACACACCAGTAGTCATAAGCGAAATCCAAACTGCGCGAGACCGCCTGTTTTTGCCGCTCGTAGCCAATTGATTTGGCGGCGGTTTGGGGCGCTGCGGGAAGATAACCATAATGCCGAAAAGCTGCCTGCATTTCCCGGCTGCCATTGGCGGTGGCACCCATCAGGGCGGTATCCCGCATGGCGGCATAAACCGCTTCCACGTCGTAGTTGCGGAAGCCGCGGGTATAAGCACCAAGAATCATTCCGACGGCATGAAATCCCGTCATGGCCCAGGTTTCATTACCCCATAACGGCCAGACGGGAAGCGCGTGTGCATTGAGTTGCTGATAATCCGCCAGCAGTGTGTTAATCATATCGTCGGTTCGCTGCGGCTGCGTCAACATGATCAATGGAAATTCCGCCCGGTAAATATCCCATATGGATATGGTGGTGTAATTGGTGAATCCGGGGTTGGGATGGTTGTTGTGATCCTCGCCACGGTACTTGCCATCCACATCGTTAAATGTGGTTGGGCCGATCATGCCGTGGTACGCGGCGGTGTAAAAGGTCTGCGTAAGTTCCTTATTTGGCAATTTCGCTTCCAACACGCCCAGCGTCTTATTCCATGTTTGCCGGGCCTGCTGATGGATAGAGTCAAAATTAAAGTGCGGAATTTCCGCCTGTAGGTTCCTGCGGGCACCTTCAATACCGGTGCCCGATATACCGACCTTGACCACCAGCGGCTCATTGGCGGTTTTTGAAAACGCAAATGCCGCTCTTATTTTCGGCCCCGGAACTGATCCAATACCTCCGCTCTGAACTCTTCCATTCCTCTCAATCCGGCAGGATGAGAAGGGCCGCGAAAACCCCATGACAAAATAGACCTGTCGATCCGGTGCCCATCCATGCGTGCCGCGATAACCGCTGATGGTGGTGGCGCTTTCGATATTCAGTTGGGCTTCGAACACGGTCTGACTTAGCGCATGTACCAGGTCAAGGATCAGATGCGCATGAGTGCCATGAGGAAATGTGTACCGGTGCATACCGCAACGGGTGGTGGCCGTGAGTTCAGCCATCACGCCGGAATCCTCCAGCAGCACGCGGTAGTAACCGGGCCGGGCCGTCTCGTGCTGATGGGAAAACCGTGAAGCGTACCCCGGCAAACGCGAAACCCACCCCGAGTCCGGTCGGATTTGCTCATTCTGCGCGTCATGCTGCCAGCCCGGGCCACCGGGGTTCCATCGCACCGGCCCGGTACCCGGCATCAGCAGCACATCGCCCAATTCCGGACAACCGGTGCCGGAAATATGCGTGTGGCTGAATCCCTGAATGACGTTATCGGGATAAAAGTAACCGGAACAATGTTCCCATGGATACACAATCACGTTCCGCCCCTGCCGCCACCACTGTGGCTGCGCCCGCCCGGCGGTATCCGGACTTAATTGCACCAGCCCAAATGGAACCATGGCACCAGGAAACGTGCGGCCATAGCCGCCGGTGCCGACCATGGGGCGAACCAAACTGGCAAACCTGCCTACTGATGTGACGCCGCCCGTCAATCCTGTGGCGGCGTCGGCTTGGATGCCCGGCTCCGTGCTGCAACCCGCTGCCAATGAGCCAACTGCAACAGCCCCCGCCGCCGCCATGCATCCCTTGAGAAAATCACGCCGCTCAAGGCCCTTGGAAACATGAATGTTCATAAATAATCCTAACCTTTTATAAAAGCCAAGCCACCATCTAACCCTGCAGCGCGACATTCGCGGGCACATTCAACGCACCCTTGATCAGGTAATCACCGGTCGGCAGCAAGACTTCGTGGCCCATTTGCTTTCCGGCGGCATCCAGCGCTTTCTGAGTGGCGGCGGTGTCATCGGTTTTGCCGTTGCCACGCGCCCCGAAATTGCGGATGTTAAGATAAGGTTCGTCCCGGCGCGCCGGGATGCCGCTTATCGGTTCTGCGGCTCTGGCCAACCCAGTACTCCCGGTAGCAGCCGCCGTCAAACTCGCTAACGCGGCGACGCTTAAGAACCTCCGCCGGTCACAAATTGCCCCTGCTTTGGCACCAAGCAACTCCGCCGAACTTGCCTGACGGATGATAGTCCAATGATCTGGGCCATTTTGTTTTGACATATCTTATGTTCTCCTTATGAAAAACAGTGCCTCTTTCCAACTCACCAGGAAGCGACCGTTACAAAAGCCGCGGAGCCTTTCTTTTACTGCAGGTTATGCGGTGTATAGATAAAGCGATAATGGCCAGGTCCAACACTTACAATGGCTTGTCCACCACGCCGTTTCATACCATTGACGCCAACGGCATTGGAAAGCGGTGCGTGCAACGGACCTCCGTTGCAGATGACCTTTGCGTCCCCAACTCCCGGTAAGGTGACGACAGCCGCGCTAACTGCTGGAACTATGATGTTGACATGCAGTTGCTTGCCATGCCAGCGCCATTGGCTTTTGATGGTACCGAATCGGCTGTTGTATGTGGCCCCGGCCCAAGGTAACGCCTTAACCGGGTGCGGCTTGATAAGAATAGTGCTGAAACCAGGCGACCGCCAATCCGGCCTTATACCCGCCAGATCGTTGTACATCCAACCCAGAATATCACCGAACATGATGTGATTGTGCGAAGCAAGCGGCAGCCCCCAGCCTTCCCACAGTGTCGTAGCTCCGTGCAGTATCCACTGCCCGTAACTGGGATAGGTGGTTTGCGTGGCAATGCGATACGCCAGCGCGGCGTGCCCGTACTTACTCAAAACGCGAAATAGGCACTTATCGCCCAGTACCCCAACATCCAGATGATCTTGATGCTGGTTTACCGCCAGCACCAGGCGTTGTACCACCATCGGCAGCGATGCCTTTGTGGCGAGGCCGTAATAAAGCGGCATAGCCTGTGCGGTTTGGCCGCCATTGCCGTAAATGCCATGGCCCTTATAGAACCGCCGATTAAAGGCGTGCCGGATCGCACCGGCATCGGTTACGAACGTCGCGGCATCCCTTGGCCGATTCAAAATGGTGGCAATACGGGATAAAAGCACGGCGTCGTGATACAGGATGCAGGTGGAGGAAAACGAAGTGGAGGGTCTTCGTTTGGCTGGACTGCCCCAGTCGCCGATACCCGCCCCGTCCGGCAGAATATCATGGGGGGCATACGTCATGACAAAGTGAAAATATCGTTTGAGGCCGTTATAATGCTCGCGTAGCACCCGTCCATCCCCGTAGTAAAGGTACTGATACCAGCAGACAAATTCGTAGGCACTTTCCCAATCCGGGTCGGGATATTTTCCGCCGTCCCAATCCCAGCTCGAAGGATTTGGCATCACCGTCAGAAGCCGCCCGTTGGGAAATTGTGTGTCGCTAATATCGTTAAGCCACTTGGCATAGCCAAGTTGATTGTTATAAGTCATCATACCCTGCGCTGCGCCCAGCCAGGCATCGCCGGTCCAGCCATTTTTCTCGCGCTGCGGACAGTCTGTCGGATAACCCATGAAATTGCTGCAATAGCTGCGGCTGGTGGCATCGGCTATGGCATTTAGAAGGGGATTGCCGCTCCAGAATATCCCGGACCGGCGAAAGGGCGTATGAACGAAATCCGCCTGAATACTGATAATATCTTTGCGCGAAGGGAGTCCGTTGATCTGCACATACTGAAAGCCGTTATAGGCAAAATGGGGATGGTACGTGAATGGCTTGTTGTTCACCGGAATGTAGGTATCAGTCTGGAACGTGCCCGTTAAGGCCTGATCTGAAATTGCAGTCTGATTCACCAATCCGTTGTGCTTGAGAAGTTCCGCGTATTTCAGCACCACGGGAACGTCGGCGCGGCCTTTGGCAGTCAGCGTTACCCAGCCCGACATGTTCTGCGGAAACTTGACGACAAATACATCTGGCTGCGGTTCGCTGATGGACACCGGTGACAGCCGCTGAACGACCTCGCATGGCGGCATGAGTTGCGTGGTAAGCCGGCCTGTCGGGGCTTTCACGACTTTGGCGTGAACAAGCTGTGCCAATTTCCGATCCGAATTGTTCCAGCCATGAATTTTTAGTGCCGCGTCATACACCTCGCCGTTGTACATGCCGTCGGCCAGATAGGGCCCGTCCGCGGCCTGCCAGGTGCTATTGGTGGCCAGCCATTTTGACTTACCGTCCGACGCTCGTATCAGCAGGTCCATGCGTACCCTTGGCCACGCCCGCCAAAGGGCATACTGGTAGCCGCCGCCGTTGGGTTCCATGAAGTTGTACCAGCCGTTACCCAACTCAATCGACACCACGTTTTTTTTTCCCGGCTTGAGCAACGAGGTTACGTTGAAGCTCTGGTAGGGCACTGCCTTGGTGTAGTCGTAAAGGGTGGACTCCAGTTCACCCTTGCCCACTTTTTTTCCATTGATCAGCGCCTTCCAATAACCTGGCGAGGCCATGTACATGTAGGCTTGTCTTAGATGTGCTGGCGTGCGAAACACTTTGCGAAAAATCGGGTCCGGCTCTTTTTGCACCCAGTTGGGCTGAAGCCCGCTGACCTTGCCCCATGGGCCGCCGCCCCATTGCGCCATTATCACCGCCTTTTTTCCTTTCGGCGCTTCGGCCAACCAGTGGCCACCGCCATGCGCGGCCTGTGCGCGCCACCGCGTGTCGGTGACCAGCCGCCTTTCAAATCCATTAGAGCCACGTATTGCCAGCTCCGCTATCAAACCCGCTGGATTGGGTTTGTTGCCATCGTTTTTCAACAGGACCACGATCCGGTTATTTCCGCCGCGCAAAGCATCGGTAACTTTCAGCACCGCGGGCTGGTTCCATGGTGCTCCAAACCCGGACAATATAATATGCCCGTTTATCGCCACGTTGCACCCATTATCGGCTGCAATGGTAAGATAACTTCCGCGGATTTTTACGCCCAAGGGCAGCTTAAAATTTCGGCTTAGCTTATACAAACCGGGTGGTGCGTTAAACGATCCCGGAACCGCCGCGCCGGCGGAAAGTATCCAATCGGCTTTATTGAGCCTTCCCGTCCATCTCGGCAGCGGCAGGCCGTAGTAGGCGTTGTGAGCGGACTGGTAAAAAGGATTGCTTATCTTATGCTGGTAACTGATCCAGCCTCCCTGCCAATCGCTGGTATGAAGCGGCCCGGTCATCCAACTCGCTGGCCAGCTCCACCGTGATTTCCAACCCGAACGGCTCCATACCCGCACCCGCCAGTAATAATGCGTATACGGCTTAAATGTCGGGCCATAGTATTGCGGGAGAAAATCCGGATTTTCCAATACTTTTCCAGAATCCCAACTCAGATCACGGCCACGCTTGAGATTGCTCGAGAGACTGGCCACCTGAATCTGATAATAGGCCTCGTGTTTTAGCGCCCGCCGTTGCGGCGGCAGCCATGTCAGGCGGGGGTGCGGCTGCTGAAGTCCAATAGGGTTCCGTAACCATTGGCAACGCAGGCGGCTGGGGGCATTGGATGGGGCGTTGACATCAAGGTTGGTCAACACCGGCCTGATGCGGTCCGCCGCAGGAATCCGGGCGGCGATGGCGGAAGACGGTGACGCGGACGCTGCCGCAGCCAACCCAAACCGGCCTATGCATAGCACGAAAACACCTATCCAGAAACAAAGATAAATCCACCGGGGAAATACGCATCGGCTCGGTAACAGCATCATTTGGACGACCCTTTAAAATTCGGTGAACGTTTCTTCCAAGTCGGCAATGGAGGCTCGACTTACGGCGCTGATTTGGCTCCACTGGCATTGTATCACCGCATATCCTTGCTGGTGGCCACGGCAATGCACCGGCCCTCGTTTCCCACCGCACAATAAAACTGATACACCACGCCGTTGTGGTAAATCACCCATGGCTTGTGGGCATAGGTTTGATCCCATGGTACGGAGGGTTGCAATATAGGTTGGCCCCGCCATTTCGTCCAATGCGCTAAATCGTAGGAACAAGCAAACGTGCCAAAGGCTTGGTTCATAAAAGCCCGCGGGTGGGCCGGGTGGTAATCCTTTGGCGTCCAGAACGCCCCAAAATAAAACATCACCCACAGATTTCCCATACGGACAATCTGCGGATCGCCGGAGATTCCCCTATGGTTGGTAATCACCGGGCCGTTACCGAAGCGCGTCCAATGCGTCATATCCTTGGACACGGCCATGCCGATCCGCTCCAGATGGGGGCCTTTCTGGCTGGCGTTATAATACATCACAAACGGATAGCCCAAAATGCGCGGCGATACCCGGATGATCTGACTTTTATAAAGCGTTTCTTTTTCAAAGGGCCGCACCCCCGGCCCCACGGTGGAAAGTACCGGATTGTCGGCAATGGGATGCCAGGGGCGGGCCGCTCCGGGATTGTGCGTCCAAGCCATGCCGATGGAAAGCGGTGGCGGTTCGTATCCTTTTTTGTTGCCCCCCAAGTAGGACATCCAATATCGCCCATCAAATTTTTCGGGCTGACAGGAGCCGCCCCAAGTTGTGTCCGAAAGCGCAATTGCTCCGTCATCCTGCCATTTATCCCAACCGTGGGGTTGAAAGGGCAGCACGGTTCCCAGCCGCTTCCACTTGAGTAAATTGTTACTCGCCGCCAGCTGGGTCTCGTAGCCCTGATTCTTAAAACGAACATACAGCATGTACCATTTACGCCCGAAACGGTAGACACAGGGGCTGTCCACCAGTTGACCTTTACCGGGGTGGATAATAATGCCGTATTTGTAAGGTGTTTGTACCAACCGGTCCACCTTCCGCATCACGCGGGCGGAAACCGTTTTCCGCAAGCCCGGCTGTAACACACGGGCGGGAACCAGCGCCGGAAAGTTACGGCCGTAGTTTGACGCGGTCTGATCCGTCAACTTAAATTCGGCGACGGAACCAGTCTCGGAATTGCTGGCGAATCCGATGCCCGTAATTCCCGTGGGGTTGGAATTCCGCTCCCTGGTTCCGGTGTAGGTATAGGTTGCCGCAATTGGTTTCCCGTGATAGTACCAGCGCGCCGTCCAATGTCTCCCGACGGTATTAAGCACTACCGTTGCGGTTTTCCCCACAGTTCCGGAAAAAACGGTCTGGCCGATGCCTTGCTTGGAGGCACCGGGGCCGGCGAAGTTGCTAAGGGCACCGCCATCATTGATATCCATCCATGGGCCATGGCCACTGTAGAACGGTGCATTCGACGGGGAAATCGTATCAAAGCCAAAGAAAATCTGGTTTCCGTCGGCGATCGGATTCAGCACCATGGATGCGGTGTAGATGTGTCCGCGTTTCGGTACCAGCGGCAGCGATTCGGCAACATTATTAGACTCACTTCCGGGTGACTGTTTTACAGAGCCATTTGCCATCCATTGATTACTGCTGCCACTCTGGAAGGCGGTCCAAGTGGCCCCTCCGGTGTCGGTGGTGGGTGCTCGGCCGGCAAGGGGTGTGGTTGCACTACCCGTGAAGCCGTCTTGATAAACGATCTTAGCGGAGCCAGTTGCGCCTCTCTGCGTCGAGGCGGTCAGTGGCATTCGAACGGTACCTGACCGGGCTATTATTCCGGTTTTGATTCCCTTGATATCACTGACCCACGGCCCGACTCCCACAAGTTTCTTCATTGCCGGGCCGGGATCAACCACCCGATTGCCGGCCAAGAGAGTATCCTTGCATTGTTGTAGCCAGATCAGGCTGGAAGTACCGAGATGGAAGTTCGCGCCGCGATTATCCGGCTTTCGCATCGGGCGAGTAAAGAGATTGCCCGATACCAGCAGGCTCCTGGTGTCCGCGATCAAAAGGTTTATACCGTTGTCATCCACAAACCGGTTGTTAATCACCGCAATGCCGTCATGCCCAAAATTACCCGTGTCGGTGTGTGACACGATGCTTATGGCTCCGGCCTCAAACCATCCCGGCGGGTAAACCGTGGCATAACCGACATGACGGATCGTGTTGCCTTCAATAAGCAGATGGGAACTGCAACCGGATTCGTCCCACCAGAACTCCGGTCCCACTTCAATACCTCCAACCGAGCTACCGTCAATGATGTTATTTTCAATGACACCATTATCGGCCTTGATATTCATTCCGCGGGCGCGATTGTTTTGGATCACGCAGTTACGGATCACAAATCCGGAGCCGTTCGCTTTGGTGTCGCATATCCGATCCTGAAAGCCGCTATGGGCAATGGGATGGCTTACCGTTACGGAATAAAACCAAAGGCCCGGGCCCGAAAAGGCACCGGGATTTTCCCGCTTCAGAGCGGTGGGGCGTGCCGGTTTATACCCGGCTAATGGCTTAATATCCACCACCCGTGTCCGCCCCAAGTAACCTCCGTTCGGGTCATAGAGCTTGAGTTTATCACCGGCGCGGAAAAAATTCCGCGAGCCGTAAGGAAACAGCACCGTCCATTGTCGCCCGGCGGCGCGCCGCAACATCGCATACCAGCCATGGATGGCTATGCCGTCATCGCCGGTCCCCTCAAAGTGACATCCGATGATGGTCGGCACATGTCGCATCAGGTTGCTGTGCAGTCCGTCGGCATTGGAGGCTTGAAGCGGTTGGACGGTGGCACCCCGCGGCTTGGGCGGGTAAATAATCGAATCGTCAATATAACGGTTGCCACCCGCGCCGCCCTGTTCATGAAAACAAAACCCGGTCCCTCCCATGACGGTGACGTGGCGGATGCACATAGCACGGCATCCCGTGATCAAAATGTCGTTGCGGGGGTGGCTGCGGAAGACGGCCAAATCGCCGACGCGCATGGATGTAAGGGTGGAAAGGTGTTGGCACCGGAACTCATGCGGCCCGATTCGGGTTATTTTTCTCCACGAGAAGTCCAATGATCCCGGCAATATCCGAAACGTTTTCGGGCTGAAGACCGTTCCCAAAGGATGGGCACTGAATCGCACTGGATTGGTTAAATCCGTTTGGTAACCCTTGTTGATGTGGATCACCATGGAGTCTTTCTTATGGCTTATGGCGATAATCCGCCCCTGCGTATAAGGGATCGGATCACAGCGCAGGGTAACGCCGTCCAGCGTTACATTGCGGCAATTGTTAAAATGAATACCGCCTTTGGTTGGGTCCGTGCGCAACAGTGTAACGCCCTTGCCAATAATCCGGAGGTTCCGCATATTATTAAACGACCAATAAAATCCGCCATGCGGCTCCGGCAATTGATAGACTCCCGGCGGAATGACGATCCGTCCCCGGCCTGAACGGTAGGCCTGCATAATCTCTGGCATAAGAGCTGCTGGGTTGTCCGGCCCAAGCAACTTGGATTGCGCTGAGGCCGTACCGGGCCGCCCCGCCAAGGCACCAACAAAGATGAACCCAAATACCACGGGATATCCAAAGCAAAATTTAAACAACTGAAAGACTCCTATTCTTCAAAAACGAGATCCGACGCCCCAGCGTAACCCGCCAAAGGCCATGGATGATTATAAAGTGGAGCACTGGAGAAATTAAAAGCGGTTTCCACCGGAGCGCCAACAATCACATTCCTCCATGGTTCCATCTTAATTACTGCAACGCGCGGGCCGGACCATACTGATAGCCGGGACTCCACCGCAGCGTCCACAAATTACCCAATGCCACATCCTCAACATGGCCGTCGGCGAACACGATGTTGATGGCCATATCGTGGCGGTTCACGCATACCGTCGCCATGTTTGATACGTGATTCACGATGCCCCCCGCATAGGGCGGCGGAGGAACGGTATCCCAAGGCACGGGAGTTACATCCACCCACTGCCCGTCGGAGATCAGCGGCGTTTCGCTAGCCGGTGCATTTTGGCTGTTGAGCCAGTAATCGTTGGCCGTGGACATACCTTGTTGGTTCGCTGGGGTTGACTCCTGATAATTATACATCCAACCATTGAAGGTATAGCTACTGCGGTCGGTTCCTCCGAACCATTCCCATTGGGAAGTTGCCGTTCCATAATATCCACCGCCGCCTAACGACTGCGAAGCCAAGGGTGGCTGGGCGGCATCAGGACAGGTCAACACTTTCTCCATGGTGACGGGCAGGCTGCTGAATGGCGGCTGGTTATAAAGCGGCGATGGCGGAAAGTCATCGCCACCGGGGAACATGGTCGCTAAAGTATCGAACCACATATAGCCCCCGCCGGTTCCGCCAAAATCCGGTATCCCGCCGTGTGCCGCCGCAGACGATTGCGTGTATTCGGCGTAAGCCAATCCCAACTGCCGCAGATTGGATTCGCACGAAATGCTGTTGGCCAGTTGTCTGGCCCGTGATAATGCCGGCAACAGTAGCGCAATCAGAATAGCGATGATGGAGATCACCACCAATAATTCGACAAGGGTAAACGCGCGTCGTTTCATAAAACATCCCCTAAAAACAAAGACCCCCAAGGGAAACACGAAGTTATTAATGTACCGCCATGTTCCATAGCCAACCGAGGAAATCACTTCCCAGTCCCTTCGTCAGTTTCCACCGCTTCCCGCAGGCCACGGAACGACATATTGCGGCCCGGTGGACAGTTGCAGTTTTAGTCCCGCCGCACCGGCCATCGCCCTAATGTGTTCGCTGCCCAGATAGTTGATCACGCGATAGCTTCCCGCCGATACGGACAATACCACCACGCCCCGCCGCGGCTTAGGTTTCACCATGCTCCAAGCCACCCAGCGCCGCTGTTTGCCGCGGGCGAACACCAGCACAAAATCGTTGGGATTGCTCTCTTTTATACGCTTATCAAAATGGAAGCCGCTTAGCGTGTGCGTGAGTGTGCGGCAGGCAAAAAACGCCGGCTTGGGCGTGTATACCCAGCGCCGATGCGGATGGTATGTGAATTTAACAATTCCAAAATGCCGTTCCTGCGCAGGGTAGGAGTTGTTGACACCAATGCTGATGGAGGTAATCGGGAAATCAAGCACCCCGTTGTTTTTACCCCCCCAGTGCGAACTTGATCCACGCGTCAGGTTTATGCGAAACCTCTGCCAGTGGTTGATCTTCGAATACGGTAGGATCCATTGATCGGTCTGGCTGGAGCTGTCCCCAATCCGAATCAATATCCGCTGCCGATGTGCGGATTTTACCTTGAACGCCAGCGTACCGGCTTTTTTGATGGCAACATTCACGCCCGCGTCCACATAATTTCCACCGCCGGCAAAATTATATTTGATGATGCCCACCGGCACCTGATGATCTTGGATGATTTTGAAACTGCCTTTGGCACCGGGAAATTCCGCGCCGTTCCAAAAAGCCCAACTGTGGCCCTTGGCAAATAGGTGCAGGTGTTTCATGGCCCCGGCCTTGGTGGTTATGGCAATGTGGGCGATTTCAATGCTACCGGCCTTGGAATGACCCAATCCCAAGGCCCCATCGTTATGCCAGTCATACCAGATGGAAAGGGGAATGCGGTACATGAGATTGGTCAAAAACTCCCGCGCCAGATATTTACCCTGCCGATTGGCATCGCGTTTCATCCAGGTGGTTGAATACCCCCATTCGCCGGAAATCAGCGGGATAACCCGGCCAAGCGGGGAATAGCGGGCGATGAGTTGGCGAAGATTCGCGTAATCTTTGCCAATAGTTTCCGGCGGAGTTTGGCGATACAGATGCACCGTCACCGCATCAAACTCTTTGAGCACCCCATCCTGAAGTATCTGTTTTAACCATGGACGATCCATTCCCGCCAGCGCCGGGCCGACATACAGGGCGTGCGGATCGGCGCGGTGAATGGCCTGGCCAACTTCGACCGCCAACTTGGCGTAGGCGGCGGGTGGGACGGGAACATTATTGTTTCCCATGCCTCCGCTGGCTTCATTCCACATCTCCCACATCACGCCATAGCCGCGAAAAGTCTTAACCGCCGTCGCGGCCCATTTTGCAAAAGCATGACGGGCCGTTGGCGTGGTGGGAAATGCTCCGTGCTGGTAAAGCGGGTTGCCGTAGTCGAGAATAAGCAATGGCCGGATATGATAGCGCCGCAGTGCGGTAATCAGGCGGAAATAGGACGCAAAATTGTATTGGCCCTTTTTGGTTTCCGTGGCATCCCATCGAAAATCCATACGAATCCAGCGCACGCCCGTGGCGGCCAGCATTCGCATTTCGCCGGGGCGGGGATTGGTCCAGTGTATGTTGACGCCCAAACCATCCGGCACAATCGGGCCTGGAACCGTACTGGCGGTACACACCGCCGGGGCTACCTGGCCAAGAACCGGGGATGGATTTTGCTCGCAAGCAAGCACTCCTACCACCAAAACCAACGTAATTATACCGCACACCCACACCCGTTGAAACACACGCACTATTGAGACTCCTAAATATTCATGCCTACCACAACGCATCGGCCACGACCACATCGCCAACGAGGCAATATCGGGTGAATCGATCACGACAGCCATCGAACCTATACCGCGTGCGGCAATCAATGATACATTTTTCGCAGCGCCGCCCGACTGCGTTCCACGGGCTTTTGTCCTTGGAACGCCATGGAAAAGATGTCCATGCCACAAAGTTTGTGTCAATGGTGGCCGCGTGCAGTATATATGCCAGCCCCCTAAACCAGCCGAATCATGTGCCATCCTTACGCGGATCATTGTTCTACGTTCGTCGACAAATTCGGGTTGACGACATTCATGACCCTCAGCCCGGTTGTCCCGGTTATGGGCGGCTGTCCCGGCATGCCCGCAGGTGCTTGGTTGACCGAAATGGTGGCAGCATGGCCGTCGAAGAACACAGCATTGGCCCAGCCGCCGCTATCGTTAGCGGAAGTCTGGCCATGGCGGTAGCGCATTCCCACAGCCCAGACCGCGTAAGGATAGTCACTGTTAGAATTTAGTCCCGCCCCGATGCCTTGCGACGACACCAAGTCCTCCGGGGAAGCTGTGACAAATGCCGGCCATGTGTTCTGCTGCCAGAAGAAAATCGAACCGGCACTACCAGCATCGCCGAACTGCGTCACTTGAGTGGAATCTCCAATGGCGACCTTTTGGGTGGGATTGACAACATTGGAGAGGCTGTAGGTGACGGTCTGTGGCTGGCTCCCTGTTGTAAAAAAACCCGCTACCCCCTGAGAGTTAGGCGGAAGGCATGACATAAAAAAATTCGGGTTAGGGGCATAGGTTGTAAAGTTACCTATAGGAAAATTTGGGTGATTGGTACTGCTCCCCGGATTAAGCGGTATAGTTGCGGAGGGGCAAGTAAATATCTTCGCCCACGTTCCCATCAGGCCGTTGACCTGCGTTGAACTCATCGGGGTCCCGTTCAACGGAAACCACCACGCCTGCGCGAGGCTGTCCGGGGAGATGCCCTGGTTGTTGCAGAACAGCAGTGTATCCCAGTTATCCGCGCCCCACTGATTGGTCCAGGAAGACCCCACCTGCCTGCCGTAAGGAATGGCACCCTTATATTCGACGCCGTATTCGGCGATCATTTGCCCTTGGGAACGCAGGTTCGCCAGGCACGCGATACTGTTAGCGTCTTGTTTGGCCTCCGCCAACGACGGTAACAACAATGCGATCAACAGTGCGATGATGGAAATCACCACCAATAATTCGACGATGGTAAATCCCGTTTGCATCTGCCCACCCAGCGACTGCCGTGTAGATTGTGTTGAGATTGGATGTGATTCCGGATTTGATTGCGTGGTAAACATGATTCGTACTCCTTTTAGATCAAGAAGACAGAGGAAAGAGAGCCGCAGTCGCCCACAGCCCCCTATTTTTCGACCAAGATTATTTTGGCCGCTTATACCTGCGTTTTGCGCTTCCGGGCCGCCAGCAGCAGCCCCATTCCACCGACGGCGAACAAGCCCAATGTGGCCGGTTCGGGAACAGGGGCTGGTCCGGTGAGGCTGAAATCGCTGACGCTGCCGGTCTCGGAATTACTGGAGAACCCGACCCCGGTGATTCCCGTTGGGTTTGGATTTGCGCCACTTGCACCGGTGTAGCTGTAGGTTCCCAGGCTGGGGCCATTGACGTTCCCCGAGTATGACCACTGCACCGTCCAATCAGGGGCGGTTGTGTTAAGCACCACAGTTGCGGTACCGGGGATTGTCGAGGCCCACATGTTGGCGGAGTTCTGATTTTGAGTATTGGGGCCGGCAAAGGTGCTAATGGGATGGGTGTCGGCGACACTCATCCACGGGCCATAGCCAGCGTAGAATGGAAAAGCAGCATTAGGCCCGGTAAATGTTCCAAAACCAAAGAAAAACTGATTTCCGTTGGTGGTCGGGGCCAATACTATGGATGCGGTGTAGATGCCACCGCTTACCGGGGTCAGTGGTAGCGACACCGCAATGTTGTTGACGCTCGGTGGTGGATTAACCACGCTACCGTTCTCCATCCACTGAACCGAACTGCTCGGTGTTGCGGCGGTCCATGTTGCACCGCCGGAATCGGTAGTGGGTGCCTGGCCGGCAAGCGGTGTGGTGGCACTGCCGGTAAAATTATCCGCGTAGATGGTTACTACGGTGGCCGAGGCTGTGCCGGCACCGACGGTCAACACCGCCAACACCGCACCGGCCATGCCTACCGGCAGGCAGGCGATGGCCGCTGCGGCGACCAGAGAAGAACCGTGCGAAACATGAAATTTGGGAAACATAAAAAACTCCTGCTCCCTGTGGGAGCTACTTGATCGACCCGCCAACCGGGCGGGCTACGGTTCCGCCGCCTGCCTGCCGACACAGGCAGGCAGGCGGCGAAGACAACCTTATTTTGCAAAGCTCAAGTCGCTGTGTGGTCGGCGGCGTTTAAGCAGCAGCAACCCGGCCACCACACCGCCGAGGGTGAACAAGCCCAGACTCGCCGGTTCCGGCACGGCCACCAGTTGCAGGCCGTTGACGGCGGCGGCGGAAGTGGAGCCTGCGGGAGTGAGGTTTGACAGCGTTATATATCCACCGGCGGACGGCACGTTGAGTCCAGCGAATTCAACGTAATTCGCCGCCGTTGTCGCACCGGCCAAGGTAGTGCTGGTGGATTGCACAAACGTTTGGTTGGCAATCCAAGATCCCTCGGGCTGGTTCGGATCATAGTAGGTATTACCAGTGGACGTGCCATTCACCGTAACGCTAACCACGCCTACATAACCCGCCCCCGATGAGGGTGCCGAATCATTGACGGTATAAGCGATCAGATCGTAATTCCCCGCCGCCAGATTGCTGAACTTATAAGTTCCCGGCGAGTTACCTGCCGTTACACCGTAAGACCCCTGGCTCTCTGCGGAAAAAAGGGATCCGTTGTTGCCGTTCGTGGAGGGCGTGGTATACCCGGCGGTGGTGGTGTGCCAATTATTGGAATCCACCCAACTGAATTGGACGCCCGCAGCGTTACTTCCCGTGCTATCCACCAATGTGACCGGGCCGCCGGCGAGGCCGATGTAGCCGGCGCTGCCTACATTGTTACCGGTGCTTTCACTGGTAACAACATTGAAATTGTCCTGCGGGAGAACCCCGGCAACCTGGGTGGAGGTCAATGCCGTGCCGTTGTAAGCATTGGTACCGGTGGCCTCTGATCCGATAAACTGCACGCCGTACATGGCCCCGGCGTGGGCCGCGCCGGCACCGACAGTCAACCCCGCCAACACCGCGCCGGCCATGCCTACCGGCAGGCAGGCGATGGCCGCTGCGGCGACCAGAGAAGAACCGTGCGAAACATGAAACCTTGGGAAACATTTGGAAAACATAAAAGACTCCTCGCTCCCTGTGGGAAGCTCTCGAATTTATCGCCAAACCGGGCGATGACCGGCTCCGCCGCCACATGCGACGGAAAAAATGAAAACCCTAATTCTCCATTCAAAGCACCTCCCGCGACTCCGCTCTATTTCTCCAACCAATCTTCAGTAAGGCCTGCCAAGATTCCTTGTACCGATCCGGAATTTCAAGCCCGCCGAGTTCAACCATTAGGTGGATTGTACCAGCACTGTTTATTCACTTGGCGACAATCTTGGTCCATCTGACGACATCCGGACTAAGGGACCCTTAACCGCCCGGCAATTCCAAGTTCGTTCGGTTGAACCGTTAGGAGAATCATATCAGCAATGGTTGTTCATTTGACGACAAACTTTGTCCGTATGGCGACATCTCGCGGAGGGTGAGTTATCGGCTGTGCGCAATACTGTCAAGTCGTGCTATAGTCTTCCGCAGCCTGTAAACTAAATGAAAGGAATTCTTGCAATGAGCGACATTCTACGAAGTCCGGAGACGACGAATAAAAAGAAAATAGCGTTGCTCTTCTGGCCCAAAGTCGGCAATCAACATCTGCATCTAATCGGTATCCGCCAATTTGCGGTGGGATTTTCCCATTGGATGTGGAAGGGGTTCGCCCCTGTCAACTCCGCCATTCCCCTGATCCGCGCGTGGCGACCAGACGGAATTATCGGAATGCTTGAAACTCCGGAACTCGCCCGGGCGTGTCACCGGTTGGGCGTACCGGCGGTGGATGTGGGAGACCGACTGGAGCACCAGGCATGTATCCAGGTTTGCGTGGATCACGGGAAGATAGGGGAAATGGCCGCCAATTATTTTCTGGAGCGTCGCTTCCAACATTTCGCTTTCTGCGGTGCCGTCGGCACACACTTCGCGCAGGCGCGGCACTGCGGCTTTGTGGAAACGCTGGAAAAGGCCGGCATGAAATGCCAAACCACCTGGTTCAAGGTGGGCGCGGGCGTACCGCAAACCGCCGTCGCCTGGTCGCAGCCGGACCCCAAAGCGGCCCAGTGGCTGGCCCAATTACCCAAACCGCTGGCACTGATGGTCAGTAACGACCAACTCGCGTTGATGATCTTATGCACCTGCTCGGAAGCCAATATCCGCGTGCCCGAGGATGTGGCGGTGCTCGGCGTGGATGATGACGAACTCATGTGTT
>JAJZVR010000032.1 GCA_021847065.1 Planctomycetota bacterium | reverse complement strand
CCGGGATATGTCTGGCTGACCATGGAAGATATGACGCGAATCGCCGGATTTCTCAATATGCCGTTTGATGATTTCACGCGCAAATATGTGCGGAAAGCCAAAGGCGCATATAGTCTGATCGAACGAGCCAATTTTGACTGTATTTTTCTAAAACGGGCCGATGGTAAAGCTACCTGCGGCATATACCCCGTTCGCCCGATGCAGTGCCGAACTTGGCCATTCTGGGAAATGAACCTGAGCTCACCCGATGCCTGGACACATGCGGCATCACGTTGTCCGGGAATGTGTGATATCGAGGCACCTAAATATCCGCTGGAGCACATTGAAAAATGCCGCACCCACCCGGAATCTCCGGAATAATACGCCGGTTTCGCACCAGATAACATCCAAAAACGATCGGATACAACACATTTATCGCATTTGTGAATACTTAAATTCAAATGCGCTTTTAACTTCGTCGAAATTGGATAGAATAACGTGTTGGAAAACTGGCGGAACGCTGGTTGCGATGCGAAAGGAACTGCTGGAATGACCGGCACACCGGAAATATTTGATTTAACTATTATCGGCGGTGGCCCAGTAGGGCTGTATGCCGCGTACTATGCCGGCCTGCGGCAGATGAAAACCAAAATCATTGATTCGCTGGATCAGCTCGGCGGCCAATTGGCCACGCTTTACCCTGAAAAATACATTTTTGACGTGGCGGGATTCCCCAAGGTTGTGGCCCGTGATCTGGTCAAAAACCTCATGGAGCAGGGCCTGCAATATAACCCCTCCGTGCATTTATCCGAAACAGTAAAAACCCTTAAACGTCATGAGGCCTTGGACTGCTACGTTGTTGGCTCAGAGCATGTGGAACATTACACCAAAACGCTGCTTATCTGCGCCGGTGGCGGAGCTTTTCAGCCCCGCAAAATCATGCTCCCGAACGCTCCCGCATGGGAAAACAGGGGCATTTACTATGCAGTTTCCTCCAAGGCGGCCTTTGCGGGCAAACGATTGCTGATCATCGGCGGCGGGGATTCCGCTCTGGACTGGGCGATGAATCTTCATGGGACAGCTTCCCATATTTCCATTATTCACCGCCGGAATCAGTTTCGCGCCCATGAAGACAGTGTTTCCAAAGTTTTGTCCATAGGCGTGCCAATTTTAACATTTTGGGAATTAAAAGAACTGGTAATAGCCGATAACACTCTCAAGGGTGCCGTTCTGGTCAATAACCAGACCCAAGAGCAGCGGACAATACAGGTCGATGCAATACTGCCGCAGCTCGGATTTATCAGCTCCCTGGGTGCCATTAAAAATTGGCCTGTTAAGCAGGAAGGCCAATCTATTCTGGTCAACCAGCAGATGGAGACCAATATGAAAGGCATTTTCGCAGCCGGTGATGTTGCGGGATTTTCCGGCAAACTCAAGCTCATCGTGACGGGCTTTGGCGAGGCTGCCACCGCTGTAAACTATGCGAAAATCCAGCTTGATCCCAAGGCCAAAGCGTTCCCCGGACACAGCAGCGAAATGGGACCTCAAGCCATGACCACGATTGCTGAGCCGGCGCAATCTGTAACTGTGGAATAAGTTGATCGTTTGGTATAGCGGTCAGCAAGCTCAGGATGAGCGATGATGAAGAAAAGGACAGCACAAACTTTGAACTTCAAAGGCCTTACAACCTTTAAAATGATTGGCGTGGTACTCCTCGCCGGGTCCCTGCTGTCGGTTTGGCCGGGCTGCAAGGACGGCTCCACCGATTCGGCCTCGGCTCCGAACCGTGACGGCACGGTTCGCCCGGTTGCATTAGAAGCCCAACCGCTTAAACCTGCCCAGCACGCCATGGCCAATCCATTGCTGGCAAGCGTCTGGAAAAATGCTCAATGGTTCAAATTGGCGAAAGCCCAATCCAGCAGCTCCGCCACGGTACACACAAAAATTGCCGCAGCCTTTACGCCGGCCTACCTGTATATTGCCATTGTCGCAACCGGTCCTTACCAAGGTGCTCCGACCGCCGCTGCGGATAATCTCTGGCGGCATGATTGTTCGGAAATATGGCTGGATACCTCACGCAAACAAAATGGCACTAATTTTTTTGAGCTGGTGGTGTCTCCATCGGGCCGCACGCACGGCGTTTGGCATCAATCCTCAACGCCCCCCACGCCAACATCATCAGGGGCGCCGGATTTGAATCATCCCTATGGCCTGATTCCATGGAATATTAAGGGCCTGGTCGTAAAAACCGGTTCAGGCACCTGGCGCGACCGCAATGCTGTGACGACGGTTGTAAAAATTCCGATCGCCAGTCTGCCCCAGCCACTGCGGTTTATAAGTAAAACCGGCGGACGGTTCCGCATTAATGTGTTGCGCTACGTCTGGCAACCCAACGCCGCCGGTCACCGTAAGCTGACACAATACAGCCTGTTCCCCGTCCCGCTGGAAGCGCAGGCGTTTGCCCCCTATCTCATGGGACGCCTGGCCCTGATTTCATCCAACGATGCCAATTTGGCGCTGCGTCGGTAAGGCATTACTGCCTGAATCAGCTTCTTAGACTTCTCAAAGTACCGCACGATATGCTCTGAAAATTTCCTGCTGTGTCCGAAGAACTGTTGCTTGGAGTCCTGACATGCCCGTAATTGATATGCCCATGGAAAAACTGGCCATCTATTCTGGTCGGAATCCACGCCCCGTTGATTTTGATGCGTATTGGCTTGACGCGCTGGCGGATATGCGGGCGGTCAAACCTGATCTTGATTTACGCCCGGCGGAATTTCACACCCCGCATGTCGATTGCTTTGATATGTACTTCACCGGCGTTGGCGGTGCGCGGATTCACGCCAAGTTCCTCCGGCCCAAACATATACCGGCGGGCACACAATTGCCCGCCATCTGTATGTTTCATGGTTATTCAGGCCATGCCGGTGATTGGACCGACAAGCTCGCCTGGGCCGGCGCCGGTTATATTGTCGCCGCCATGGATTGCCGGGGCCAGGGGGGATTCTCCGAAGATATTACGCCCGTTCGCGGCACAACGCATCACGGTCATATTGTTCGTGGATTGGCGGATCCTGATCCGCAGAAATTATTGTTCAGATCGATATATCTTGATACCGCCCAACTCGCGGGAATTGTACTGGCCATGGCTGAAGTGGACGCCAACCGCGTCTATGCCATGGGCCGCTCGCAGGGTGGCGGCCTTACGCTGGCGTGTGCCGCGTTGGAAGAGCGCATTGCCAAAGCGGCACCGCAGTATCCATTTCTTTGCGATTATCAGAGGGTATGGGAAATGGATCTCGCGAAAGATGCGTACCTGGAACTCCACGCGTTTTTCCGGCAGCATGATCCGCGCCATCTGCGCGAAGAGGAAATATTTTCCCGCCTGGGCTACATTGACTGCCAGCATCTTGCGCCGCGCATTAAAGCCAAAACCCTCATGGCCATCGGCTTAATGGACACCGTATGCCCACCATCCACCCAATTTGCGGCGTATAACAAAATGACATGCGAAAAGCGCACGGTCATTTATCCTGATTTTGCCCATGAAATACTCCCCGGCTGGTCGGATCTGGTGTTTGATTTTTTCACCAACCAATAGGAGCCTGCAGAACTGCGCTTCGGGCCAGAATATACTCCGTGCGCCTCCTAATGGGACAAATCGGCGAAGGTATTCGTTGGACCGCAGGCATCTGGCCGGAATGGGAAACACGACGTGGGCAGGCGGGACGCCTGCGTTACGTACTCCCCCGGCTTGGCCTCCATGTATCATCAATGGCCGAGCGGAGTATATCTATCTATAATCGCACGAGCAATTGCGTCGATGGAATGTCTGTGATATCTCTGATAATTGGATCGACGGCATCCATGAATCCGGCCACGGTACATTCAATTTTCAACATGTCGGGATCGTATTCTCCCCATGCCAGAATATGGAACTCCACAGACTCAACCAACGCTTCCCGCAGTACCGCAGACGCGAATCGCTGGAATTTCGTCAGGGAATCCACAGCCTTTTGTTTCAGCCCGGCGGCGTCTGTCAGCACAAACGGGCATTTGAAAAAGTCGCTGCTGTTGAAGACCGGAGCGTCATGCAGCGCGAATGGCAAGATGTCTTGTGGCAGCTTGTATCGGTCGAGGCGAAGCGCAAGATAATGCGAATCTTTTAGCGTCCACCCCAGTGATATTCCAAGCCCAGCGTCGAGCGCTGCACGAGCCACTGGATACGAAACGGCCACCAAGTGCTGACTGCGATCGGAGTCCCCTTTGATGTAACTTAGCTTCCTAACGAAGCGGACCATCCCAAGTGTGACCATCTCCACAAACCCAGTGTCGTCTATCAGATCCGTGATATAAGCCTCCGTAAAACTCCGTTACCAGGGACAGCGGTATCGCGATAGCGGTCTTTTATCTTCCAGACTCCGATAATGGATAACATTGGCAACGCAGCCTCACGCACCATGGTGCACCAGACACTCACCAATCTCGTCGGCGGCTCGATCATCGTGACGCATCAATCGATGCCACGCTCGGAACCGTGTCTGTATATAATGCGATTTTCCAAGGTGTTTCTGCCCCAATGGCCAGTTCTTTCGCCTGCCCACACCACTTAGGTACATGTCACCCAACGCGCCATGCGCCATGACATTACCGCCGCTCGCCGAGCGCTGCAACAGATGGAATGCTTTGTCATAATCGCAAATGACGCCGTCCCCATAAAGGTACATTAGGCCCAGCCGATATGCGGCGTCCATGTCTCCCGCAGCCAGTGCCCAAGTGTACAGTCGCTTTGCAATTGCCACATTGCGCTGGACCAGGTAGCCCCATTGGTGGAACTGGCCAAGCCGCGTCAGCGCGAATGGAAAGCCAGCACGGGCCGAACGGCTGTATATGTCGAGCGCCGCTTTCAAATCTGGAGCCGTCCCCCAACCGTAATGAAGGCATTCAGCCAGGCGGTAGTCCACCCGCGGAAGACCGGTGTCGGTCAACGACTTCAGCAGACGGTATGCCACAACCGGGTCGCGTCCGACTCCAATACCGAAAAGGTGGCTCTCTGCTAAGGCACATGTAGCCTCCGGAAGGCTCCGTGCGGCCATTCTGAACAAACGCACCGCCCGCGCCGGAGAGGGTTTCATCGCTGGGCCGGCCCGGTAGCACAGGCCGGCGGCATACGCGGCTATCGCATCGCCCCGGCGTACAAACGGGGCTAGGGCGGCAAGAGCCTCGCCCGGATGTCGGCCAAGTTGAAGAGATCGCGCAAGTGTCCGTACCGGCGATCCACGGCCTTCCAACAGATCGTGATTTTTCCCGGCTTCGGGGTCACGGCGACAATTCGTGGGGCGCACTACCATCTCCGGAGCGGGATGTACGCAGCGGAGCGCCAGTTCTGCTTCAACCACCCCTGCCATGTTTTCCTCCCGGTCACATTGGTCGCCAAAGTAATCCAATGTGGTTCCGCGCCGCAACACCTCAAAATAACGGTCGACGTGGGCCTGATCGGCCGTCTCCTGATAGCAAGGCTGGGAGAGGGGAACCGTGCGTGGTCGCGACCATAGCCGTCGCCTTGGATCCCACAGCCAGATACAGCGCAGGCCATCCTGGCGAAAGTAGTAACCCACCTGCAAAACGTGCCCAATCTCCATCCTCAACTCCGGTATTGCCGAGTCGTATCGCGCCACGACCAGAGTCGTGCCAGGGGATAGGGGCAGCTTTCTCATTCCAGCCGACAATTCTATCTCACAATTGTGCTGATGGGCAACGGAACCCGCCGGGGCGTTGCCGTGCTTACAGCAATTACATCCTGTTTCCCACTGTTGATCCTGGCTCATCCACATGGCACGCAAGGCGCGAAGAGATTCCGCGCGCGGTATATTTCAGAACTGGTCGGTGGCCTTGACACGCTTATTGGCGGCTTTTATCCAAGGTGGGAGAGAACAAGAAAATCTCTTCGCGAATCAGCGGGGCTTGGTTCCAGCGGATTATGGTGTATGACAATGGTGTAACGCCTCCAGCAAGCGGCAGTGCTGCGTACGCCATAATAAGTATAGTAATTCACATAGGAGTTAGAAGGCTTTTCGAATTTCAAGGATGCCAAGATGGCCAAGTTAGGGAGGCAAGGATGCCAAGTTCGGAAAGTTGAGAAAAGCCTTGATGGCAGCGGATATTATTCAAGTGTGCCAAGATGTCCAAGTTGTTTCGGGGCGGCTGTGGCCGCCAGCATTTAGTATTTAGCATTTAGAAGGCTTTGCGAATTTCAAGGTGGCCAAGATGTCCAAGTTAGGGAAGCAAGGTGCTCAAGTTGAGCAAGTTGATGGGAGCGTTGATTTTAGCGGGTTGTCTTCAAGATGCTCTAGATGCTCAAGATGTTTTGAAGGCCCCTACGGGGCCAGCATTTAGGAGTTAGGAGTTAGAAGGATTTTTTGGCGCGCGGATTGGGCGCGGGTGTCGAGTTTTGTTTGGGGTTAGAGCGATCACCATGGCTTCGACCAGGCCCTTGCCTGCGCCATTGATGCGGGAGGTATTCACTTGTCAAAGAACATTGTTCAGCAGGTCTGAACTGTTCGTCAGAAGGGCTATAGGGTTGTAGTGAGAGGGATAATGCGCAAGTGCTCTGACAGGTTGCGGAATTTGGCCCCCAGAGGCCTGGCAGAATCTGTCACAGGCCCAGGTTCGGTTGCTGCATTGGGGCTCCGCTCCTATCAGCCAGCCCCGTAAGGTCTCAGCGGCCACCACGATATTGTCTTCCGCCAGCTTCTCCGCTGCCAGCGTCGGACCGAAATCACTGTACCGGCTCTTATACCGACGTAGAATGCGTTGCCAAAAATTCCCGTCGAACCGATTGTGGCTCGGCTTGCCACGCGATTGATGAATCAACCCGCTATCGCCACGCCTGACCAAACGCTTCACCAACCGCCGCACATGACGCGCTGTAAGCCCCAGTTGTTCGGCCGCATCTACCTGCGATAGACGACCTTCCGATACCTGCTGGATAATACGGAGACGATCCCGATCCCGCTGACTCATCATCAGTAATTCCTCTTGGCACATAACATCCTCTTTTTACAAAAGAGGACATTTTAACTTTGGCCAAACAGGACATCACAACTTTGGTATGACACAGGGCAGATCGTAGATGATATTTTAACCGGTGCCTTGATTTAGGCAAGTTCAGTAGAGAATGGTGTACTGTTTCAATAGAAATGTCACGGGTTCCCGTGACATTTCTATTGAAACAGTACACGGGACCGATCAGACGTTTACTGAAAGGCGTGAACCAGATACAATTGCAACCATGAATGCCAAGCAGTTTCATAAGCACCTTCAGACGCACACGAAATCCTTCGCCAAGGCGGTCGCAAACGACGAAGGTGAGTGGATTATCAAGGGTTTTATAGATGTCTATAAACGCATCTATACAATTTCAGTGGACACGAAGATTGTATCGAAAGTTTTAGAATTGCTGCTTTTTCCAATGTTTGTGGAGTTTGCGAAAAAGCACGGCCTCGAAATCGAGCTGTGCCCACAACAAAACTTCTACCCTGATCTTACCTTTACCCACCGTCCTTCTGGCCGGAGGTTTGCCGTGGATATAAAGAGCACCTACCGTACAAGCGCGACCGAAGTGAACGGAATGACGTTGGGGGCATTCACGGGTTATTTCCGCAACCGCGATAGCAACAAGAATACGCTTTACCCTTATGGTCAGTATAAGGAGCACTTCGTCTTGGGCGTGATTTACTCAAGGTGCGACGGTACAAACGACGAGCGCAAGGAATTCACGATTGACCAGCTTCAGCAGATTCCATCCGTCATCAGAGAATTCCAGTTTTTTGCGCAGCCAAAATTCCGTATCGCTGCCTCGCGGCCCGGCAGCGGCAACACAAAAAACATTGGCTCGGTTATAAAGATTGAAGAGCTTGTCGAAGGAACCGGCCCGTTTGCCGCGCTTGGGCAACAGGTCTATGACGATTATTGGATGTTCTACCTTACACGAGACATGGCTGAGGCGCTCGGAACGAAGCGTCCATATAGCAATCTTGCAACCTACCTTGAGTACAAGAAGCGGGGCATCGGTTCGCTCAAGGCGCATGAAAAAGAGATCGCAAAATTGGCGGAAGATGAACCCGTCAATGAGGATGGTGAGTCATGAGCTGCCCTCCGTTAGTACCGCCGCTGAAATGCCAAGGCATTAAGACCAAGCTTGTTCAAGCGATTCAGCGCATCGCGGAGACCAGGCCATTCTCTCGCTGGGTTGAACCATTTTGCGGTTCTTGCGTCGTCGCACTGAACGTCCAGCCAAAGAAGGCGCTGCTATGCGACACCAATCCACACATCATTCGTCTGTACCAGGAAATTCAGAGCCTACGCATCACTGCGTCTGATGTCAAAACCTTTTTGACGGATGAGGGCGCAAAACTGAAATCACAAGGTGAACCGTATTACTACATTGTGCGGGAACGATTTAATTCGGCACCGTGCTCTTTGGATTTTCTATTTCTTAACCGTTCGTGTTTCAATGGTGTAATGCGATTCAATCGCCGTGGCAAATTCAATGTGCCCTATTGCCACAAACCTGCGCGGTTTGCCCCAGCCTACGTCACCAAGATTACCAATCAAGTAGGCCAAATCGCACAAGTCGTCAGGACCGCCGACTGGACTTTTTCGGTCCGTGATTTCCGTGACACGCTTTCCACGGCTGAAGCGGGGGACTTTGTCTACGTTGATCCACCTTATGCGGGCCGGCATGTGGACTACTTCAACTCGTGGTCGGACGAGGATGAAAACGACTTGGCGTCACGACTGAGTTCAATCCCCGGCGATTTCCTGCTGTCGACATGGCACAGCAACGAGTTTAGAACCAATGCGGCCATCAAACGTAGTTGGAGCAGGCCCGGGCTCAGTTTGCTAACCCGTGAGCATTTTTACCACGTTGGTTCTTCTGAAGACCTGAGACATCCGATGATTGAAGCCCTTGTTGCTAATTTTCCGTTGGCTGAAAATAAAATGGAACGTCGGCGTACCGAACAGCTTTCCCTCGCCTTGTGAAGCACATTTGCGTAGGAATGTGAAAGTCCATCTGAACTCCGCCCTCACTTCGTTCGCAACTGGAGATTGTGCAGCGGCGTTGTCCCCGCGACTCCTCCGCGAGGTCCTACGATTTCTGTGGGCGGCGGGCGGAAAGCACGCGTGAGGATTGCTGGGCGGAGCTGTTGCGCCCTCGTACCCGGCAGGCTGGCGGCTAGTCGCCATGGCGGATGGCCTAGCAGCCCCCCGACCAAGGGACCGCGTTGATGGTTTGAGAAGAAATTCGCAGCACGATATCCAGATATCCAGATATCCAGAATGGTGGTTGTTTACGTGTGCAAAGCATATCTGAATCCGTTATAATACAGTAAGGCTGCGGTTGCGGCGTGCCCATTGGTAAACAGAAACCCAAATCGTCGGAGTGCCGCCGCAACGGTGGCTGCTCTATTGAATTGCGGCATTTACTTGACGCGGGAACCCGCGGGTAGCGTCCTTTGGCTCCGTGAGGGAGGGCCCGTTTAGCGTCGGTTGCGTTTTCACAGCATTAGAATGGAACCAACAATGATCTGCATGCTGAACCACTTAGTCGCATTGGCAACAGGCCGCCCCGCGTTACCGCCTGATTTGAAAGATATTCATTTCATCACGCAGCAGACGGAGCATTTTTATGGGCGCGGGTGGAAGTCGCTTGAGGACGCAAACGCATTACTTGGCCTAATCATGGCGGCAGTATTGGCACTACTTGCGGGATTGCTTGGCGTCATCGCCCCGCTGTGGCTCAACAGTCATGCAGAGGGACGAATCAGAACAGACAACGAAACATTTCAACGCAATTTTGCCGCAGATGTCAAAACGCAGAACGACTTGATGCGAGCGGAAATCGAACGATCCAGGGATGAAATACAGGGATTGCTCATTCGTACGAAGGCTTACACCAACGGCGCAATCTATTTCATGCTGGGCAAGGATTCCTTTGAAAAGGCTAAAGCTCGTCCAACCGATGGCAATGCCGGCCCTTGGACTACGCAGGCGGGCGCTCTTCTCTGCTACGCCGCAATCCAGATGGCGATTGCTAAGGAGGACGGCGACTGTGAGCAATTTGCGAGCAAGCTCACGGAACCACAGAGCGGGTGGCTCGAAAATCTAAACCCGCAGCAGCTAAAGTCGGTTGAGACCATGGTAACGGCGCATTACAACGAGCATCAGGGCCACATCACGAGCCAACGCGCTAAACAAGCAATCGAAAGGCTGCTCCACTATTTGGCACAGAAGTCAGCCCAGCCGCCTACTTCCACTGCGACCACACCGCAATAAAGAAACACCGCCCCGGCGGACTTGCGTCTCCGGGCGGCTTATGGGTAGAGAGTTTTCTATTGGTCCAGACGCATGCGAATCACGCGTGGCGCGTCATTGCGATTCATTTGGTTTCGGGGGTGCCGAGGGTTTTGGTTTCGGCTTTTTCGCGGGCGGATATTGGACATCGGCGAGGGGTATGTTCCACGCGACTGACAATTGGGCCCATCCGGAAAGGGTAGCCGGCATTTCAACCAGCGTTGGCCTTGGTCGTTTGGGCTGGCCCGTCAAAACGAAGTTAACGGCTAGGCTTCCACCCGGCTGCAATATTCCCCGGGACCAAACGGTCGTCCCGGAGGGCTTGGTATTTCCAGCCTCACAAACAACATACGGCTGAAACAAATGTTTAGCTCCCAGGATCGTTTTGGAAATGTGATGGTGCCATACCATAATGCAGCAGCGCGGCGATCCCTTTGGCGTGCCGGCAAGTCCGCGATTGCGTGTTGCGGGCGTGTCGCACAGGAGAGCTTCGTACGGCTTCCCGTTAATTCTTATTGTTATAACGGGTGCGGGCCTGACTATTGCGGGCGGCGGGGGCTGTACGGGCATAAACACGTCTCCTCTGTGTAATTATCACACAAGAAAAGCGATCGTCAATACCGCCAATCCTGACGGGATTGTCGCTGTCACCTGATCACCTGATCCAGTTTCGCCTGATCTCGGCGCAGCCGCGCGGTGATTGATCTTTTTGATCAGCGCCATGTCAGCATAATGTCAATTGGGGCAGCGTGGCGAAGTGTTCGTCGCGGGTGCAGAGTTCAAGGTCATGCTGCAGGACGATGGCTGCTATCCAGATGTCGTTGGCGGGGATGGGGGTGCCTTGCCGGCGCAGCTGGGCGAAGAGTCTGGCGTAATGATGCGTGGTTTGATCGTCGGGGTACAGCAGTTCGACGCGCGCGGAATTGATAAACTTTAGCAGCAATCGCTGGTTTTCCGCGCCGCGTGATCCCAGCAGAAAGCCCGCGCGTAATTCACCCGCAACCACCCATGGCAAATAAATTAATTCCGCAGCGCGTACAACGTCCGTTACGCGCGGATCATTGCGGCACAAATCAACGTAGGCGTTGGTGTCCAGAGCTATTCGCACAGGTTCACCGCCACATCTCTGGATCAACCTGGTCCTGCGCGGCTATGGCCGCGTCAAAATCGGAATCTTCTTTCCATGTATTTGCCATAAAATCCAGATCATGGTGGCGGATTTTCTGATCTGCGAGACCCAGGCCGGTGGCGAGCATATCAACCGCTGCCTGATTGATGCTTTTCCCATGCGATTGTGCGTAGTGGCGTAATGCCTGATCTATCCGCAGCGGCACGCTGCGAATGGTGTATTGTCGGCCAGCGGTAGGGTGCCTTCTTTTCATGCCTGCATTATAGGCATAGTTTGCCTGCACTGCAATGGCGGCAGCGCTGCGCTCAATGAACAATGAGCAATGAGACGGCCACCTTCGGCGGCCTTAATGAGACGTGGTGCGGCGCACCACTTAAAAGTTTTGGAACGCTGCGGCGGCGGTAGGGGCTGGGCTCAATGAACAATGAGTAATGAGACTCCCGGCACGCCGGGATTAATGAGACGCGGTGATGGGCACCGCTTAAAAGGTGTGGAGCTCTGCTGCGGCGGGATTTCGGCTTCCTGCCTCAACGGGGAGCAAATAAGGATGGGACAAGAGAGGGGCTTTCGCCGTTACGGTTCTTGGGGCAGTCTTATCCCTGTCACCTGATCACCTGATCCAGTTTCCCCTGATCTCAGCGCAGCCGCGCGGTCTACTGTTATCATGTGATGGAGAAGGGTTGAAACGCTGATGGCCATCCCTGCCCGCCAGCCGCCTGGTTGAATGTCAGAGCTTTTTTGTGCCTGGTGCGAAGGTTGGGCTAAATCCACATTGGATATACCGGAGCGACGCGCATGTATCTGTCCATGAAAATCTTTTTTCCATGGCTATGCCGCATATTTTTGCGCCCGGACGCGCCCATCCGGATGCGATATTTGCAATGAATGACGGAATCGCCATACCGCTGATCACAGAGATCGAGCGGATGGGGCTTCATGTTCCCGGCGATGTCGCTGTTGGCGGAATTGGCGATCTACCGATGTCCGGCGCGTGGGGTATCAGTCTGACCACTGTCGGCGAGCCTGTGCGCAATGGGAGCTGAGGCGGCTCGCGTGGCAATCAGCCTGATTAAGGACCCTGGCAGCGAGGCTATTCATCGGATTCTTCCCGCGGGGGAACTGCGGTTGTGCGCCTCTGCGGCGGTGAGGCCGCGGATCTGATGCGCCATGCGGGTTATCCAAGTTCCGCCGGCGCATAGAATCAGCAGCAGCGCCATCGCCTTTGGTGCAACCGCATCAGGTGCACCGGCTACGGCAATCAACCCCGGCCCGAGGGCCGCACCGATTCCGATCAATCCCTCATGTACGCCTGCTTTCGCGGCTGATCCCGCTCCAAGGTGCATGCTGTAATATATCGAACCCGAATACAGCATGGCCACAGAGACGCCATAAATGATCTGCGTGAGTACAAACATCAGAAGGGACTGGCTTAAAAGCATGGAGCCGGAAGCCGGACGACGATGATCCACACCAAGACGCTGATCATGGCGGCAACAATGAAAACTCCGGGCCACGATAACCAATGCGCCAGAGTCCCAACCATACAGGCTGCTATAAAGCCGGTGATGGACCAGTTCAGGTTGTACAGGGCCATGCGCCGGCTTAATGGCATTTTTCCGGGGCAGCGGGTAATGGCGGATTCGATGGCGGGCCAAAGCGGTCCCGCGCAGAGATTCAGCAGCAACAGGAAAAAAAAAAGCCCCGGCAGGTTGCGGAAAATCACAGCCCCCGCGCCAAGAAAAAAAACCGGGATGCAGACTAAGGCCATGTACGAGCCTATGCGGCGCTGCCCCATGGTGTCCACCAGCCGTCCGCCGAAAATAGCCGCGAGACAATAGACCAGACCCGCGCCGGCGGCCATCCCAAGCCGCACCTGCACGGACTTATGGAGTTCATACCCGGCGAAGAAGTAAACGGCATTGGATGTAAGTGATGACGTGAAGACCGCCAGTCCATGGGCGATGTACCACGGCAGCAGTGCGTGGCGCGTGGCACCGGAGTGAACGCTCGAATTCGCGGAAGCTTTTGGAATCATAACCGTCGGCGGCATCATAACCGCTCAATGGGGTAATAAGTAGCCACGCCCAGTAGGCACCGTATTGGGGGTCTGCCAATAAATCTGGCGTCGGGCCAAATCGGATTGCGTCAGGTGGCGTTGGCGCTATCAAAACGCGAGTTGCGACGATGGAAACGCTCACCCCGCCAAAACAATTGGCAGACCCCCGTATTGGTCAGGATTAATCAGTATTATTAGTCGTATTGATCAGTGCTCCGTGAAAAGGCAAGCGGCTCCCACTTGTCCGGGCCATATTGCCTCTGTACACTACTAACATGAACATCACCGGTGCCGAAACCAGTACCAAACCTGAATTGCACGTCTACCAGCGGCTGTTGCTGAAACTCAGGCAGTTGCTGGATGAACAAAAAATGCAGCCGGGCCAGTTTCTCGCATCCGAGTACGACCTGGCGCGGCGCGAAGGGGTCAGCCGCAGATCGGTCCGCCACGCCGTCGATATTCTGGTTCGTGAGGGCCGGGTCGAGCGCAGGTCGGGCAAGGGCCTGTATATTCGGCAGCCTGGTTCAATAACCCGCTGGATACAGGTGGTGGTGCCCATGCTGGCCGCGCATCTGTGCATTGAGATGGCCGGTGGAGTAAAAACCGCGGCCTTAAAGGCCGGTGTGCAGACCCAGATTTATGACGCCCACGGCAGTTTTGACTCCGATCTGGAGGCTCTGCGTCGTTTGCCCGCTACCGCAGCGAGCGGTGCGATTATCTGGTCCCTGCACCACAAGCGTTTTGCGGAGGTGCTCTATGAACTCAAGGCCACCCGGTATCCATTTGTCTTGGTGGATGAATCTCTCCGCGATATTGAAGTTCCCACCGTTTTAGCGGACAACTATCGCGGCGGTTATCTGGTGGGGCAGGAACTGATCCAGCGCGGCCACCGCCGGATTGGTTACATAAGTTTTCCTGCCGACACGACCCGGCTACGGGCACAAGGCCTGCAGGATGCACTTATCGATGCCAATTTACCTTTCGACCGGTCACTTAATCGTGAACTGCGGACAACCTTGATGGAGGACTCATCTGCCGAGATCGACCGATTTACCAAGGAACTCCTTCATCTACCGGCCCCGCCAACCGCTATTTTTTATAACAACGACAATGCCGCAGTACTCGGGTACGAGACCATTCGTGCCTTGGGCTTACGAATTCCAGAAGATGTCAGTGTGGTCGGGTTTGATGGCGATCCGTCGTGCCGGCTGCTGACGCCAACCCTTGCAACCATCCGCCAGCCGGCCCGGGAAATGGGAATCGCGGCCATGGAAATACTGCTGGATCTGATGGCTAACAGCAAAGGGAGTGCCGACAATATGGTAGGGGATGATGATTTGCCTCATCAAGTGCTGGCCATTACTTGGCAGGAAGGTGGGTCCATCGGACCGGCCCCACGCCGAAAACCCTTTAACCACAGCGCGGCTCCGCCACAACCAAAATGTCATCGCGGCGCGCCGGGATAAACTCCGGTAATCTGAGTTGGTCATTTGCTTCAATGATATCCTGAAGGAGGAGGCGATCTGGTCTCATAGGGCAACCGCCTCCTTCATAACATGGCGACGGAAGCGTTCGCGCATACCACGCTCGCTGATAACATCAACCTTGACCGCCAATAGGTCCTGCAACTCCATGAGCAGTCCGCCATGGTCGAAGAGCGAACGCTCCGGATCAAAACGGACGATAAGGTCGAGGTCAGAGTCGCTGGCAGCGTCGCCGCGGGCCACGGACCCGAAGATGCGAACATCGTGCGCGCCGTATCGCTTTGCGATAGCAAGGATCGCATCACGGTTTTGCTGTAACGTTTGCCGCGTAATCATGACCGTATTATACCATGGCCCGATTTTGTGCGGGTGTTTCGGCGATCGTATACCAGGGATCGGATTGCAGACAAAGGGCCGCTTTAAACTCCGCATATCCATGAATCTTTGCTTCAAGTTCCCGTAACCGTTCACGGGCGGGCTTCAATTCCGATACTTTCTTTGTAGTGCGTCCCGGCGCGCCGGGACAGTCTGCCGTGGTAATGAATGCAGGTAATCCCGATACATCGGGATGCACCACAAGTTATTGGATGCCTGCCCCGTGAACGATTACAATTCAGGGAGGAGTTATGGGACGTTCCAAAAATACCCAACGATTATTTTTTGCATTGACTTGCATTGGCTGAGGTTTCGGTGTATAGTATGGATATTGGTATCAGTAATCGGTATCTTCTATACCAGCGCCCAACTCGCCGCTGGTTAAATTGATGAAATATCCGGCATAGATCCCGGTGGTTTACGTTCCAGCTTGCAGCGCCTTACGCGGTCTTGAACCGACGTTGCCTCGCCGCTTTTTTTCCGGGAGTTTTCCCACTTTCCGCCCGGGTCTTCCGCGTGGCCATGAGCCATATAGGCCGCGGCGGCCTTCGCCAGGAAACCGGATCGCGTGTCACCCTGCTTTCCGGCGATGCGGTCCACCTTATCAAGCAGGCGTTCCGGCATGCTAATATTAATCCGCTTGGCACCGGGGCGCAATACCCGTGGATCAATGTTCACCATTGCCCAGATGCCGCCCTTGAACTGCTGATCACGCCGATGGCGCCGAATATCCCCGGGGGCCGGTACGATAAGTGTTTCCTCAATAAGCCCCTGCACATGCAACTCAATGGCTTCCTTCGCCAGTGCCAACGCTTCGTCAATGGTTCGTCCGGCGGTAAAACAGCCCGGTAAATCCGGAACGGTCACACCATAGTCCGATTTTTGATCCTTGTGTATAACCACGGGGTAATTCATCGTCATAACTCCAGTCCGGATTGTCGCATGATGCTTTTAAGCGTGCCAACCGGAAAATCTCGTTTCGGGTGTGGCACGGTAACCAGCCCCGGCTTGTGCGGGTGCTTAAATTGATGGTGGCTGCCTTTTATCCGCACCAATTGCCACCCGTCATTGAGCAAACACTTTATGACCTCCCGACTATTCATCGTGTGTATTATACACACGATAATCCGGCGCAGGCAAGTGCTACTCCGGAAAATTCAAAAAAAACTGCGTTAACCATAAATTCCGGAAGAGGTTATAGGGCGTTACAAAACCCAATTTTTAACAATTATTATTTGCAATGACGTGCGTTATATATATATTATAAGTGTACCAGTTGCCGTTACCGGTTCAGTAGAATGCGTTTCACTTGCGGATGCAACGGGTTGGGCATCAGCTCTTTATGAAAAGGTTTGGTACGTAACGCGGGTATGAAACGCAGTGCTATATATGCCGATTTTCACCAATGGGAGTAGCACGGTATGCTTAAATATAAATAGTAATTCTGGCATTGATTTGCATTGGCTAGGGTTTTAGTGTACTTTGTAGATACCGGTACCAGTAATCGGTATCTTTAATTGAGCGGCACGGAGTATAGTTATGAAAAGGCTGGGGCACCTGCAACTGTTGATTGTTCTGGTGGCCGGTGATTTGCCGTCGGTAACTCTGAACATATCCAATGTTGAGACCGGCGGCGCAAAAGCGCCGGATCAGGCCTGGCACTTCCGCAATGTTTCTGCCATAGCGTGGCGGTTGCCCACGTAAGTATTCAGGAAAGGAGGTTGTATCGCGGGAAAAATTTCACTGGTGAGTTGGCCCGATGGCTAACTCGATTGTTCTTATCGCGTTCTCGACACCATATTTGCCAACCGTGCGGTTGGCGTGGAGTGGAGAGCAAAGTTCGTTTTCTTTTTAAGGAGATATGCTATGTTAGCCAGCAAGACACATTTCAGTATTCTGGCAGTTGGTGCCGCCGTGGCGGGGTTGGCAATTTCGGTGGTTGGCAACGCCCAAGCCAATATGATTAACAATGGTGATTTCTCGGGAAATGCATCAAGTTATACCACTTTTCCGGGGTATTCTATTGCCCCCGATCCGTCCGCACCAACCGATTGGGTCGTCTCCACGCCCGCCAATGAGGGTGTTAACGGCCTAGACACGGGGTTCTACGCCAACGCCACCAATGGAGGTTCGCCTTTTGCGCCAGCCAGCACGACTGGCGTAAATGATTTTGCGTTTCTTCAGGGGGCTGGCAACATTTCCCAGACAGTCGCCACCACTGCTGGACAGGCGTATACGCTCACATACGCTGGGGCGGCACGCGCTGGCGAGACTGCTGATGTGCTGGAAATGGTTCTCACCGACACGACAGACAGTACGCCCATTGTCACCCAGTTGCCCGCGATCAGCGATGCTGCTTTCAACGTATTTACACTGAACTTCACAGCGCCTTCGGCGTCCACCAACGTCCAGTTTCTAAACGAGGCTCCGGCTACCGGTCCTAATGCCGGAGAGACTGTTGACGTATCGAACGTAACGATGTCGGCGGTGCCGGAGCCAAGTACGCTGGGATTGGTGACGCTGTGTGGGTTGACGTTGCTGCTGATCGGGCGCAAACGCCAAGCACGATCATAAGCGCGGCTGCCGGATGGAATATTTTGTTGGAAAAATCGGGGCCGCCGTGGCTCCGATTTCTCCCTTGTTCTCTTTATCAAGGAGTAATGCCAATGCGTACCACTCAAAACTGCGGATCAATCCCAAAAATATTGCGGATGAAATTGCGTACGGGTTTTACGCTCGTAGAGTTGCTGGTGGTAATTTCGATTATCGCGCTGTTGATCGCGCTGTTACTGCCGGCGCTGGCCAGCGCCAGGCAACTGGCGGTGCGAATACAGGGTGCTTCCAACATGCAACAAATCGGCATTGCACTGCACGAGTACGCCAATGAATATCGCGGGCAATATCCCTTGGCGTGCATCTATAATTACACTTTTGAGGATGCCAATTTAAGTACTAATACTAACCCCAGCGAACTGTTTGAACCCTTGGCGGGTTTGAGTACATTATTTGTATCCTCGTATGGATACGTGCCCAACGAGCCCCTCATCAATCCGCAGGACGGAATTCTGCCGGACACCGCCGCCGGCATCAGCTTGTTGTTTTCACCTGACACCAACAGTGGTTTTCAGCCGTACGAGCCCTCGGTGATGGGCCCTTGGGACTACAACGCGCAAGGAAAATGCGATTTATTTGGATTTTGGACGGGGCTGAGTTATTGGGTTGACGAGGGGCAAGATTACAGCGCGGCCTACGACCTGTCTGCCGTTACCAGCTTCGGTGCTGGACCATATTTCAACACATTTATGCACAACCCGAATGGCGGCGGTTTGATTAACCGATACAATTCCGACCCGTTGCACCAGCCCGCGTTGAATCCACAATCCGGTAGTGGTACACTGTTGGTCACCGATAACGCCCTTTTCACCGATCCAACCGGCACGCAGGGGCAGATGCAACCCAGCTTTTATGGGGGGTTAGCAAATGCCCCGGCTTCCAACTACGTCGATGAGGGATTGGGCAGAGCGCTGCCAGCTGGTGAGCATGAAATGTACAATGATGGTTCCGTAAGATGGGTGCCGATGTCGAGCATCAAGGTACGATTTAGGTATGAGGCAGCGTTCCAAGGATGGTGACGGACGAGCGCAGTGAGCCGCCTCGGTGCGGGCTTGATTTCGGCGCGGCCAACCCGCCCGTCTGGCGACACCCTTTACATCCTTTGTCCCGGCGCGTCGGAACATCGCACTCCATGTTAACGTTTTTGTAGTGTTTAAGGAGTCACGACCGTGGCTATGTTTGATCTCCACCGGAGAAACTTTCTATTCGCTGCCGCTACGGCCGGGGTTGGTTCGCTGGGCGCTTCCGTGGGCGGTTCGCTGACGGCGGCCGTACCGGGTGCGCATCCAGCGCATTCGCCGGGGCTCAACGCACACAGCGTGCGGGAATTTGGTGCCGTTGGCGACGGCCAACACGATGATACGGATGCGATCCAAAAAACTCTTGATCATGCCGATAAACAGGGTGGAGGAATCGTGTTTCTACCGCGAGGGCAATATCTCATCGGCGGGTCGTTGCATATCGCACCGGACGTGGTGCTGGAGGGTAGCTTCCGCGGACCGGTTTCCCATGTGCAGGCGGAAATTTTTCCAGGCCCGATTTCTCATCAAAACCCTCGGCGGGGGACCATGCTGCTGGCAACGCGTGATAAGGGGTCGGATCGAGGCCAGGCCTTTATCACGATGGAAAACAACTCGTGCCTAGCGGGGGTATGCATTTACTATCCCGATCAGAATCGTGTTTCGCGGCCGGTTCCCTACCCTTGGACGATTCGAATGCGGGGCGTCAACTGCACCGTGGACAATGTGGAGTTACTCAATCCCTGGCAGGGTATTAACGCGACCGGTGCGAGCCGACACTTAATCCGGAATGTCGTTGGGCAACCACTCAAGACTGGTATTTATGTTGATAACTGCCAGGACTGTGGCCGTATCGAAAACGTGCATTTCATCCCGATATGGTGTCAAAGTCAGCCAACACGGGAACTGATGTTCCACGAGGGCGAGGCGTTCGTGTTCGGACGATCGGACCAGCAATATGTTTTGGACAGCTTCTCATTGTGCTACCATGCCGGCTTCCGGTTTATCGAAACCAAAAGCGGTGTATGCTACGGCAGTTTTCTTGGAATTGGTGCGGACGCCTCTTGGCACGCTCTGGTAATTGAGCAGACTCGATTTCCCGGCCTCCTTATCACCAATGGTTTGTTCGCATCCTTTAACGCGTGGTCGCTTCCTGGTCATCGTATTGATCCGGTACAAGTGGTCGTTTCGCCGTCCTTTCACGGTACTGTACGATTCGTGAACTGTTCATTCTGGGAACAGCCGCGACATGTGGCGCGCGTGGCTGGCAGCGGCACTGTGGGGTTCAGTGATTGCCGGTTCTCAGCCGGGACTGCCGACACGCCGGTGCTTGACGTCGACAGCGGCAGTATTCTCATTAACGGGTGCGAGTTCCAGCAGAAGGCAAAACAAATCAGGCTCGGTAAAAATGTTCGCCAGGCGGTGATCACCGGTAACCTGTTTGATGGTCCGATACAAATTGACAACCAATCCAAGCTCAAAATTGACACATCTTCCAACAATGCCCCATAAAGACCCCGAACGGTTTGCAGTTCCTAAAATAAAGAGGAGCCTTTGATGTCATTCCAAAGATGTTCATTCGCATTGCTGACGACTTGGGGCGTAATATTTGCCACGTTGGCGTTGATAGCCGGAGGCAATGCCCGCGCTGCGAATCTGGCATCGCTGGTGAATCCGTTTGTGGGCACTGCGGCGGGCGGCAACATTGTTCCCGGGGCGATTGCACCATTTGGCATGGTGGAACTAAGCCCGGATATGCCCA
>JAJZVR010000310.1 GCA_021847065.1 Planctomycetota bacterium | reverse complement strand
ATAGGTGCTTTCCATATATTGTCGCAAGTTGCGCTGTCCACCGGCGACTGCGGATGCGGTTTTATGCACAGTTGGCAGCGGAGGCAAAATATAGATGTCATTGGCCAGGACAATCAATCCCTGCTGCCGGGCGAGCATTTTTTCCAGGCGCTGCTCCAATCGGGCCCAACGGCTGCGATTGATGGCGGAAGTCGCGGAACTTTGCAGTTTCACAGTATACACACGCCCGAAGGTGGTCTGGGGGCCATACTGGCTTTGGCCGATGATGATATTCCGATTGTCTGTGGCACCAAAGCGGTAACGCACACTTTGGCCCAGGTGATATTTATTCCCTGGCAGTGCAAGCATGTCGCGAATAGTGGAAACCGTGGCGGGCTTACCATTTTCCGCGTCAGGAATCTGCCACTGCCGGATGGTGGTAAAGGCACCGCCATCAACGGCAGTCTGCAAGGTCATGGCGGTAACGCCATAATCGTCGGTGGCCCTGGCCTCTAATGCGATGGTCGCTCCCGGCAGCGCAAAAATATCTTTATGGGGCACCAAAACGTGAACCATGGGCGGGGCGTCGGGGATTACACGAACCAGCAGCCGATGCGGGGTGGACGCGGATGATGCGGGAAAACGCTGCAACGCATCACCATGTGAATCATTAATCAGCCAGTTGTAGCGCACTGTTCGATCGGTGATCCAGGACAGAGAAAACGTTTTCTGATTATTGGAGTTTGCCGAAATTGTTTTTCCACCGTGAATTTCGACCAGTGCTGATGCTCCAATAACGGTGTGATCCAATTTTGCGGTCAGCATGATTTTACTGCCGAAGGGAACGGTAACCGAAGCAGCCGCCGGATTAAAAGATTTTCCCGAAAGCGTGATGGTTCGCGGTGGCAATTGCGTGTAGGCCGGGGCGGCAATATGAATCTGGTATTGTCCAAGGGCAATTTTTGGCAGAACCGTCAGATGATATTTCAAGCTTTGCGTTCCACCGGCTTGAACCATATAGGTTACATTTTCAGCCACACTGCCGAGATGAAAGCGGAACGTGCTGTAATTGCGACCAAAGGCGACCATGGCTACTTTTTTCCGGGCACCGCTTTTGAAGTGCAAGAATAAATTAGTGGCAACAAGTTTATGGCCCGGGGTATTAATACGGGCCATGAAATCAACCGGCTCCCCGGCCAGGACGGCTTCGTTGCCCGGCTGGACATCAAGAATTTGGGCATTACCCTGCATCGGCACAAACCGCCCCGGTGCGGAAAGTACAGCCAAACCGTGAGATATCTGGCCATGAAACAGCAGCGCCATGATGCCACATACCACAATAATCACGCCCGCCCGAAGGCATACGTTACGCTGCTGTTGCCAGGGTGCAATGGCTGAAAGATTGTGCGTCTGAATGCTGCCGCTGATTTCTTTGAGCACCTGGGGAATCAGTACGCTGCGCATGTCGGTACGGCCTGCGGCGGCGGGTGGAAGTTTTTCAAACTCATCTGCCAGAAGAACCGCATTGATGAAATGATTGTCCAATGGCAACTGTTGTGCGGCCGCCTGCTCTTCCACCCACCGGGCGATTTGCCCATACGCCGGACGCTTCCAGATCATATCATGCAGAAACCACCAGTAGCCGACCACAATGGCAACCGGTATGGTGGCCAGGAGCAGCCAAACCAGCCAAGCCCCGACATCGGATCCAATGAAACCAGCCAATAAAATAGCGATAGCGGTGACCGGTACCACCAGTGTGGCAAATCGGGCCAAGGCTCCAACAAACATCGCAACACGGAAGCGGTTTCCCGCTTCCTCCAGTTTCTGGAGAATATGGTGAAAATCCTCAGGCAGCGGGCTGGCAGGATTGATGGCGGTCATATTTGACACCCCGAAGCGCATACCGGCAGGGCCACGGATACATGATCCTGTAAAACCCTGTTGTTTCTATCGGTAGTATAACGTGCGAACGGTGGATTTGTTGTACAAAATTTATCAGACCACAGCATCAAGGTCCATTTTTGAGTTATCCATGCAGTACCCGTTAAACAAGGGCCGAAGATCATCGTGGGAAACCGCACCGGCGTGCCGGATGTACACTGACAGGCTTAAGGGAGTCTGATCGCCCCCGCCCGCGTCCGTGCCAGGAGACATTATTTATGGTCAGACTGAATCAACATCGCGGATTTTCACTTATTGAACTCCTGGTCACAATAACCATCCTTGTGCTATTAATCGCGATTATTTTGCCGGCGATGCGCAAAGCGCGGGAAATTGCCAATCGCGCGTCCTGCGCAGCGAATCTGCTGACTTGGGGGCAGGCATCGTTGCTGTTTGCCAAGGACCATGAGGGCTTTTTCCCGGCCGCATGGGGTTTCGGCAATGGCAATGCCCAGAGTTCGTATCCCAAGTATGGTATCTCACAAGATCCGGTGAATGGGTGCATTTTCCCCATTATTCTCAACAACGATTCAGCGGATGAAAACACCAGTCAATATGGTGCTGATTGGCGGCGGTTCGGCACGCCTTACTCCACGTTTTTGCAGTACGGCGGAACGGGTTCAACAACCGTGATGTCCAGCTTTGGTGCTGCGGTTGCAAGCGCTATGAGCGGCCCGGAAATACCTTATATTTCCGGGCTGAATTCCAGCAATTGGGGATATACCGGCTATGATCCGACAACGTGGGGCCTTAACAACGGCTTAAGCGGGGCACCTAGGCCCAGCGCGTATGTACGACTGGCCCCTTGGATGATCTGTCCAAGCTCCAATTACCAAAGTGCCCTTTATGCCGGCGATCAACCGGGCGACTGGGGTTACTGGATTACCGATACGTATATGTATGTCGGGGGCACTGTTGATCGTACCCGAAACAGCTTTGCGCAATTGACTGATAACTTGCCGTCGGGATCACTGTTTGCCGGCCAGGGAATGGTGGAAACCAGTGGCTATAACGGGGCATTAACTCCCACGTGGGGCAATCGTATTAACGAGCCTGCCACGACCGACCAGGATTCTCCGCAATCGATTCTTGCGGCGGATGCCGTTGTTTGGGGAGGCAATAATCAGAAGCAGGATGGCGTACCGATGAGCGGTCAGGGCAATATGTATCTCATTAATCACCCCAGTTACAGCAATCCGGATGTGCCATCGTTTCAGAATATTTTGTACGCCGATGGGCATGTCACCGGAATCAGCTATCCGACATTCTATGATTACTCAACTGGCAAGAATTCCAACAATTTAACGGGTTACAACTGGGCCATGGCGCACATGCCTCCGCTCAACAGCCGCCCGTCGCTGTTTTCAGGGTATACCGGAGGCAACAGTTATTTGAATGTCTGGAACTATAACTGGGCCGGCTGGTACTTTTACTGGCCTAACCAGCCCGGCGGGAATTGACGCGTACGTGGCGTTACCGCCGAGCTACACGATTCAGTTAATGCAAGGTCAGTACCCGGACGTCGGCAGCGTGCGCTGATTACGATACCGGCGGCGATACGCGGTAGCGGCCAATCCGTGTGCCAACAGAATTATTACCTGCCATTAAATCGGAGTTTCGGCGAAAGAAAAAATGGCAAATCATTGTTAAATAATCACTCATATCAATTTTCGACTTCCCGGCACTGAAAACAGACGCCTTGAAAATCAAGGAAATTCGCAGTACACACCTTTGCGTTTGAGCGCGACGTAAAAGCGTTTTTCGTTCTGATGATTGACGACCGTGTCGTCATGGGCGTAACAGATATACTCTATGCGGCTATTAACGGGACATTTTCGAAGGTTTGGAATCGCGGTGCCATCAGTGTGTTGATGGTGTCGCGGTGGGTGGTTGGCAGTTCATCCAGGCACCGATCGATGGTCCCGGCGCGCCGGGATTCCTGGAACGAGCCGTGGTGACGGGAATTCAGTACCGTCTTTTTGGTGAATCTCC
>JAJZVR010000309.1 GCA_021847065.1 Planctomycetota bacterium | reverse complement strand
GCTCCAGCCGACGTCGTTCTCGACGACTCATTAAAAGTTTTTCCATCGGACCGGTATATCCCAACCAGCCCGTGGGGTGACACTTCTATTGAAACAAGGGGGTGACATTTCTATTGAAACACAACAGCCCCCAACTTGCTGAACCTTCGCGCCTGCTATTGAGAATCATTGCGTTTCGCTTATATTGCACGGTTTGGGTGGCGTTTAACGGAGCCTGTGGTAGGCTTCCGGTTTGGCCGCCTTGTTGGAATTGTATTGTTAAATTCTGGAGTTATCACATGAATCGTATGCGTTTGTTTACCCCTGGTCCCACCAGCGTTCCGGAAGAAGTCCTTTTGGAAATGGCCCGACCCGTATTTCATCACCGCACGCAGGACTACAAAACCCTCTTCGCCGCGGTCAATAAGCTTCTCCAGCAGGTGCTGCAAACCGCCAATCCGGTGGTCACCATCTCCGGCAGTGGAACCGCAGCTTATGAATGTGCGATGATTAATATGATCCCGCAGGGCGGGAAGGTGTTGTGCCTTTCCAACGGTAAATTTGCCGAGCGTTGGGTCACCATCGCCAAACGCAATAAATGCCAGATCACCGAACTTAAAGCGGAATATGGTCATGCTGTTCCGCCGGAACAGGTTGCCGATGCGCTTTCAAAGGGAACTTTTGATGCTGTCACCCTTTGCCACAGTGAAACCAGCGCCTGCACCGTTAACGATCTTCAGGCAATCGCGGCACACGTTCGGAAAACAGATGCAATTTTAATTGCCGATGGTATTACCAGTGTTGGCGCTATTCCGGTCAAGCCCGATGAATGGGGTGTGGATATTCTGGTCACCGGTTCGCAGAAAGCCTTGATGCTTCCGCCGGGGTTGGCGTTTCTAAGCGTCTCTGAAAAAGCCCGGAAGAAAATGGAATCCGTCACGCAACCCAATTTGTATTTGAGCCTGCCGCATTATCTCAAGAGTCTCGCGGAAAACGATGTCCCCTGGACCCCGGCGGTAACGCTGGTGCGCGGGTTGCATAAATCGCTGGAACTCATCACGCAGGAAGGCATGGAAAATGTCTGGAAGCGCACAGCGGCTTTCGCCCGCGCTACACGCAGCGCTGCCGCGGCCTTGGGCTTGAAGGTATTTTCCAGCAACCCGTCGGATTCAGTCACGGGTATTCACTATCCTGCCGGCTTTGATGATAAAACCTTCCGCGGCGCTCTGCGCAAGCAGTTTAACATTCATATTGCAGCCGGACAGGGTTCCATGGAAGGAAAAATTTTCCGCTTAAGCCACATGGGCTATGTGGATGCGTTTGACACCCTCGGCGTCATCAGTGCCATTGAAATTGTGCTCAAACAGCAGGGATATTCCTTTACCTTTGGAGCCGGTGTTGCTGCCGCCCATCAGGAACTCGCCAAGCTGGTGCTGTAAGTAAATGACCGCATAAATATGTGGTAAAAATCCAATGCGGCGGGCGCAGCGCGAAAGTTCTGCGCCCGCCGCTTATTTTTCGCCGCAAAATTGGCAATCCGACCGCGCTGCTCGGAAATCCGAACCATTACAACAAAACACACTTCCGTGCGTTATACCGTTTATGAATCAGCCCCAGCTTGCACAACCAGATGCGGCGGCTTGTGTGCCCGCCGCACCAGCCCCGCAACCTGCGCCATCGCTGGCACCCGCGCAGGCTCGTGGCCCTTGGACGCTCACTGCGGGCCGGAAGCGGTTTTTATTCTGGTTGGGATTTGTCGCCGTTTTCGCATTCGGGGCCTTTTTGCGGTTTTGGCATTTGGGTGAGCAATCGCTCTGGTGCGATGAAACCGCGACATTCTCGCGCGTGTCGGGCAATTTTACCTATCTGCTTAAATCCCTCTGGGGGGAGGGATTTCCGCCTGGGTGGTATGCCGCACTCTGGGCTTGGCTGCAATTTCTGGAAAACACGCTCCACATCGCCCCCGGTATTGCCATAACATCGGTATACCTGAGAACACTCGGTGCCATTCTCGGCACGCTCAATGTGGCCGCCGCGTATTTTTTAGCCCGACAATTCATGTCGCGCCGCACGGCTTTGTTTGTCATGCTGCTGGTGGCGGTGAACCCATTTTTGATCTATTACAGCCGTGATCTGAAAATGTACTCGGCGTTGTATTTAATGGTTACGCTCAATATGGCGCTGTTTTTGCGCTGGCAGAATGGTCGGCACTGGATCTGGGCACCGCTGTATGTTTTAAGCGGTATTGCTTTAATCGCCTTTGATCTGCTGGGCTGGTTTTTAATTCCGGTTCAGTTAATTTTTCTCATATTCAAACGTCGCCATCGCGCCCTGGATACGCCAATCTGGATTTTCTCCGTCGGCGTCATGGCCGCGTGCACGGTTGGTTGGTATAAGTTTCACAGCGCGTGGCTGGACCGTACCGTGGTACATCATGGCCGAATGGGTATTGGTTGGGTGCCGCGGTATAACGTCATTAATTGGCATACCCTCTTAAGTGCGCCGACGATTAATCTTCTGGGTATCCTCTGGCCCATTTTTCCACCCACACAACGCATTATGGATTGGTATGAACTCGGGCCGGATTATCGAAACCACCTTGCAACGCGCACGCTTCCCTGGCTGGCGGCACTGGAACTTTATCTGGCAATATTCACGATTGTCATTCTGCTTATCGGCCTGATCCCGTGGCGGCGGTGGCTTGATAAAAAGCCCGATTTGGAAAAACATCCCGGCCAATGGTGGCATGTCGGTGTGTGGATTTTTCTGCCGACGCTCTATTTCGCTCTGGCATCACTGCCGGCAAGTAATCCTCTGTCGTTGTATCCGCACCATGTGATCTGGCTTCAACGCTACATGGGCTTTATGGCCGTCGCGTGGGTGCTTTGGCTGGGCGTGGCGATTGCCCGGCTGCCAGGCTGGTCCGTGCGCATACTGGTCGGAGCGGTTATAACGCTGGCCATGCTCGCTTCGGCCCTGACGAATAATTTAATTTGCCGCGGTGAGCCGTGGGCTTTTATTAATCGGCCAATCATTAAATATTATAATCCCAAAGATCATCTAGGTATGTATATTGCTTATTCTCAGGCTTCCAATCATCCCGAAGATGACCCGGCGATATCTTTGCTGGAATTGCAGCATATCCCCCTGTCGTTTTTGCCCGTTTGGCACTTAGCCAATAATTTATGGTACCACATTCCGCGTTTTGAAATTCTCGGCGATAACCCGCGCCGCTGGATATCCATTATCCGTTGGGCCCATCTCAACAAGGGCCTGCATACGCTGGTTCTAGCTGACCGTATGGGTGACATACATACCGGGCCATTGGCTACAGCCGCAGTGGAAAAAGAACTTGGCAGGCAATGGAAGCTCGTTAAAGTAGTTCGTTTCAACTGGTATTTTGAATGGCAATATTACTTCTATTCTCCCATTCGCGTGCGCGTGTTCCGGAGAGTAGCGGCCAAAACGCCAACTTAAAATTCATCAGTTCAACTGGCTCTCGGTAACCTCCGCGTGGCCTTACTGCCGCTGATTGATGAGCTTGCGCATCGCCTCGACCCGGGCCAGCGCCTGTTGCCGTACTTCCGAATTCGTCATATCGTCATCAGCCATCGCTTCTGCCTTGGCTTGTTCAGCCTGAAGAAATTCCGGCGTAATGGTCGCTTCAGGAATGGCTTCTTCGGTCAGGACGGTCAGTGCGTTATCTTTCATCTGGGCATAGCCGCCATGGACGATAAACTGATGCACGCCATCGGGCGTTTCCAGCTTCAGCGTGCCGGTGGATAATTTAGTGGTGATCGAGGCGCGGTGTGTAAGAATACCCAGAAGGCCGTCATCCGCGGGTACAACGGCAAAAGTGGTGGGGGTTTCCAGAACAATGCGTTCGGGTGTTACCACTGAGGTATGAAAAGTTTTATCCGACATTCGTTTCTCCGCGCATTAAGAGG
>JAJZVR010000308.1 GCA_021847065.1 Planctomycetota bacterium | reverse complement strand
GGTATGGTGTGGCGGACGGATTCCGCCAATTGGACGGGTTGGTTAGATGCGTTTAGATTCTTCTCAACATATGCGGATGGAACAGCGAATGAAGCTGGCTCCACGGATGATACAATCCATGGAAATTCTGCAATTGGCGACCATGGCCCTGGAAGAGCGCATTGATCAGGAACTTGCCGCCAATCCGGTTTTGGAGAGAGAGGAATCGGCTATGGATCAAGGCCCGGAGCTAACGCCCGTCGCGGGTATGCCACCGGAAACCGCCACGCCCCCGGCCTCGGAAACCCCCATCTCAACCGCTCCAGCGGAAGGTGAGCAAAATGCGGGCAGTTTCGAAGATTATATTCCCGGCTCGCGCGTTTCTTCCGCCAAGGCCGGCGATCGTGATCCAAAAATGGAAGCGATGGCCAATACCGTGGCGCGCGGCGCTTCGCTGCAGGAAGAATTGCACCAGCAATGGAACATGATTGATGACATTACCCCGGCAATTCATCGCGGCGGATCAGTCCTAATTGACTGGGTTGATGAAGACGGTTTTCTGCGCGACAGTTTGGATACGATTTGCCGGGAACTGCCGACTGGCGTGCGCCGGGAGGACCTGGAAAAAGCATTGCCGATTCTTCAACAGCGAATGGAACCGGCCGGTGTATGCGCGCGTGACTTAAAGGAATCACTGCTGCTGCAAATCGATGCCATCACTCGCGATCAGGGCTTGGACCTTTCCGCCGCCCGGACATTAATCAGCCGGTACCTGGAAGATTTGGAACTCAACCGGTTGCCGCAGATTGCCGCTAAAAGCGGCTGGACCCTGGATCAAATTAACGAAGCCAAATCCTTCATGGCACGGCATCTGCACCCGCGGCCCGGTCGGTTGCTCGTGGACCGGCAGGTTCCCATTGTTGCGCCGGATGCGATTATTGAACCGGATGAACACACCGGTGAATACCGTATCCGCCTGACCGATGACCGGCTGCCGCGTTTGTGCATTAATTCCATGTACAGCCGCATGGCCCGTGCCCGATCGGTGGATAGCAATACCCGTCAATTTATTTCCAACAATATCCGCAATGCCCGCTGGCTTATTGAAGCCATCGAACAGCGCCGCAATACCTTGCTGAGGGTTTTGCGCGTTGTGGTGGATGCGCAAAGAGATTTTATTGACATGGGACCTGAATTTCTCAAGCCGCTGCCCATGACCAGTGTGGCCGATCAACTTGGCATACACGTTGCTACGGTCAGCCGGGCGGTGGCGGAAAAATATGTGCAGACGCCGCGCGGTATTTTTCCATTACGCGCCTTTTTCAGCGGCGGCATGGAGAATTCCTCCGGGGAAACCGTCAGCTTCGATGCCATTAAGGCCAAACTTATGGAAGTCATTGCGGAAGAAGACAAACTTGACCCGCTCAATGATGATGACATTGTAGAAAAACTAAAAGCCAAGGGCCTGACTCTCGCCCGGCGCACAGTGGCCAAATATCGAAAAATCTGCAAAATAGCGCCCGCCCGTCAGCGGCGGCATTTCGGTTAGGGGCCTCAGGATATCGCTGCGTTGCCGGGCAATGCGCGTGCGGCTCGGAACTATTTTTGATCATGGACTGTACGAATCAGAGAATTATCAAATACGCCACGATTCTTTTGGATTCTGGCAAGCCTTGTGACGGAAATTATCTTGTCCGCTAGACTGAAGCGTGAATAACTTTTGGAGCAACTTACATGACCGTTTTGGCCAATGACATCATGACACCCGCCATGCAAACCCTCCTCCAGGGTGTTGATCACCTTTATTCCGCAAAAGAATTGCGGGATCGCCTGGCCCAGGCCGCAACAGATCGTCGGCAGTTGCGCATCAAGCTCGGAATGGATCCAACCGCTCCGGATCTGCATCTCGGACATGCGGTGGTGCTGCGAAAATTACGGCAATTTCAGGATTTAGGGCACCGTGCGGTGCTGATCATCGGAGATTTTACCGCCATGATCGGTGATCCAACCGGCAAGAAGAAAACACGGCCTGTGCTTTCCGCGCAGCAGGTTGAGGAAAATGCAAAAACATATTTCGCGCAAGCCGGAAAAATCCTGGATACCAGCCCGGACAAACTGGAAATTCGCCGCAACAGTGAATGGTTATCCGCGATGAACTTCGCCGACGCCTTGCGACTGGCGCAGCAAATGACCGTTGCACGAATGCTGGAGCGCGACACCTTCAGCGAGCGCTACAAAGCCGGCGAGGCTATTTATATTCATGAATTTATGTATCCATTAATGCAGGGCTGGGACTCTGTAATGATTAAGGCCGATGTGGAACTCGGCGGAACGGATCAGACCTTTAACAACCTCGTTGGCCGGGATTTGCAGGCGGCTCAGGGACAACCTCCCCAGATTGTCCTGATTATGCCCATTCTCTGCGGTACCGATGGCGTGCAGAAAATGGGTAAATCTCTGGGAAATTACGTTGGCGTTTCCGAAACACCGCAGGAGCAGTTTGGAAAAGTCATGAGCATTCCCGATTCCCTGATGAAGCAATGGTTTGAACTATGCACAGCTTTATCGCCGCAGGAAATCGCGATCTTGATCGATGGCAATCAAACCCACCCCCGGCAGGCCAAGGAGCATTTGGCCCGCTGCATTGTCGAACAATTTCATAGCTCATCCGATGCTCAGGCCGCGGCCGATGATTTTCGCCGAAGATTTTCCGAAGGGCAGTTACCCCAGGAAATTGGCACGCAGGAAATTGATCCCGCGTTGCTCAAGGATGGACAGATCGGTCTGCTGACACTGATAAAAGCAGTCGGTTTTGCCCCCTCCACCAGTGAAGCCCGGCGACTTATTGAAAGTGGAGCGGTGAGTTTTGACGGAAGTAAAATCACTGATCCCAAAATACAGGTATCCGTAGCTCATGCGCCGATCCTGCAAATTGGCAAACGGCGGGTCTGCAAAGTTACCACACGGCAGCAGACCGCATGACTACAATGACGTTTTGCTGTGTGGAATCCCATGGCCATGTTACGCGCGCTGGCAGCTACCGCTGAATTAACTTCGCCCCCAGGACATTGAATTTTTGCCACGCATGACTGTTCCACCGCCATAAACTCCAGATTCCCGAAATACACACATACAGTGTCGCCATTATCCACGGCCCCGACGCGCCCCCCGACGGCTCCATGCGCATCACCAGTCCCCCACCCACCGCGCACAGCCCCCATGCCAAAGCTGTGGTATAAAGCGTTGGCACCAGTGTATCACCGGCCCCGCGCAGGGCACCAAGATAGCTGATGGTCCCGGCAATGGTGTGAAAGGCCAGACGTAAAAGTGCGGTCAGCACGCCCGAAACGGTATTTGGATTTATCTTCTCTTGTTTTTTTTCGTTCATCCGCTTGCCTACCACGCCCTGCTCACACTAGAATCCCATTGTTTGATAAAGGAAGCAGCAATTATGAGCCAGGAAATATTAACCCTTGACCCCGCATCATTTGCCCCGTACCACGAAGACAATCAAACCGCCGGGCCTGTTCACACCCTGGCATGGCTGATTGTACTGGCCTGCGGTGTGGCGTGTCTGATTGTTAACTGGATTGTACACTTTAATTATCTTCCGCACGCACCAATCGCCGACTACGGCTTCGCCGGATCACTGGACTTGGAATTGCATATTTTAGGCTGTGCCATAGCCGGCGTGGCGGTGGGCGTTTCACCCAAGGCCAAAGCCGCGATGACGTTAAGCATTCTAGTACTGGTGGCGAACCTGGCATTTTACGCATTGATGTTTCTGTTTGGCCCGTTCACCAGCCTGCCGGTGCGGTAAGGCCCGGTGCTCACCCAATACTGTCCGGAAAATGCTAACACAAAACCAGAGAAGAATTAACACAAATTTAATTTGCGCATTTGCGCCGGATATGTTCTACTATCGGTCATGACCAAAGCTGACCAGCCATCTCTGATTCCG
>JAJZVR010000307.1 GCA_021847065.1 Planctomycetota bacterium | reverse complement strand
CATCCAAAACGCCCGGCTTAATGGAAAAGAACACACGCGGTCCTGGTTTACGCACGCCGATATTGTCGCAGGCGGAGAGTTGCACTTCCGCATGGGCCCTAAGCCCAATAAGGATTGGGCGTCGGCCCCGGCGGACCGGCCGCCGTCGGGACTGGTACAAGGACCAAAGAGCGATGACCAATGAACAAATTATAAGGCGTTGAGCAATGTGGTTTTAGCGCAAGGTTATTTTTAGCAAAGGATTGTCGATGACTTCACATAATGACCAAAATGACTCAATGGGGTTAACTCGCCGGAACGTATTGCAGTTGGCTGCGGTGGCGGCTGTGACAAGTCTTGGCGGAATGGGTGTGGCCGAGTCGGCGGAGGAGCCTGTGCAAAGTGTCGTCGCATCCGCCGGGGCCAAGCAAAGATATGATTTATCAGCATTGAAATGGCAGCTTTCGGGGTATATGCCCTACATGGAAAGAAGGGGCGGAGGGGCGACCTCCATTTCTAATATTCATCAGATCACGGATCAAAAAGTCGGGCCGATTCCGGCGTCCGTTCCCGGTTCGGTGCAGTTGGCGCTCTTGAATGCCGGACTTATTCAAGACTGGAATATCGGACTTAATGCTCGGGATTGCCAGTGGGTGGAAAATGAGGACTGGGTGTATCAGACGATGATTCCCGATCAGTGGCTGCATTCCGGCAAACAGTTCCGCCTGCATTGTGAAGGATTGGATTACTGGGGAGGTGTTTTTCTAAACGGCACCTTGGTGGCGGGTTTTGAAGGATCGTTTCATCCCTGGGATTTTGATTTAGGGCCACATCTTAAAGCCAGCGGTAATGTGTTGGAAATTCTCTTTCAGCCACCACCGCGCTGGCTGGGGCAGTTGGGGTACACCTCGCACATGAAAAAATGGAAGCCACGGTTTAATTATGGCTGGGACTGGGTCAGCCGCGTCGTGCAGGTAGGGGTATGGGATGCCATCACGCTGGAAGTTGTGGAAGCGGGGGAAATACGGGAATTCCGTGCCGTGGCCGATGTGGACATGGCATCCGGGCGGGGGGTGTTGAAAATGTTTGGTGCGGCCTTGGGTGGAAGCAAAATTCAGTTGATATTGGCGGATGACACCGGAGTGGTACATCAGGAGGCAGTGGACCCACGACTGTTGCTCAAACATGGGGCACAATGGACAGATTTACCGGTTGCCTTGTGGTGGCCCAACGGGCATGGAGAACAAAAACTTTATACCCTGACCTGTGATCTGCTGGATGACAAAGGGCGCTCCATAGATCGTCAGGTACGTACGGTGGGGTTCCGTAATATTCAATGGCGAAAAACCAGAGGGGCTAAAAATACCTCCAATGCCTATCTGGATGTGGTGCCGGAAGCGGATCGGTATCTTTGTGCGGTCAATGGCAAGGAGATATTTCTCTGCGGAATTGATTGGACGCCCATTCGCCCCAATTTTGCCGACCTGACAAAGGAAGATTACGATAAGCGGTTAAATGCTTATCATGACATGGGAGTGAAGATACTGCGGGTGTGGGGGGGAGGCTTTCTTGAAACCGAATATTTTTACCATCAGTGTGACCGGCTGGGCATTTTGCTGTGGCAGGAATTTCCGCTTTCCAGTTCAAGTGTTGATTGCTTTCCTCCGGACGATCCGGCTTCGGTGGAGGCGATGGGCCAGATTGCCGAATCATATATTAAGCGACGACAAAATCATCCCGCGCTGCTGTTATGGTGTGGCGGCAATGAATTGGCCAACAATCTTAACGGGGTCAACCCCGGCAAGCACCGCGAACCACTGACCGTTCGCCACCCGATCCTGAAGCGATTTTATGAGGTTATTGAAAAACTGGATCATGGACGGCGATTTCTGCAGACCAGCCCCTTTGGCCCGCGGTTGTGGAATAATTTGGACGAGTGTGGCAACGGAGTATTCTGGGATACCCACGGTCCATGGAATTTTGATGGGCCGGTGGATGGTCAATGGAAGGAACTCTGGGACAAGGGTGATTCGATGTTCTATTCAGAACTCGGAGCGCCGGGGGCGAGTTCCGCCGAGATCATTCGCAAATATAAGGGGAATTTAAAAGCGTTTCCGTGTACTTCCGCGAACCCGCTTTGGAACCGCAATCCATGGTGGATCGACTGGTCCAAGTTCATACAGGAGAAGGGCCATGCTCCAGCAAATCTGGAGGAATTCGTGGCTTGGAGTCAGGCTCGGCAGGCGGCGGCATTGGGGCTGGCGGCCAGGGCGGCACTGAGCCGATTCCCGGCGTGCGGCGGCTTCATTGTATGGATGGGCCATGATGCCTTTCCCTGCACCGCCAACACCGCCGTGATTGATTTTGAGGGCAATCTTAAACCAGCGGGCGTTGAATTGGGAAAGGTCTATCGTGAGGCCTGATGTTACGCCATAACCATGGCGGTATCGCGGTCGGTTATGCCGAGGCAGGCGGTCGAGTAAAAATAAATCTGGCTTTAGGATTTACAGAAATGAAATATTCATTTGTCAAAAGTATGATGTGTGTTGCGGTACTTGCCATTGCTCGTTGGATATCGCCATGTCATGCGGCTGTAAATGATCACCTGTTGTGGCACATCGGAACGCCCGGACATGGTGATGCGGGTTTTGCGCTGGCCCCCAATCTCTGGCAACAGTACGCACAGAGTCCGGGTTATATTACCGGGCCGAATAATGCCCCGACCAATTTGGCCACCATTCATCCGCATTATGGCAATCACGATCCGCTTTATATCGTCGGTATTTCCAAACAATCCGCATGGCCTTATGTGCTGCCCGGTCCCGCTGATGTATGGGCTGGCTACCATGGAGCCTACGGGACTTGGTCGGACGGCGTAAGCCACGTCGACACCATGGCATTTCAACTTGCCAAGGTAGCGCCGCAAGGTACGGCCTCTTTGGTACTCTACCTGGTGGATACCGCATCGCAGAATCCGCCATTGGTATCGGTCAGCATGAATGGTCACCATGTTGAAAAGCAGATGCCGCGGGGGGGGCGGTAATGCATCGCTTAATGGCAATTTGGCCGCCGCCAAACCTTATGTTTGGCGAATCAAATATCCGGTTGACTGGCTTGAATCGGGAAATAATCTCGTCACCATTCGCACGCTTCGCGGAAGCTGGATCATCTTTGGTGCGATCCGCATGTTTGCGCCTTCCGGCACCGCGCTGCAGGCACCAACGGGAGCGGCCATGCTCAGCGCGCACTGGGATAATGTGGCGTTGGCGCGATCCGTTTCCGGCCAGGCGGTTCAGGCCCTGCGGCTGCGACTGTTTTGCGGAAAAGTTCCCCAATCGCTGCAAGTGCGGATCGGCGACGGAAAGCCTATGGCCATTCATGGTGCCGCCGGAATACACACCATACGTGTAACGGCTCCTCCGGCGCTCCGAGTTGAATCGCCAACCATTAAATTGATCGCCGATGGCAAAACCGTCTCCTCCGTGGCCCCGGTACGTCGGCCGGTGCCGCATCGGACAATTTACGTATTGCCGCATTCACACGTTGATGTCGGTTATTTGTTTTATCAACCCGTGGCAATCCACCTGCACCATGTCTACATCAATGACGCGATCAATTTGATCAAGCAGACCGCGCACTTATCGCCGGATGCGCAATTCAAATGGAACATTGAAAGCATGATTGAGATGGATGGCTATCTCAAAGGTTTCGAGAAGGCCTCGCCCACGCTAACCGCCAATTTTATCAATGCGGTACGCGCGGGCACAATGGGCCTTGACGGCACGTATTGCAATGAGTTAACCGGCCTGTGCCGGCCCCAGGAACTGATTTCATGGATGGACTATGCCCACCAATTGCGGGTGCGTTACGGATTGAAAATCAATTCGGCCATGCTGTGCGATGTGCCCGGCGTTACCTGGGGGGCGGTGCCGGTGCTGGCCGACGCCGGCATCAAATATTTTCTCTGGGGGCC
>JAJZVR010000306.1 GCA_021847065.1 Planctomycetota bacterium | reverse complement strand
TATCCCGGCAAGAATTGTGGGCTATTCTGTTGAACCTGGTGAAAACCAGATCACTTACGCTGCTGATCAGCACACCCTATCTCGAGGAGGCCGAATTCTGTAATCTGGCCATGGTAATGTATCGGGGCACGACACTGACCGAAGGTTCCCCGCAGGATGTGGCGGATCATGCCAAGGGCCGCACATTTCGTTTGACTACTCCGCCGGAAATAAAACCTCGGCAACTCGTGGCGACCCTGCTAAGTTCGTCCGTGGTTGCCGACGCCGTGCCGGAGGGTGGCGATGTTCGGCTGGTGCTCAAGACGGATGTGACGGGGCTTGCCCAAATACCACATGCCGCCAATGCCACCGAGATTAAACCAAAATTAGCCGATGGCTTTATGGTGCTGCTGCGGCAGACCGTGGATAAGGCTGATACCCCAGGCGTCCCACCCCAAGTCGTGCCACCGGTCACAGCGAGGGCCCAATCCGGTGAATCCGTCGTTCAGGTGCATGATCTGGTCCGGCGATTTGGAGAATTTGTAGCGGTAGATCATGTCAATTTTGACATACGAAGGGGAGAAATTTTTGGATTATTGGGACCCAATGGTGCGGGAAAAAGCACAACATTTCGCATGTTGTGTGGATTGTTGCCCCTGACTTCCGGAACACTGCGTGTGGCGGGACATGATTTACGCCATGCCCGGGCCTCGGCCCGGCAAGCGGTAGGATATGTAGCGCAGAAATTTTCGCTATACAGCCAATTAAGCGTGCAGGAAAATCTCTCCTTTTTTGCCAGTGCCTATGGTTTACGTGGCAGCCGCCGAAAGCAACGTCTGGCGTGGGCCATTAAAGAATTTGATCTGGACAATCTTCTTGCAAATGTGACTGGCCGCATTCCGGATGGGTTTAAGCGACGTCTGGCCATCGCTTGTGCGCTTTTGCATGAGCCGGCGATTCTTTTTCTCGATGAACCGACTTCCGGTGTGGATCCGCTGGCACGGCGGGAATTTTGGCAGCGAATTACCGCCATGGCGGATCAGGGTGTTACCGTTGTAGTTACAACCCACTTCATGGAGGAAGCAGAATATTGCGATCACATGGTCATCATGATGAATGGCCGGGTGCTGGCGGGTGGAACGCCGGGCGAAATCCGGAAACTCGGCACGGCACCGGACAAAAATGAACCGACGATCGAGGATGCGTTTATACGTGTGGTGATGGATGAACAGAAGGCCGGTCACAAAGCGAGTGCCGCATGAGCCGGAAAACCAAATTGGGAAAACTGCGGCGGATTATCGCCATGAGCGGCAAAGAATTCCGGCAGATGATGCGCGACCCCAGCAGTATTGCCATTGGCATGGTACTGCCGCTGCTGCTGATTCTGCTCTTCGGCTATGGCTTATCTCTCGACGCTCATCATGTTCCGGTTGCGGTCGTGATGGAGGACCATTCACAGTCCGCTCAATCATTGTTCGGGGCCTTTGCCGGCTCACGATATTTTCAGCCACAGGCGGTAAATTCCATGGTTCAGGCCAACGCATTAATGACGGCGGGAACGGTCGATGGCATTGTGCGACTGCGCCACACATTTTCCCGCAACCTGCACTCTGGTCATGCCAACATCCAGTTAACAACCAACAGCATCGATGCCAACCGTGCCCGGCTTATTGAGAATTACGCCAACGGAGTTGTGGCCATCTGGCTGGCACAGCGTGAACTTACCCATGGCATATCCTACGACCAACCGGTGGCCATCCAGTCGCAGATATGGTTTAACCGCAGCCTGGACAGCCGGTTTTTTCTGGTACCGGGATTGATCGTGTTGATCATGACCATTATCGGGGCCTTGATGACCGCACTGGTGGTGGCGCGGGAATGGGAGCGCGGCACGTTTGAGTCACTGTTTGCCACACCCGTGCAGCCGGGTGAAATTGTCATCAGCAAAATCATCCCCTATTTCTGTCTGGGCATGGCCGGTTTTGCCGTTACAGTATCTGCCGCCCGCATATTATTTCAGGTGCCCATTCGCGGATCGTTACCGGTATTGATTCTGGTTTCAGCTCTGTATCTTCTCGTGGCGCTGGGTATGGGGCTGCTTATTTCCACCCGCACTAAAAATCAGTTTGTTGCCAGTCAGGGGGCACTTCTGCTGACGTTTTTGCCGGCTTTGATGCTCTCGGGATTTATTTTTGATATTCGCAGCATGCCGCCCGCCATTCAGGCCATCACGTATCTGCTGCCGGCGCGTTATTTTGTCGCGCTGCTGCAAACGTTGTTTTTAGCCGGAGATATATGGAGCGTGATCATACCCAATACCGCGGTGCTGGCGCTGATGGCTGTGATTTTTCTCGGGTTAACCCGGCGACTGACGGTGAAACGGCTGGTATGATATGAACATATTGCTTCGCATTCTGGCTTTGATCCGCAAGGAACTTATCGCCATATTCAAAGACCCGCGCAGCAGATTTGTGGTCCTGGTCCCGCCGATATTGCAGATGATTATTTTCGGTTATGCCGGCACGTTTGATCTTAACAACGTGCCTTATGTACTGGTGGATCAGAGCCACTCCAGTGAATCGGCTCGCTTGATCGGTCGGATGAATGGATCGGGCATTTTTACCTGCGTGGCCACCGCCGGAAATATTCAGCAGGCCAAGCCCATGCTGGATTCCCGCCAGACACTGCTGATTATTCAGATTCCGCAGCATTTCCAGCGGGATATTTCGACCGCCCAAACCGCGCAAATCCAGGTAATCGCCGATGGCCGCAATTCCAACACGGCTGCTTTGGCCATTGGGTATCTCACGGAAATACTCAATGAATTCAATGCGAATGTGCTGGCCACACATTCAGGCGGTGCGCCGCCACCAGCCGTTTTGCTTATCCGTTCATGGTTTAATCCAGATTTGCTTTCCCGCTGGCAGATCGTCCCGGCGATGATCGGACTCATTACGATGGTGGCGGTGGTCATTCTTACTGCCATGTCCGTGGCGCGGGAACGTGAACAGGGTACCTTTGATCAATTACTGGTCACGCCCTTTACACCGCTGGAAATTATGGCGGGCAAAGCCATCCCCCCGATCCTGGTGGGACTGGCGCAGTCGGCGGTGATTTTCTTTATTGTGCGGTATTGGTTTGCGGTGCCATATTATGGCACCGCAGCAGCGATCATTCTTACTTTCTTAATATTTATTATCGCCGCGGCAGGTCTGGGACTGTTGGTGTCTTCCATATCCTCCACCATGCAGCAGGCGCTGTTGGGCACATTTGTGCTGGTGATGCCATGTGGGCTGTTGTCCGGTCTGGCCACGCCGGTATCCAACATGCCCCGGCCGGTACAGGATATTACCTTGATCGATCCATTGCGCTATGACGTGCAGGCCGTTCGGGAAGCATTTCTGCAAGGAGCCAACGTTCACCAGCTTCTGCCGGAACTTATCCCCATGGCCATCATCGCCACCGTCAGCCTGCTGACAGCCTCTTGGCTGTTCCGGCGGATATCCTGAAAAAAAGAAGTTTTAAGAAGGGAACATGATGGAAATCCTTGTTTTCAGTCGCGACGAAATTGAGACCGGCGTACGGATCACGTCCGCGTATGTTGTGATCTCAATCCGCGATCCCGGTAAGCCACAGGCCAAGATCAAAAAACAACCTGGACTGCGGGACGCACTGTACCTTGCATTTAATGACAGCGAGCCTTCAACGCTCCTGCAACTGCCGCCGGAAATCAAAAATATCAGTCCCTCGCAGGCTGATGAGATCTGTGAGTTCGTCCATCGGCACAAGGCCGATGTCGATGCCATCGTGGTTCACTGCGAACAGGGCATGTCCCGTAGTCCGGCTGTTGCCGCCGCCATCAGCGATGCCCTGGGCCTGGACCCGAAACGATTTTGGCAACTCTATACACCCAATGAATATGTGTACCATGCGGTATCAGACGCGTTTGAACGTGGTGCCGCAACCCGGCGGCCCGCTGGCTGAAGGCCGGAAGGTAAGGTCGGGGTC
>JAJZVR010000305.1 GCA_021847065.1 Planctomycetota bacterium | reverse complement strand
TGAATGCCGTCACCGCCCATCGCCACTCGGTGCGCACCTTGTCGATTCCACGGAGCAGGAACTGGCGGAGTTTCATCACATTCTTAATAATACCGAAGGGCGATTCCGCCACCGCCATGCGACGCCGATAGGCCTCTTGTCCTGCCGGAGTCTGAAGTCGGGCGGTCCCGGCGCGCCGGGATTCTCGTACGGCATCATATTCATCACGGTAAATCCGGCGTTCTCTCTGATTCTTCCGCAGGCATTGGGCCGCCAGCGGACAACCAAGGTGGGCGAGAATAGGACGACCTGTTCACGAATAAGGGGGGCTTGGTTCCAGCGATTCATGGTGTAACGTCTCCAGCAAACGACAGGGAGAAGTATACCATAATAATAATAGTAATGCAAATGACTACACTACTAAATTCAATAATTCCGCAACCATGAATTACGCCGGGCGGCGGAAATGTAACCGTGGTGCCGCGCCGATGCCGATGCCGGGACGCTGGGGATATCCCGAGGCATAGCAAATGCCGTGCCGATTAAATCGACAGGCCCCGCGCCGGGATCGCAACTCGGCGATTACTTGGACAGGCTCCTAGCCAAATGAAGCGGAAATATGTGGATTTTATTAAGAAATCCGTTTGTTTTGCAGCACAATGAGCCGAGTCCAGGGCGTTGCGGCATTGTATTTGCATTATATCCGCACGGTGAGATTCACCGCGTTCCCCGATTCGATGTGAATCGGCGTTGTTTCATAAGGTATTTTTTGCCTTGAAATAACGGTACAAAGCTTGGATCTCTTTTTTATTGTTCTTTCTTTTTTTCCGGTAATGGCGAAGCCATTTATGCCACACGTCCGTGGAAAGTTTATGGTGAAGGCCCAAATGCCATCAAGGCTGGCTCATTCCAAGGTAACAGCATCCGCAGTATGGGGGGTAAAAGTCGTACGCTTTACCCGTAACAAGGCCAATACCGTAGTATACGCATTGGTACTGGGCTGGCCGAGCGATGCGTTTGTTATTCATTCACTCGGCACTGCGGCCACCAGCAAGCCGGGCAAAATTCACAATGTGCAACTCTTGGGAACGGATGAAAAGCTCAAGTGGAAACAGTCTGCCGCAGCATTGCGTGTGGAATTGTCTAAATATCGCCCCACGGTGGATTATGCCGTGGCTCTGAAAGTGTTTATGGCATGAGGTAGTCGCTGGCCGGAAATTTGAGCCGTTGCTATAGTGTGTGCATGGCTGCAGGTTACACAGTTTTGGCCCGGCGATACCGCTCGCAGAACTTCGACCAACTCATTGGTCAGGAGGCGATAGCTACTACCCTGAAAAATGCTGTATCTTCCGGGCGATTGGCCCATGCGTTTCTCTTTACCGGTACGCGTGGTGTGGGGAAAACGTCCTCGGCCCGCATTTTAGCCAAGGCTATCAATTGCCCAAACGCCGTCGGAGGCCAACCGTGCGGCGAATGCCCCACGTGCAAAGCCATTGCGGCAGGTGAGGACATTGATGTCATTGAGATCGACGGTGCCAGCAACAACGGCGTGGAGCAAATTCGTGACTTGCGGCAAAGCGCCGGCATTACTCCCAGCCATAGTCAATTTAAAATTTATATCATTGACGAAGTTCACATGCTCTCGATTGCCGCGTTTAACGCGCTGCTGAAAACGCTTGAAGAGCCGCCGCCGCATGTCAAATTTATTTTTGCCACCACCGATGTGCATAAAGTTCCCGCTACTATTTTAAGCCGGTGCCAACGCTACGATTTTAAAAATATTCCGGCAGCCCGCATCACCGACCATCTCGCGGATATCTGCAAGCAGGAAAGCACGGAAGCGGAAACGGCCGCCTTGCATCGCATCGCCATTTTAGCCGCCGGATCCATGCGTGACGCTCTGTCATTGTTGGATCGTGTGTTATCGCTTGGGGCGGGGCGGATTACCGAAAAACTTCTTGATGAATTGCTCGGCAAGCCATCTCTGGCCAACATGACCGACCTGGCGGTTGCCATGGCCGCGGGCGATGCGGCGGCGGTATTAAAGCTTTCTGATCAGTTGCTTTTGGAAGGCATGTCCGCGGAACAGGTATTAAGTGAATTAACCGATCTGCTTCGCAATTTAATGGTACTGCGCGTATGCGGAACGCAAACCGATATATTGGATATCCCCGGTGAATGGCGCAGTGCATTGGAAAAGCTTGCCCCGGCATTTGAACCGGCCGTGCTGGTGCATCACATTGCGTTGTGCGACCAGACCTTACGATCACTGCGCGGCTCAACCATGCAACGCCCCTTATTTGATGCGCTTATGGTTCGATTGGCGATGGCGGCGCAGTTCAGTTCCATAAGGCAGGTGCTGGAATCCGGCCAATTGCCCCCTTCGGCCTCCGACGCGCAAAAAAAAAATGATGCACTGAACCCGGCTGCAATCGCTGCCCGCACGATTGCTACAGCCCCGCCCCCTGCTCAAAGTCATGAACCTTCAATCGTCGTAAAGCCAGTTGTGCCCCAACATGCCGTTGCTCCGGCCGCGCCGCAAATGGCCGCCACAACGGAAGTTAAACAATCATCTGATCCAATCTGGCAGGCGGTGGAAACCTATCTGCTGGACAATCAGGGGGCATCTCTGGTTAATTTACTAAATGGACAGGCCCATATTCTTTCTGCGGATACCAATTCCGGTGCCATACGACTTGAGGTTCCGGGGCATACGCACACCATGGTAAGCAGCGAGCGCTATACCCGTATGCTCGAAGTGGCTTTTACCGCAGCGATCGGGAAAGCTTGCCGTTTGGAAATTATCGCTGCCGCTCGCCCCGTCTTGGCCGCTGCCGCCGCGGCCTCCGCCACGCCAACTCGTCCGGTGGCAACGCCCGTTCCGCGTATTTCTCCGGAATTGATGAAACGTGCTGAGCAAATGCCCGCTGTTCGGCAATTAATGGAAAAAATGGGGGCGAAACTCGTCAACGTGGAAGCCATTGAGATCAGTGCTGAAGTGCCGGCCGAACCGGCATAAAAGAATTGTAGATTTGTAGAATTGAGGATGCATGTTTGATTCGTTAAAATCGCTAAGTCAGCTTGGGCCGCTAATGGCCCGGGCCAAGGAAATGCAGGCGAAAATGGCGGAAGTACAGCAGAAGCTCGGTACCATTCGGGCCGAGGGTACCGCCGCAGGCGGCATGATTTCCGTTACCGCCAACGGCCACATGGAGATTATCCAGGTGTATTTTTCCCCCGACGCCGCACGTCTTGACGCCGCCGTCCTTGCCGATTTAACGCGCTCCGCGGTCAACGAGGCGTTGGTGAATGTTCGTAACATCGTGCAGCGGGAAATGCAGGGCGTCGCCGGAGATATGGATATTTCGGGGCTTCAAAAGATGATGGGAATTCCGTCATGACCGATCATTCGATGGCTTACAGCGCCAGCGTCCGCCGGTTAATGGACCTTTTAGGCCAGTTACCCGGGGTCGGAAGTCGCTCGGCGGAGCGGATGGTATTTCATATTTTGAAAGGTACCTCGGAAGATGCCCTGGCATTGGCTGATGCCATTCGCGCTGTTAAACAGCAGGTTCGCCACTGCAGTGTCTGCTATCATCTTACTGAATCCGATCCCTGCGAAATTTGCCGCAATCCCAGTCGCGATACGGGTATTGTGTGCGTAGTTGAGCAGCCCAAGGATCTGTTTCAAATTGAATCTACCGGCACTTATAAGGGTGTCTACCATGTCCTGTTGGGACACCTGGCGCCATTGGACGGGATCAATCCGGAAAACCTCACCATCGAGGCGCTTGTGCAGCGCATTAATCAGCGCGATGCCTCCGGAACTCCCCTGGTTCGGGAAGTCATTATTGCTACAAATCCGACCATGGACGGCGACGGTACGGCCCTGTATTTGCAGAGTCGATTGGAAAACAGCGGTGTCATCATCACCCGGCTGGCCCGCGGGTTGCCGGCGGGGGCACAAATTGAACAGGCCAATAAGGCTATTTTGGCCGACGCCCTTTCAGGCCGGATTAAAATGTAAGATTTCGGCACCATAGGGGCCGCCAGAAAATAAGGTTT
>JAJZVR010000031.1:4602-21535 GCA_021847065.1 Planctomycetota bacterium | reverse complement strand
TCCGCAGTGCCAGAACACAAGGGCCTGTTCGGGCGAATCGACAAGGGATCGGGCCAATGCGGCCTGTAACATGCAGGACATTGCACCGGGCATTGGTCGGTTCTCACTCGCTTCTCGCGAGGGTGCCAGCAGGTTCCTGATCCGAATACTGGGCAGCACGATCAAATTGAGCGGAAAAGCTCAACGAGTTGCTGCGGAGATTATCCGTGCTTTGGCAGGCACACACCTACACTGCAATACGTTGCGTTACGCTTCCGGCAGCCAATAGCACCCAAATGGAACCCGGAAAAAGGGGTGGGATGCCACCTAAGTGTTGACAAAATAAGTAGATACAAAATTTTGGGTTCCAATTCCTTTAACTTGCCTTCCACTTTTCAATTGCTGAAATCAACGCTTCGGGATGGTTGGGAGACCTTGCCGATCGAGCGAGTAGGCGAGCATGGCAACGCGAAAGTTGGCGGCGGGTACGGCGCTCTGGGATGGGAACTTCTGGCGTTGATGCGAAGCTCCGGCCAAGGTATAAACCCGTCATGGCCGTGCTTATGTGTGTTGCCGGAAACGGTAATCTGCGCTGGATCGGATGCGCCCATCGGGAGCCCATTTGTCATTTTGGCAGTTCCTCTGCGCACACCGATGTAGCGCGAAAAACAGAGCGCGTTGGCAGTGCGGTGAACCTTCGGCGGAAGCGGTTGGCCGGGCCGCGCACTGGTACGTTTGCCGTCCGGCGGTGGGGGCAATGGCAGAGTCGATTGGGTTGGCGGCGGGCCATCTCCTCCGGCCCGATTCGACACGAAAGATGACGGTATCGGGAACCGGGCGGGAAAGACTATTGGGGTTTCACGGGGCGCCCTGGGTGCGAGCGTTCCGGGAGACTTTGGCGGTTGTTACGGCAGCCTGATCCGGGAAAGAATGGGCCTGCCGGACAGACCGCTGACACGGCCAGTCGGCAGCACCGGGAGCCGGTGGCTGGCGCGACAAGCAGCGCGAAAAGCCTGCGCGGGAGAGAGAGCAAAGAAACTCATTGGCGGTCTGGCCACCTGCCGACACGGGACGGCGGATAACTGTACGGAACGCCAACTTAGCGGTGTTACGCGGCGCGGCAAAACCAGCCACCGAACCAAGTCAACCAGGGTGAAACGCCCCTCGGCAACCTGGCAGTTACTCCGCCATGGATCATGGGCGACAGGGCTGCCGGGGAAGCTCCACCGGTGATTCGGAACCGCCTCGAAACGTCGCGCCGGTCGGTTGTTGGCATCTCACCAATGCCGGTGGCGGGAGCTTTCAAAACCCTCCCACTCGTCCATTCGGTTGTGTCCACAACATAGCCCACCTTGGCCTTCCACGTCAGGTGGCGGGAAGCCAAGGCGGGCGGTCTGATAGTGTCTTTCGGCCAGTGCTTTGCACCGGCTGGAGCCGGAGCAAGCTGGCGTGACGGAGCGGAGTAGAACGTAGCGAGGGCGCGACGGTTGCCCGGCGCAGGCCGAGGGCGGAGCACGGTCTTTACACGATTGATGCTGCCGGTGGAACGTCGCCGCGGCGCGGCGTCTCGGAAATGTTGGGGGCTGATGTCGGTGCGGGAATTACTCGTCCGAGGATGACAATCCAAACCGTTGGCGGTGCCGCATGGCCATGGCACTGCGGGTCTTGGCGTCACCTTCCAGCCAATAGAGAATCAAAGCCTCCAGCACCAGCTTGGGATTGGCCAGATGCCGGGCACAATCTTCCTCAAAGGATTCAAAGAGTTCGGTATTGAACCGATAGGTTCTCTGGACGGTCAGCGGTTTGCCGACGTTCTTGGCGGTCTTTACTGGTTTGTTTCGTTTGGCCATAAGAGCCAAAGTCTACATGGCTATCGGGCGGCGGGCAAGCGGTGTAGGAGCGCCATATTAGGTGACAATCCGATAAAACACCGTTTGTCTTTACTAATACCATTGACTTTATCCGTGACATGCGCATACTATGTTCGTATAATGTTAGGTTGTGTAGAATGGAGATTCAAATGATTAAGACGGTTGGTAATGTGAAACCCCAGTCCCGATTGTTGACGATTCCCATCGTGGCCGAACGGTTGGGCATCAGTACTCGTAAAACGTGGCAACTGATCTCCCAAGGGCAACTGCAAGCGGTACACATCGGATTGCGGAGCACACGGATTGCCGAAGCGGACCTGGAGGCGTTCATTGAGGAACTTCGGGAGTTGGCCATCCACCGAAATTGATATCTCTTGTCGCCAAGACGTAATCTGGTTATTAAACAAAAATATTGGTATCCTTGGTACTTGTGGTAGAAATGGAGTAATCATCATGGCAAGTCTTTTCAAAAGTGGCGGAACGTGGCGGATCGATTTTGCTATCGGTACCAACGGCCAGCGACGCAGCATTCGGCTTGGACATTTGGACAAACGCGCGGCGGAATCGGCATTACTGCGAATTGACAAGATAATCGCGGCCAAATCCGTGAACGGAACGCCTGACCCTGAAATGCTGGCTTGGATCGCCGGAGTCGATGACACTTTGCATGGACGTCTGGCTGCCGTAGGGTTGGTGGAACCGCGCGCGGCTGCTGCTATTCTCACCCTTGGCGCGTTTATCGATAACTTTATCGCCGCCAAGCAAGAGGTGAAGCCACATACCCGGCTGAATTTTGAGCAATTAAAGCGATGGTTGGTCAAGTACTTTGACAAACAGCGGGATGTTGCTGCGATTAAGGCTGCCGACGCCACGGCATTTCGGAGCTTCATGATTGAGCAAGGCTTGGCCGAAGCGACATATCGCCGACACCTTGGCCGCTGCCGTGAATTGTTCCGTTGGGGAATTAAGCGCAATCTGTATCATGGTTCAAATCCATTTGCCGATTTGTCTGTTACCGTACGGGCCGACAAGGCACGCCAACGCTTTATTACGCGGGAAACGGCCGACAAGCTGATGGATGCCGCACCGGACGCCCAATGGCGGCTATTGATCGCGTTGTCGCGTTATGGAGGCATTCGCGTGCCTTCCGAAGCCTTGGCATTAACTTGGGGGGATGTGGATTTCGAGCATTTCCGCCTTCGCGTACCCTCGCCTAAAACAGCCCATATTCTAGGCAAGGAATGCCGTTTCATTCCCATGTTCCCCGAATTGCGCCAGCCTCTTTTGGATGTATTCGAGCAAGCCGAGGAGGGTGAAACCCGTGTGATTACGCGATACCAAGGTGGCAGCACCTGCAATCTGCGAACCCACATGACCCGCATAGTTCACCGCGCCGGCCTGCAAATGTGGCCCAAACCGTTTCACAACATGCGCGCCAGCCGCCAGACAGAGTTGGCCGAGAGCTTTCCTCTGCATGTCGTGTGCGCATGGATCGGCAACAGCAAGGCGATAGCGGCAGAGCACTATTTGCAGGTTACCGACGCCCATTTCACCAAAGCAATTCAGGGCAGCCACAACCCGCAGCAAAATCCGCAGCACGAAGTGCAGCAAAACGCGCAGCAGCAGGTGCAGGCATCAACGCGCAGTGAAGTGAACGATACGAATAAAAGCATTGAAAACATTGGGTATTTGCACGCCCAGGCACGGACGGGCACGGACCTGCTCATGCCGCCCAATACCCCCAACCGGATTCGAACCGGTGTATGCAGACTGAGAATCTGCTGTCCTAGGCCTCTAGACGATGGGGGCGAATTTTCAGCTATGAATTTAGGTTAATGGCGGCTTGAAGTCAAACCCAGGTGGCCGAGCTGTGCGCTTTAACCAAATAGCGTGTGCCCGTTTTTATCGGGAACCATCGGACGCCGCAAACAAAATCGCCGCTCTGCCGCTGGTTCTCCGGGATCATAAACCAACTGTTCTATTGCGGCTGGAGGTACGCGGGGGCCAAGCCACTGTGTGAAAATCGGGCCGAGATTGATCCGCACCCGTCGCCAACCGGGCTTACAACGGGCCGACTCTGCGGACAGCAGATAAAGGCGGATAAAAATAGCAGGGCACAAAAATACTCGATACCGCTTACTGCTAAATACCGCGCATTACCACTGATACTGCCAATACCGTAGTGCTCAGCGCTGATTAAATTAATATTTTCCATATAACGGGCCGAAGTTGCGGCACGCCGCAAAGTCCCCGGCCTGTGGCTCGCCGGCACCAAACGCTGTCCATACGCTGGGACGGAAAATACGTTGATCGGGAACATTGTGCATATACACCGGTATTCGCAACATGGACGCCAATGTAATAAGCTCGTGGCCAATATGGCCATAACTGAACGCACAATGGTTGGCCCCCCAATTGTTCATCACGCTGTACGCATCTAAAAATGCCCCCTGCCCCGTGCAGCGCGGCGCAAACCAGGTTGTCGGCCAAGTCGGGTTGGTACGTTTATCGAGAATGTCATGCACAGATGAGGGCAACTCCACCGTTGTGCCTTCCGCTATTTGTAACGCAGGCCCCAGTCCCTTAATAAGATTCAATCGCGCTGCCGTCACTGGCATGCCGCCGCGGGTTCGGTACCGCACGGAAAAACCGCCGCCGCGGAAATATTCATATATCGCCGGACACCACTGGGTTGCCCCCAGGCATGCCGCAGCCTCCTGCGGTTTAATCTTCCACCAGGGCTTCATTGCGGGTTGTCCATCCTGCATCTGACACCCCGTGCCATCTAATGCCGCCGAGCCGCTGTTAATGAAATGCAGCACGCCCCCCGCCGCATCACCCTGAAGTTCGTGGCCTGTGGCCTGGAATACGGATTGCGGACTCCAATACGTGCGGACATCGGCAAATATCTGAGCCGTTCCGGTCAGCAGGTGGCCAAAAAGCATGGTCGCGCCATTCAGTGCGTCATTTTCCGTAGCGACAATATACGGCTGACGAATTCCGCTCCAATCAAAAGACGAGTTGAGAACTGTTTCCAGATAATCCCCGTTGGGATAATGATCCGTCCATTGACGCTGGCCTTGAAAACCTGCGGCGATGGCGTTATGTCCCAGTGCTTCTTCCCCATATCCCAGCTTCGCTAATTGTGGATTTCCGATCATCAGATCTCGCACAATAATGGCCATCTTCACGCAGTGTTCCCATTCCTTATCCGTCTGGGCTTTGTTGCGCCGGCGCGACCCGGTGTTGGCATCCAACCCGGTGGGGCAATTGGCCTTTGTCCATTTCAATGCCCGCGAAAATTCATTGGGATCATAAATTCTTCGGTCGATCCGTCGGGCCAGTTCCGTCATATCCACATTCATCACGCGCATGCCCAGGTAGGCTTCAAAAAACGCCGCATCGACCGCTGATCCGGCTATGCCCATCGATACGCCGCCAATTGAGCAATACGACCGGCCACGCATTCCAGCAACCGCCAGACCAGCCCGGGCAAATTGCAGTAACTTCTGCTGCACGTCCGGCGGGATTGCGGTGTCTGCGGCGTCCTGCACGTCATGGCCATAAATGTTGAACGCGGGCAGTCCTTTCTGGCTATGGGCCGCTCCAACCGCCGCCAGATAAACCGCTCCAGGTCGCTCGGTACCATTAAATCCCCAAATTGCTTTGGGAATCAACGGATCCATATCCATGGTTTCGGAACCATAACACCAGCACGGACTGACTGTGATGGAAACACCGACGCCTTCCGATGCAAATTTCTGGGCACAAAGCGCCGCTTCCGCCAGGCCACCAATGGTGCTATCCGCCAGAACGCATTGAACTTTAGTGCCATCCGCGTGGCGTAATTGTGCGGTCAACAGCCGTGCCACACTGCGTGCCATATCCATGGTTTGCTTCTCCAGGGATTCGCGCACGCCATCGCGTCGGCCATCAATCGTGGGGCGAATTCCAATCTTCGCATTTTTCCCCACCAGCCTGTTTCGCGGCATATTGACAGCCATCGGTTCCATATTCGCCATGATGTTTTCCTTCTGTATCAAATCACAATTCTATTAATCAACGTCGATCTTAGATTCTCAATAATATCGCACAACCCGCTTGCCGCCCAGAGTATATGGGGGCAGATGGAAAGGGCAATCGGTTTTGACGTCAAAATGCCATGCCTGATGCGCGGCACGGGAATCATCCTCGCATGTGCAAAAAAACGCTGCCCATAAAGGGTTTTCAACAGCCGTTGCTTACTATCCAACCGGAAATATTGTTAACGAGAAACCCATGCCGGCGCAAACGCTGTGGCAATCTGCTGAATCGGATAATACGCTAGCAATGCCAGAGCATTTAGTGCACACGCGGTCAGCAGCAGCAATACAATGCCAGTGGCGATTCGCCGACGTTGGCGTCGCTTGCCAATAGATGTTTGATCCGCAGAAATCGCCATCTTCGGGATATCCATCAATGCATACGCTCCAACCCGCATCGCCGCCCCGCTACCCAATAAAATCCCCAGCCCATTAACAATAAAGACCAACAAGCCGGGGAAAGATTCCGGGCCAACGGTTCGCAAGCATTCAATTCGGGCAATACTTCCGAGTGTCGGAGGCAGGCCGCCGAGAGACAATAGCGCCAGCACCAACATAATCGCGTGGAGCTTTTTCATGCGGGCAAATGATGGCCATTGCTGGTTTAATCCCAGGGATTGTCGCCCCAAAATTCCGACCGCCGATCCCAGGGCGATGCCGACGGTTAAAGCATATAACAGCACGCATGCCACCAACTCCGAGCCAGTAGCATGTGTAAACGATATGCCGGCGGCAATCGTCACAAATGTGCAGGCCGCCAATATACCAACAATATTTCCTAAAATGTCCGGTACAACAATTTGAAATAGCGCTCTTATTCCATACGCTGCAACCGCCAGGATACCGACACTGATCATCGTGGGCGTTACCACGTTGGCTACCGCCGGGTTGTGTTGACTTAATGAATGGATGATCCGTAAATATGCACCCAGAGATGCGATACATGGTGCCAGCAGCATAAAAAACGCAACGGGTGCCGTTGCGTCGCCGGCAGCTTCCCCAAACCACCAGACTAAAGGCAGGCTGCCAATCCAAAATAGAATCGGCATCATAAACAATACCACCAGAATCCCGGTCCATGCCGGCGACCCAAGCGGAGGGAGAATAAATTCGTTCACAAGGCCAATTCCCAAACCGCCCACGGTCAGAAGCACCAGCGCCAGCAGCATTACGGCCAGTGCGGTCAGTAACGCCAGGCATGTAAACCAATTATCGTTGGATCCAAACATTAAATGCAACGCCAGTGGCAGTGACCCTAGGAGCATACACCCGGCGATCATCGGCAAACTGTGCAATGCCGGCATGATGCTCCACCCCAGGGTGCTGATTGTAATCAGCAGACAAAATCGCAAATCTCCATGCCCGCTGTAACTCCGCAGCCTTCGAGTCAAAATGGCCACAGTCGCAATGAGAAATATAGCGATGCTAAAAACCCATGCCATGGGATCCAACACCATCCAGGATGGGACAGTTGTTACCCGCCCGGCGGCAAAGACCAGTGCGTAGAGCCGCAACTGCACCAGCGTTGCTACCACTATACCGGTAAAACATATCATCACGCAGGCCGATCGCGACGCGCCCGTTGGCATTTTTGCGGTTAAAGCCAGCAGAACGACCGTTACAAGCAGTACGATTTGCGGTGCCAATATGGCAAGAACATGGTAAGTCAGCCTGTGGCCTCCTGTGCGATTGGTTCAGTGGTTTTCATACCGGACGCCTCTTGTTTTTATCGTGGTCACATTGCGGCAATGCGCAGGCGATCAATGCGGTGCGCCGCCCACAACGTGCGCCAAAGCTTTCAGCACCGGCGCAACGGGATTCAATACCAGTACGGTCGGGAGAATGCCACCAGCCAGCAACGCAATGACCATGGGTATAAACACCAGCCGTTCACGCACCGACAGGGCATGAAAGTGCTGATGTTCCGGACGCCCCGGCCCGAAAAAAAGCCGTTCTATCGTCCATAGCAGCACCGCCGCCATAAGCACCATGACACAACACATGATTAATGCGGCGGGCAATAACCCGTTATTGCTAAGTACATGTTCGGACGCACTGGCCGATGCCGCACGAAACATTCCAAGAATGGCCAGCAAGTCACCGCCGAAAACCGCCAAACCAGGCAATGCCAGCGCCGACATAAACGCGATCATTGAGAATATAAACAAGTCCGGTATCAACTGTGCCAGCCCTCCCAGTCGCGGCAGATCCCGATGGTTGGCTCTTATTTCAATAACATGGCTGGTCCACAACAACCCCGCGGTCGTCACCGATGCGCCAAGACTTAGCAGAAACGCACCGTTAAAGCCGGTTATATTAGCGGCCGCAACCCCCAGCAAAACATAGCCCGCCTGCACCATCAACCAGTAGGCAATGACCCTCCTGAAATCGCTCTGCGCCAGACCGCATAACGCGCCATAGATCACGCCGGCCGCCCCCAAAATAGCCAGGGTGTTTTGCCAGATCATCAGTTGCATTGGAAATATTGACACAACAATGCGATCCAGAGCATAACCGGCAAGGAGAAACTGCGAACAAATAATCATTATCGCTGACGGTGCCGCGGATTCCGCCATCGCGTCCGGCAGCCAGAAATGCACCCCGGCCGCTCCCAGGCGAATAACCACCGCCAGCATCAGCAGCCAAAACGCCGTGGTCGTCCAGGCTTTGGCCGGACTAAGCGCCTGCCGCAACTGGGGATCGTTGGCAATCCGAGTAAAGCTCAAGGTGCCCTGCGGCAGTCCCGCAACGCCGCGCGTGGCGACACTGATTAACAGACACGCGCCGAGCATCGCAGCCGAGCCGGCGATCCAGAACAATGCCAGTTTCAGCGCCGCCGGCCGCCGACGCGCCCCGCCCCATACGCCAATAAGTAGAAAGCACGGAAACAGTGAAAGCGTGCTTAGCAGGTAGAACAGAAATAAGTCCATACTGGCCGCTGCCCCAACGACACACCCCTCCAGCAGCAGCAATACTACATAATACGCCTTCACCTGCGCATTGACGCCATAACTGGCCAGAATCCCCATCAAACTTGTGCCGCAAAGCACCAGAATCGTCACCAGAGACAGTGCATCAACGCCGACATGATAGTGAATATTTAAATCCTGAAACCACATGACATTTTGTTGTAACTGGGCCGTACCACCAAACTGAGGCGACCAGTTAAATAAACGCGATGCGGCCAGGGCAATAAGCATATTGCCGGCGCTGACCGCAACGGCACTATATCGAATCAGTCTTGGGCGGCTGATGGGCAAAATGCCCAGCACAAAGGCACCGATTAACGGCAAGACCATCAGCCAGGTCAGGATCGAACTATATATAAATGGTTTCAAGTCAACCTTTCATGCTTTTTTACAATTCATGCTATCCGTCATTACACGCATCAGCATTCAGTTACGGATCAATACCGCAAGGAGCACCAGGCCTAATAAAAGCGCCAGTGCCCCGACAATATATAACAATGGGTGATCGCGTTTAAGCGCTCCGATCCGGTTTGCGGCAACAGACGCTGGGCGGTCGAGGCGTTCCCAAAATGAAATATTCAGTCCGGTTTCCGCCGCCGCCACAAGAATGCTTGCCAATCGGGTCAATACCGCCAGTGTTACCATCAGCCATTCCACGATCCAGCGATCCAGAAACGCCATCATACGGCCAATTAGTCGCACCGGAAGGCCCAGCACCGCCAAAAATAAATCAGCAAAGTACATATCGGCCGCCAGCCAGCGATACACCAAATTGGGACCGGCGCGACGGCGCAGCATATCCGCCTTTTCCAGACCCCCCGCATACACCAGTGCCACTATGGCCAAAGCCGCTGGCCCCAGCCATTCCAGCGGATGCAATATCATGCCGCCAAAACCTGCCGGGATACGGGTCAGGGTATTCTGCCTCGGCGATCCCATCACATGCGTAAATAAGCCGGTGAGGTCAACAAATGGCTCGCCGGCTATGATCGCCCCCACCAGCAAGACCAGCAGAGGAAATGTTTGTACGGCCAATTCTCCCTCTTCCAACGGTTCGCCTCGGGCTTTACCGGCAAAAATCAGCCACCACCATCGCACCATCGCCAAAGCCATTACATAGCACATTACAACAGGCACCCAATATAAACATTTGCCAAATTCTCCTATTGCCCACCCATACGCGTGGACATGCAGCAACCCCTCCCGCATAACCACGGTCATTCCGGAAAGCCCCACCCCGGCCCCGCCCAATACCAGCATGCCGCTGACAATGGCGGTAATCGGCAGGCGTCTCCACGCCCCTCCCAACTGCGCCATATCACGTTGACCGCCGCTGGCCCGCAATACCGTCCCCGCCGTTAGAAACAACCCGCAATAAATCAGTGCTGTCAACACAGCGCCTAATAATCCCGCCGCATAATCGCCGGAACCAAAGAATAAAAAATTCAATCCGGTCTGGGCAATTACAAGCCACGCCACGGTGCGTTTAATATCTTTCTGCACCAAGGCAATTAAAGAGGCGCAAAATTGTGTTGTCGCTCCCATCATCGCCACCGTCAGAGCGGCATTGAGATTCAGCAACCCCGCGCAATGCGCCAACAGCAGCAGGCCACCGCCGGCTACAACGGTTCCGCAGAGCATGGCGTTGGCACCTGAAAAGCCTGTGATCGTCTCCGGCACCCAGGTATGAAACGGGAACTGCCCCGATTTCGCCAGCGCTGCCGCCACCACGCACACGCCACCAAGACTCCGCCATGTCAATCCGGGGAACCAGTGCCACAGCGACACAATCGGGGGTTCGATGGCCGGCAAATGTTCCGGCGTCCGTAACGATGCATGACCAAAAAGAATCTGGTGATCCAGTGGCGATCCATGCAGGGCGAAAATGATTATCCCCACGAGAAACAAAGCGTCCGCAATTGCGTGTGGAAGCAAGATACGCCGCGCAATAACACGTTCCGGCGGACGATTACTCCATTCGATCATGCACCATGCCGCATACATCGCCAGTTCCAGCACCAGATACATCTGCATGACATTAATCGATAGTGTCGCCAGAATCAGCAGAAACGCGGTCAAATTGCCCATGGCAAAATAGTTCGCATAAACCGATTTGTATTTCAGCATTCCCAGTGCGTGTACCTGTGTCAAAAGCGCTATGACCAGAAACAGCATAAAAAAAGCCAAATTCAGTGAACCACTGGAAATACCAAACGCGATCATCGGCGTTGCGCCAGTACCCGCGAATCCTGGTATAGGCAACCAGTTGAACATCAGGATATGGGTTTGAGATTGCCCCGGTATTCCGGCATGCCCCAGTCGGCGGATGATTGCGACCATGGCCGCCGCCAGCGCCGCCAACAGAGAAATAATACTGATATACGCCGCCGTATGTGCAGAACGACGAACCGAGCTGACGATAATTAGAAAACCGCCTAACACCAATCCAGCCGCCAGCAATAAAATTGAATTAGCGTACATCATCAACCGCAACAAATCCATCCGCACGAGGATTGCACAACCTCCGAAACCCTTCGGCATTGCTTCCCCGGAATAACGCTAAAGTCTAATCCACCGCAGCATAACCGGCTACCCATTCCCGGCACAATTTCTGAGGAGGCAATCGATACGGGTGTAATTCGGCAGGAAAGTCAATAAGTAAACAATATTCCTCCGAACTGGCATAATGCGAAAGAACGAGTTGATAAGGAATAGCAATTCACCCCGTTCGTACGTCGTTGAACGACAATCAATTTTCTACGGGATAATTTCCACATCCGTTCCCAGCGGGCATAATGCGTACAGTTCAGTCATGTCCGGATTACTCAGTGCAACACAGCCGGCAGTACTGCTGCGGCCTTCTGCGCAACCATGAATAAATATTTCCCCGCCCAACGGTGTTTTCCACACTCGGTTCTGCACGGTTTCATCCGACATATCGCCATTTTTCAGATCATGTATCAATTGGTTATAATTCTCGATCGACAACAGCCCTTGCGCCAAACCTCGATTCGCATCTTCCATGTTGGGATAATCCAGTCCCAGTGAAAGATGAAACTTGCTGTGCGGATTTTTAAATACAATGTGAAAACGCCCCTCCGGCGTTTTCCGATCTCCCTCCCTTTGCTTATCGCCGGAATTTGAGCCGGTAATGCAGCAATACGTTTTAATTAATTTCGTCCCATCAAATAAATATAAAGTAGAGCAGGATTTAATTACACGGATATTCGGCTTCGCAAGTGTCATGGCACACGCTCCGGACGGTGATAATTCTGATCCAGCCAGTACACCGGATAGCCGGCAAGTTCCCGAACAACCGCCCACGGATTAGCCTCCCGCCAAATACCCTGTCGCGCTGGAACGGTCCAGACATGCACCCCCAACTGACGAAACGCCAGTGCTACCCGAGGCAGATGATAATCCGAACTTACCGCGATCACATTATGCCAATGACTGACCTTTAGCAGTGCGGCAGTATCGTAAGCGCTATAACGCGTATTATTGCCATGATAATCAACGATAATGGCACTTCCTGGCACACCCTTGGCCAAAGCCAGTTTGAGCATTGCCAGCGGTTCATTTTTATATGGGTTGGTTCTGCCCCGTGGAGCACGCCCGGTCAACAGCAACCGTTTGGCCCGATGCGCCTTAAATAGTTCTACGCCCTCCAGCACCCGCTGCCGAAGCGTATAGCCGCACGTATCACCGGGGCCGGTTCCGGCACCAAGCACAACGGCTACGTCCGATTCTATTCCAACAGGAGGCGGATCAGAAAGGAACATGCCGTGAAATATCCATAACACAATCAGCGACATGCCGACAATAAATACAAAATCGTAGCCTTTATAGCTGATGGTGCGCCACGGTGCTGAAGCCGGGTGCGCTTTGGCGGCCCGGGCACTGATGACATAGTCTGGCCGGGCGATAAGCCAAAAAATCAGAGCAATAAATACCGGCAGGGACATCGGCATATACCATGGCATGCGTCCATGCAGCATCACTTTTAAATGATAAAACGTCAGTGTATTCAGCAGCAGCACCACCGCAATGAATGCCGAGGGTAATAACACCATCCGATTAAGTCGCCAGGCACTATCTACAGAAATATCTGTCGGCGGGCGAAAACGCAATATTTGCAGCAGCAGCAAACTGGCAAGCCACAACCAGGGAAGAAAAAACGCCATAAAATCGCCGGCGAAGCGTAAATCCATCCACCGCCGGGATTGCAGCGTTACCACGCTGACCAAGGCCCCGATAAAAATTCCGGAATCCAAGAGGCGAAAATATGCGTGTGCCATTCGGCAAGTGGTTTCTGATTGCGATGGGGTTGTTTCAAGAATCGAATTTTGCATGACATGAGTATATATCATGCACCGTTTCACGCCAGCGCAAAACGCTCGATGGCCACTGCGACGCCGTCTTCACGGTTTGACGGAACAACATGTCGCGCGGCCTTGCGGATATGTTCCGGCCCATTGGCCATGGCAGCGCTGACGCCGGCCCATTGGAGCATGGGCAGATCATTGGCGTTATCACCAACCGCCAAGACGTTATCCCGTGTAATTCCATAGGATTTACATACAAAATCAAGAGCCATGGCTTTATTGGTATCCGGTGCAACAATTTGAAGCAGGCGGGAATCACTGCGGAACAGGCCAATGCGATACTCAAATTTTCGGGGAAGCATCTGAAATAATTCTTCGATAATTGACGGTTTGGCGTGAAACATGATGCGCGTAACCGGAACATGCAGAAACGTCTCCATGGCGGCAATGACATCCGGATTAAAACAGCGGCCAGTGGGAATCGCTTCCGCTGGAACAATGCCAAAGTGGTCGGAATAAAGTTTGTCAATAATTTCCACGCTCGGAATAACTTCCGGGCAACGCAGGCGGGCGTAATCAATGACCCTTCTTACCAGTGCATGGGGTAAGCTGATATGCCGCAGCACGCATTTTTGATTTTCATCCCAGATTAAAGCACCGTTGTGACTGATTATTGGGGTTTTTAGCTTTAGTGCACGGTGATAAAAGCGAACACTGCGTGGCGGGCGAGCTGTGGCAAGCACAACATGAATACCCCGCTTGGCGGCCAGATGTATGGCATGATGAACCCGCGGCGTTATGGATTCTTTGGGGCTAAGCAGCGTACCATCCATATCCAAGGCAATCATCTTGATCGCCTGCGGCAATGGTCCCTCTGATATTGTCGCAAATGGCGGCAACGCAGCAGTGGCTGCCGGAGCCACGGCAAACGCCACCACTTCGTTAGTCTTTCCGCTACCGACCGGCTTGTGACGCGGGGCAACAATTTTTCGCAGCGATTCAACTAATTCATCTACCGACATAACAATCCGCTCACATAAAAAGTCACACCGATGCTCAAACCAACACCTTTTTGAGCATCCATGCGGCCCCCTCCGGGAACACGCATCATTGAACAGGCACTTGTATCATCGGTCAAGAATCGATGTTACATGAGTGAACGTCCACAAAATTTCCGCATCCGATAATGGGCCTGAAAACGCTTTGTTTTCAAGCGTTTTTCTCGGCATGCGTTCAAGCAGGCAACCGTCTTGCGATGCCCTTTACCCGGAAAGGATCCGAGTTAATTCCCACGTATACACATTCCCACAGCAACGCTTTTTTTTCGGACGTTAATTAAAGCGTCGCATAATTGGCGCAATGCGCGCCGCGAGAGCCGATTTTTCCGGGTCGGATAGTTGTCCGATAATCTTATTTACGTACCGCGATATAGCTTTGGTTCGGTGCTCCTGAATCTCAGAACCGTATTGGCGAGCCAAGGCCATCACCTTTCGGGCGACCTGCCGCTTTGGGCCGGCTTTGGAAACGTCCCCCGCAGTCTTCAAGAACACTTTCAGGGCCTTCTGCACCCGCCCAAGAAGTTCAGGATCAACCAATCCCTCTTCCTGCGATTGCGCAAGCATCGTCATGGATGTTTGAAACTTCTGTTGATCCAACGCCACAACGCTCATCTGACTTTTGCTCAAATGTGCATCAAGCAACCACCGCCGCATCAGCCACGGGCCGCGGAGTTGTGCAAACATCAGGGCCTGCCCCGCCGGATCAGAAATCGCTTTGACCTCTCGGACCCACGGCGGCACTCCCGGAGTAGCCGCACGCTCTATTCGCACATCCAATGCGCGTGTCGGATTGCTGGGGTAGTCAATCACATCCACCGCACCTTGCACATCCGCAAATTTGTACGTTACGGTAGCAAATTTGGATGATGGATTGGCCGGATTGGCCGCGCTTATCGGACGAAATGGGTTGACACCGGCTGGTCGAAACACCTGATAGAAGGCGACGGCGTCGGACGTCGGGCGACCAAAAAGTGATCGCAAATGCACCACCAGATAGACCCCGGCAATTAGGATCAACAGCACCGCTAACGCCACTTTGATCGTTTCGGATCGTTTTAAGTCTTGAAGCTTCACAAAACCACCAATCGGTACGCGGCACCAGGAAAAATCACCACACGCCCAATAATAACGACTTCCCCGCCCAGCCATTGCATGAGGGATGTCCGTACTTCTGACCGACACTATCACGCGCTCTAATGGTAAGAACGCACCAAGCGGGCTAGGGTTGCGAAAATTCCGCAGTTTTATAGCCCAATTATACAGAATTGCGATATTTAGGCCAGATTCTGTATTACCATCCCGACGGTTTCACTGCGGAATATTGTGGATCGCGTGGAATGCGAAAAGAGCTTAGCGGATCCGGGTGTGCCGGATTAAATAGACTTGCGATATTCATTTTTAGGCCCCGCATTCTTGCCCCGTTCATGCTGATCATTAATGCCATCACACAGACAATTCCATCTTCTGCATCTGCCGTTGCAACACCCGCCACTGCCACACTGGTGCTGACGGGTGACACCGCAATGGGCTTGATGCTCCTGGCTAGGCGGCGCAAATAACACGATTCGCGATTCACGAATTTGCAATTATTGTCATGCGTCTCGATTTGACCCTCTGCGATTGATCCTCTATTCTTATGTCCTTGTTGATTTTGTTGTAGTAACAAGGCGTATAGCAAAAGGTAAAGTAGATGTCAGGAAACGAGACCACACTGAAAATTTATTATGAGAATGAAGCTCCCATTTCCGGACTGTCCGGAAAAACTGTGGCGGTACTGGGGTATGGCTCGCAAGGCCATGCCCATGCCCAAAACCTGCGCGACAGCGGTGTGAAGGTTATCGTGGCCAATCGCCGCGACTCCGCCAATGGTAAACTGGCCATTGAGCATGGTTTTGATCCAATGCCCATTCCTGAAGCAGTCAAAGCCGCTGATCTGATTATTGCCACGCTGCCGGATGAATTGCAGCCCGAAATCTACGCCCGTGATATCGGGCCGCACCTCAAAGCCGGCAAAACCTTCGGCGCAACCCACGGCTTCGGTATTCACTTTAAACAAATTGTCCCGGCCAAAGATGTTGATGTCGTCATGATTGCCCCCAAAGGTCCGGGGCACCTCGTACGTAGCGAATATGTCAAAGGTGGTGGCGTGCCGTGTCTGGTCGCCGTGCATCAGGATGCCAGCGGTCATGCCATGAAAACCGCCTTGGCATGGGGTAATGGTGTTGGTGGCGCGCGGGCCGGCATTATTGAAACCAGCTTTAAAAATGAATGCGAAACAGATCTGTTCGGGGAACAAGCTGTTTTGTGCGGAGGCCTGTCCGCGTTAATCAAGGCGGGCTTTGAAACTCTGGTCAAAAACGGCTACCCGCCGGAAATGGCCTATTTTGAATGCGTGCATGAAGTCAAACTGATTGTCGACCTGATTTATCAGGGCGGCTTGAATTACATGCGTTACAGCATCAGTAACACTGCGGAATATGGCGACCTCACCCGCGGCCCGCGAATCGTCACCGAAGAAACAAAAAAAGAAATGCAGAAAATTCTCGACGAAATCACGTCGGGTAAATTCGCCGCGGAATGGATGGCTGAACACCGCGCTGGTAAGCCGAAGTTTAAAGCACTTTACGAAGCGGACGCCAAACACCCCGT
>JAJZVR010000031.1:0-4502 GCA_021847065.1 Planctomycetota bacterium | reverse complement strand
AAATTATCGCACTGCCCTGACACGAACGGAGCGCAAGGGTGACAATTAAATTAACCAGCGGCTTGGATCATGTATCAATCGCGGCCGATAATACCGAGCAGATGGTGCAATGGTATAGTCGGATGCTTGGCATGCTTATTCTGGCCCAGACCGAACCGATGGAAAGCTCCGGCCAACGCACGTACCTCATCGGCCCCCCCACGTGCCGCAATGCTTTTGGCGGCATGATGCTGGAAATTATGCCGCGCAATGAGCATGTTCGCCGGCCGCGCGAAAGTCATGATCCCGGCATCAGCCATATCGCCTGGATGGTCGAAGATTTTGATGAAGCATACGCCCATCTCGCCGGGCAGGGCGTGGGATTCGTTGGCTCGGTGGTTGGAGCCGTTGGCGGTGGCCGGCTGATTTCATTTGTTGATTGCGAAGGCAATCTCACGCAAATTGTGGAACGTAAAAAACCCTGAAATTGTTGACAACACTGCACCTGATAATTTTACCTGGACAACTTTTTATGCTGCAAATCTATAAAATATCGGGCCATGCCAAGCACTTGATTTTGCGAACCGGGCGGTTCTTGGTCGCGGGCGGCGTGTGTTTTTCGCTTCTGGTTCTGGCCGGATGCAGTGACCGCACCATCCAGATCAGTCTCGTGCCAACCCATGGCGGAATTCACCCGCGCATGGTAAAAAAAAGCTCGCACTGGTTTGTCAGCAATCGTATCGCCATTGTCAATATCAGTGGCATGCTCATGGACGGCTCTGTCGGCGGCCTATTTGGCGGCGGACATAATCCGGTCAGTGACCTCCAGCAGACACTGACCAATATCGAGCATGACCCGCGCGTAAAGGCGGTTGTGCTGCGGATGAACACGCCCGGTGGAACTGTGACCTCCAGTGCCATGATGTACCACGAAATTCTTGCCTTCAGGCGTAAAACCCACCTGCCCGTGATTGCCTCCATGATGGATGTTTGCGCCAGCGGCGGGTATTACGTATCTTGTGCCGCGGATTACCAGATGGCTTATCCGACCACCATCACTGGCTCAATTGGCGTGATCGTGCAGTTGTTCAACTTTCACCGCACCTTGCGTTACCTCGGCGTGCAGGCTCCGGTTTTTGTCAGCGGGCCCAATAAAGATACCGCCTCGCCGTTTCATGCCATGACGCCGGAAAATAAAAAAATCATTCAGGGATTTGTCACGCAGTTCTACGCGAGATTCCTCAACATTGTCAAAAAATCACACCTGGAAGTTAGCGCGAGAAATTGGCCTAAGCTGACCGATGGCCGCCCCGTCACGGGTGAAGATGCTTTTCACGATCACCTTATAAATGGCCTGGGGGGCTTGGAATCTGCGCTCAAACTGGCCAAAAAAATGGCTCATATTCGCCATGCCAATGTCGTTATCTACAAGCGTTACAGCCAGTCCAGCGGATCTATTTATGCGCGCAGCAACATGCCCGCGCCGCGCGGCCAGCAGGTTAATTTAATAAATCTGAATCTCAGTGGTGCGGATATGAGTTCACTGTTGCATCCAAATTTCTTTTATATGTGGCAGTAATTCCCGACGGGACTCAATATTATTCCGCAGTGTCATCAGTCGCCTGACTTTCCAGATTAAGCATTAGTGCGGCTTCACCGGCGGGTAATTCCTGCACATTGCGAAGCTTGGTGCCAATGGTTCGGGATTTTCGCGCCGCATCATCTATGGTATTGGAGGCCTGGTCGAGTTTCTTTTTTACTCCATCAAGCAGATCGCCAAATTTTCCAAATTCAGTTTTCACCGCCCCCAGAACTTTCCATACTTCGCTCGATCGTTGCTGAATAGCCAATGTTCGGAAGCCCATTTGCAGGCTGTTTAACAATGCGGCAAGCGTGGTTGGCCCGGCAATCACCACCCGGTAATCACGCTGAATCTGTTCCACCAGCGCCACACGGCGAATCACCTCCGCATACAGCCCTTCGCTGGGCAAAAACATAATGCCAAAATCGGTGGTGCGTGGCGGATTGAGATATTTCGTTGATATGTCCTGAGCAAAGAGCTTAACGCGTCCCTCCAAAGACCGCCCCGCCGCTTCCATCGCAACCAAATCCGCCCGATCCTGCGCTACTCCCAGCGCCTCAAAATCTTCCTTGGGAAATTTTGAATCTATCGGCAGCCATACAGCTTCCTGCCCGTCTTCCGCCCGTCCCGGCAGCTTAATGGCAAACTCCACCACTTCCCCACCTGATTCTCTGGGTTTGAAGTTCTTTTCAAATTGACCCGGGCTTAAAATCTGCGAAAGCAAATTCTCTACCAGCACTTCTCCCCAGGTTCCGCGCGTTTTTACATTGGTCATTACCCGTTTCAAATCTCCCACGCTGCCGGCCAGAGTTTGCATTTCACCCAGCCCTTTGTGTACCTGCTCCAACCGGTCGGAAACCTGTTTGAACGACTCGCCAAGCCGCTTTTCCAAAGTGCTTTGCAGTTTTTCATCCACCGTCGCCCGCATCTGATCAAGCTTCAGTGCATTATCCGTTTGCATGGCGGTTAATCGCTGTTCCACGGCGTTTCGCACGGTATCGAGCCGTTGCTCGGTGGAAAGCGTTAATCCCGCAAGCTGCCGGTTGAGGCTATCGCCCACATTTTTCAGACTCGCCGCCAGTTCTTCACGGGCCTTTTGCGCTGTGGTAGTGCTTTCCTCGCGGCTGCGCGCTAGATCGTCACGGATTGATCGCTCCATTTTTTCCAGAGACTTTTCCAGATTTTCCAGCGGTGCTTTCAGCGCATCGCCCTTTTGCCGCATCAGCAACACTATTTGCATCGCGGCTACCACGAGCAGAAGCACCAGAATAGCACCCGATAGAATCAGCATCACATCTCCACGCCTTAAGCCTTCCAAATGGCTGTTCCAACATATCCGCACCTATCGACCATGGCAATTTTCAGGGACCTATCCGCGTAAGCCGGTTCGCCAGAACCCATGCAATGGCAATGGCATCTGCCGTGTCCGCCGGCGTTGGCGGTTTTGGCAAATGGCACAACATCATGACCGATTTCTGAATCTGGGCCTTCCCGGCATGGCCATTACCGGTAATCATTTTTTTTACCAGCGTGCTGGGCAAATGCGCAATGGGTACGTCCGCCTGCGCTGCGGCCAGCAGAATTACACCCCTTGCGTGCCCCATGAGAATCGCCGTGCGCGGATGTTTATAATGCGCATAAAGCTGCTCAACGCCCATTTGGTCAATCGCAAATTCTTTTAACAACTCTGCCACCTGCTGATGCAGTTCCACCAGACGCTTGGAGGCGTCCATCCGCGGGTTTAACCGAATAACCCCCGCTTCCGTGAGCGTGGGCTGAAATCGCTTGGCTTCCACCACCGCGTAGCCCGTAAGGTGCAACCCCGGATCAATACCCAATATTCGCATGATTGCTCCAGTGTGCCGCTGATCCCGCCGCTAGAAATGCTGCATGCAAAAGTCTACATGTCGCGTTTCAGCAGTGCCACGCAATGGCACGCAATGGCCTGTTCCTGCCCTACTGCGTCCACGGTTTCATTGGTCTTGCCTTTGATATTCACCAATTCCCCCGGCACCTGCAACAACTCCGCCAGCCGCCGTTGCATGGCTGATTTATGCGGAGAAATTTTGGGGCTTTGCGTAATAATCACTACATCAACATTGTTTATTGTCCAACGCGTCTTTTTAAGTTCGACCATCGTGTGTTCCAGCAGTCGAGCTGAATCAATACCATGATATTGCGGATCGGAATTTGGAAACAACTGCCCCACATCCGGCAAACCAGCCGCTCCGGTAATGGCATCAATCAAAGCATGAATGACCACATCCGCATCCGAGTGCCCGATAAGCCCAAACGTATGCGCAATGGTGATATTGCCCAAAACCAGAGGCCTGCCCGCTTGCGTCCGATGCAAGTCATATCCAATTCCAACCCGGTATTCCATCATGATTCATCCAATTATAGAAGCGGGAAAACGCCGCGCACAATCAACGCAAACCGATCACGTCACTTAAAAATACTAACCGATGCCACCAAACGCTGGCAAACTGTGTACCAGGCCGGCCCACGCATAGTCGCAGTTTCTTTCTTGGCGGCCTTTTAGCCCTGAATGCCGAGATACTTTTCATCCTTGGCAGCACCCCACAGGCCGCCGCTTGCTTCAACAGGCGGTTTTATGGTGCTCATGCGGATTTGGATCGTTATCGTGACGTCGCTGGCGGGGACATTTCAATACATAAAACCACCTCTTTCAATCATGAGGCTGTCCAAGTTATGACCGGGATTACTTGGACAGGCTCCTAAAAGCAATCGCTTTGGATCAATTCCGCGATCTATTCTCCGCCATTGGGAAGAATATCCGTTATAATACTATCTGGTATGGTGTGGCGGACGGATTCCGCCAATTGGACGGGTTGGTTAGATGCGTTTAGATTCTTCTCAACATATGCGGATGGAACAGCGAATGAAGCTGGCTCCACGGATGATACAATCCATGGAAATT
>JAJZVR010000304.1 GCA_021847065.1 Planctomycetota bacterium | reverse complement strand
GGCCGGATTGCCGACTTTGCGCGTGGAATTGCATAAACAGACAACTGGAAGCGTTTACGCCATAATAGAGTTCATGTAGCCGCAGCGTCGGCCCATGGGATTTATTGCCCCTGCGCGGGCGGCACGCGGATGATACATGCAAGGCGGATGACAATCTGTGACGAAAAAGACCGGCGTTTTTATTCTCAAACTCGTTGTGATGGTGGCGGTGTTCACATTTGTGGGCATCAAGCTGGCGGAAACCTGGCATAAAGTTGGCCAGCATCCGGTGCATATTGATTGGCATTACTGTGCCATTATTCCGCTGGCATTTGTCTGTATTATGACGACCAACGCCCTGACATGGCTGTGGCTGGCCCGGCGGATGGGAGACCGCAGCCCCATACTGCCCCTGCTGGGGGCGTACACATTCAGCCAGATGGGCAAATATGCGCCCGGCAAAGTACTGCTGGTTCTGATGCGAATTGAACGCACCCACCGCGCGGGAATGTCGCGCGAAACGTGCCTGCTTTCCACGCTGCTGGAAAACGCCATGTACACACTCTCCGGCGGCCTGGTGGGGTCTATGGCGCTGGTGGTGGTGGCACGCAATCATCCCCTTTATCTGCTGGGTTGCGGGCTGCTGATGGCCACGTTGCTGGGATTGTTTTATCCCCGCTTTTTTTTCTGGATCATCAACACCGCCCTGCGGTCGATGGGGAAGACCGCAATTCCCCCGAGCCGACGGTTCAAACTTTCGCACATGATTTATGCGGTGGTGATGTTTTTGCCCACATGGCTGTTCGGGGGCGTAGCATTATGGGCGGCTGTGAGTTGTGTGCATCATGTAAGCATTCTGCATACCGTTGAATTGATCGGCGTTTTTGCGCTATCTGTAAGCTTGGGAATGTTCAGTTTATTGCCCGGCGGATTAGGCGTGCGCGAAGCGGTGCAGGCTCTGTTTATCGCGCCGCTGGTGGGTTCACCGGAACTGGTGGTGGTCGTGGTAGCGTTGCCGCGGGTTTTTCAAATAATTGTTGAACTGACATTGGCTCTGACCGGTGGCCTTATTAACAGCCGACTGACGGCAACATTACCCGCCCCACCGCCGGAAACCGACAGCACCTCTACGCAACAACCCATTGGATAAGGGCGAACAGGAGTGATCGCAGGGCGATAATTCCAAGCATTTCATTCCACTGAAACTGCCACAATATCGCATAAGACAGCTCACAAAGGTTGACAACCCTTTCTCATACGTCTATTAATGGCACATGGGGACGTTGTTTGGCTAGTGGCGGCAGAGGGATGATGGCACATTTAGAAAATGGCTGATGGTTCGTCATGGGAATCACGGGCTGTGTTTAATGTTCCGTCTGCCGGTTGGCGTGTTTATTGTTGGAGTTGACGGTTGAGCCAAGATCTTCAGTATTTTTTTAAGCGACTCGTTCAGCAGGGTCGTGTAAGAACCAAATCCATAAGCCAGTCAGAAGAGCCGTTGCGCGCCGAACTATTGGGCATTGACCAATTGGAGCAATTGGCTCAAGAGCTTGCGAGAGAACATCAACTGCAACCCGACGGCGGATCCGAGATTCTGCTTTCACGGCTGGCCGAAAACGATATCGTTCTGCAAAATACCTATCAACTCGTCAGCGAAGCAGTATCCAAAGAGCAGATTATTTCGCCCGCGTCCGAATGGCTGCTGGATAACTTCTATTTGATAGAAGAACAGGTACGCCTGATTCGGAGGCATTTCCCCAAAGGTTACAGCCGACAACTTCCCACGCTGCTCAATGGGCCGCATGCTGGCTACCCACGCGTTTATGATTTAATTCTGCGACTTATCAGTCACCTCGATGGCCGCGTGGATGGTCAAGCCATGAATCGGTTCCTGGCGGCATATCAGCGCGGTACCACATTGAGTCTCGGCGAGTTGTGGGCAGTGCCTATCATGCTGCGAATTTCCCTGGTGGAAAACATGCGGCGCATCGCCGCGCCGCTGGCCCAGGCACGACAAGAGCGGAATCTGGCGAATTACTGGGCGGACGAATTAATAGCAGCGGCGGAGAAAACACCGGACGATACCATCGTAACTCTGGCGGCAATCGTTAAATCAAACCCACCTTTAACGAGTGCCTTTGTCACCGAACTGGTCCGAAGATTACAGGGGCAAAGCGCTTCGCTGGCGCTGGCGCTCAATTGGATCGGCCAACTGGTCGCCCGATCCAGTGAAACCATCGAATTACTTGTGCAGCGGCAAAGCCGACGGCAGGCAGCGGACCAGATATCCATGGGAAACTGTTTCGGCAGTCTTCGGTTTATTGATGTCATGGACTGGCGCTATTTTATAGAAGCGCAAAGCGCCGTGGAAAAAGCACTGTGCGAAGATCCGTCCGGGGTTTACAGCACCATGGACTTCCACACCCGTGACCAGTATCGGCACGTCATCGAAGAACTCGCCGCGCGCAATAACCTTCCGGAGGAACATCCGGCCCGGCAGGCGGTCGCATTGGCGGCCGAAGCAATGAAAGGGCGCAAACGAACCGAACGCGAATGCCACGTCGGATATTACCTCATTGATCGTGGCCGACAAAAGTTGGAGCAATCACTGAAAGCCCGCATTACCCCGCGACAGCGCCTCGTTCGTGCGGCAAACAAATGGGCGTTGCCGATTTATCTGGGTTCCGTCGCACTATTAACGGTCGCGTTCACCTGGCCGCTGGTTTCGCTGATCCCTGGCAGTCCATGGATAGCGCTGTCTGCTGCCATACTGACCCTGTTTCCAATGAGTCAAGCCGCCCTGACCCTGGTCAATTATGTCGCCACGCACATCGCCACGCCTCAAACACTGCCGCGGATGGACTTTTCCCTCGGCGTTCCGGACAATTGCCGCGCGGTTCTAGTTGTTCCCTGTCTTCTGGAAAGTGAAGCGGAAATTCAAGGCCTGCTGGAATCCCTGGAAGTCCGCTATCTGGCCAACCGGGATCCGAATTTATTCTTCGCACTGGCGTCGGATTTTCGCGATGCTTCCGAGCAAATTATGCCCGAAGACGAAGTGCTTCTGCGCCAGGCCGTTGATGGCATTGAAGCGCTGAACGTCCGGTATGGCTCCTCGGAGAGCGGTCCATTCTGCCTGTTTCATCGACCGCGCAAATACAACGCCCGCGAAACACTGTGGATGGGCTACGAGCGTAAGCGCGGCAAACTGGAAGACTTAATGAATCTCCTGCGCAGTGAGCAACAGGATGCCTTTCTTAAAATAATTGGCGACCTGACATTATTAAGAACCGCCAAATACCTCATCACGTTGGATGCCGACACGCAATTGCCGCGCGGCACCGCCGCCGAGCTTATCGCCACGTTGGCCCACCCGCTGAACACCGCCCGCATTAGCCCACAGACGGGATTAGTGGTCGAGGGTTACGGAATCTTGCAGCCTCGCGTGGCAATCAGCCTGCCATCCTCGCGGCGATCCCTGTTTTCCGCACTATTCGCCGGCGATCCTGGAATAGATCCCTACACCCGCGCCGTTTCAGATGTGTATCAGGACTTGTTTGGCGAGGGGTCCTTTATCGGCAAGGGAATTTTGGATATCGACGTATTCCACAGCGTGATGCACCGTAGACTGCCGGAAAATCTTATTCTCAGCCATGATCTGCTGGAGGGCTGCCACGTACGCTCCGGTCTGGCCAGTGATATTTTAATTTTTGAAGACCATCCCTGGCATTTTGGCGCGGAATTAAATCGGCGGCACCGCTGGATCCGCGGCGACTGGCAAATCGCCGAATGGCTTTTGCCCTGGATTCCAGGGGGTAATCGCCATTGGACACGCAATAACGTATCCATGCTGTCACGCTGGAAAATTTTTGATAACCTGCGTCGCAGCCTCGTGGCACCCGCAATGGTGGCAATGTTTTTTTGGGCATGGATGTTTCTTCCCTACGCCGGGATATGGACTATCGCACTGGTATCGACCATCTTTGCGCCGGCGCTGCTGACGGCACTATGGGACCTCATCAATATCAACCGTGAAATTCCCCTGCGGATGAACTTGGGGTTATGGTGCGTTGACCTTTTTAGAACGATGACTCAGGCAACTTTGGAACTGACCTGCGT
>JAJZVR010000030.1 GCA_021847065.1 Planctomycetota bacterium | reverse complement strand
TTGCCGAAGAATCCGGCTTTCTCAGCGAAACGGTTTTCTGCATCATGTTTAAGCGGACCACGGGGATGACCCCGTCGGCCTATCGGCGGAGTCACGGCGGACAGATGATGCCATTTTGACAAAATTGCTAACACAGAAACTCTTTTTGAAAAATAATATGATGCTGACCGCAGCATGACCCGCTCTGCGAAGATTCTCCGCGCTGTGCTGCAGCATGGATGACGTAGTAGCGATGCGATTTGAAATCGCGTATCGGGGTTGCTCGTTGTTCGTTAAGCGCAGCGTTTCGCCGTCCGTTGTAGCGAACCGCCCGCGCCCACTCCGCGTGCTCTCCTGTTCACCTGTTCAACCATCACCTGCTCTGCGGCAGCCGCCGCCACCCCCCATAGGCGCTAACGTAAGCGAACGAGATCGATGAATTTACAACGAAAAGCCATGAAAATAAAGGAATCATTAGCAGATGCGTTTTTGTTCCAACAAGGTGATTTCCGCGATTTTTCGTTTTAAGTTAGCGCCTATGCCGCCACCCCCCCCCTTCAAAACAACTTGAGCATCTAGAGCAACGTGAAGAAAACCCGCTAAAATAAACGCTCCCATCAACTTGCTCAACTTGAGCACCTTGCCTCCCGAACTTGAGCATCTTGCCCCGCTGAAAGGTGGACACCCGTCCTGTCACCTGTCACCTGTAACCTAAAACCGCCGCCGCCGTTGCGCGGCAGAAACCGTCACAGGCCCAATCTGACGTCCCGGTGTTATATCGACAGGCTCCTATGCGCCGCGTGTGGCTTGCTGCGCCGCATCGCGAATGCCGTTGAGCATGCCGTTAAAAACCACGTTGTGCAGCGGCGCCACCGCGTACCAATATGCCAGTCCAGCCAGCCCGCGTGGGCGGAATCGGGCCGTTTGGGTAAGAATGGATCGAGGCGGTTGATTGCCAACCGCGGCTTTCTGCAATGCCACGTCAAATTCCAATACTGCTTGGCCACCGATATCGAGCGCGCCGAACGCACCAGACATCGCGCATGCCAACCGGCCTCAAGCAGTCGTCCGCCCAATCGGCCACCAACGTATCCGGTGGCACCCGTTAAAAATGCTCGGCGCGTGGAGTGCTCCGAGGGCGTGAGTTGTGTTGCTGTGCTGATATCAACGAATGTCAATGTGATTCTCGCATTATGGCTGTACCTCGTTTGTCCAGACTTTGAACTGCTGAAGCGTGGTGGGGCCGAAGGAAGTGGTTAATGCGGTGTCGGCGGCGTCACGACCGTGGGCCATGACAATGCGACCGATCCGCGGATGATTATGCCGCGCATCAAAGGTGTACCACATATTGGATAAATAGACTTCGAACCAGGCCGAGAAATCCATGGGATCAGGATTAAAAGGCACGCCGATATCGCCTAAATAACCGGTGACATAACGCGCAGGAATGCCCAGGCATCGGCACAGGGTGATCGACAGGTGGGCGAAATCACGGCAAACGCCCTGCCGTTGATTAAAGACATCAAATGCGGATTTGAAGCTGTGGGCAAATGGATAGCCGAATTGAATATGATTGTGCACATAGTTGCACACCGCCTGAACGCGCTGATATCCAGTTACACCAGTGCCGAATTGCTTCCATGCAAACTCGGTCAATCGATCCACCTCACAATACCGTGAGGCCAAAAGGAATGGCAGGGTATAAGTCGGTAAGTCCTGAATTTGAAGTTGCTGGGCGTTAAGATCTACCAGATCGGGCAAGCCGTCAAGATCAACAACAGCATTATTAGAAAGCTGCAACAGGCCCGCGGGGGCCACGAGTCGGGTGCAGGTATTGCCAAATGAATCGGCGAACATCTGGGTTGGTACATTGGGAAGAATGACCAGTTGCTCGGGCGTAATTAGATTGTAGCGACCCGGATGCGTCTGCAGCAAAAGCAACATGGGCGTTGGAGCCGGGACGGAAAAATGAATGTCATAGCCAATTTCAATGCGCATGGTAAACTCCGGTGTAGGTTCAACGACTAAAGCCCCGTTGAACTGATCTATTGTTTTCCACCGCCAAGATCAGCCCGGTAAGATCCTGCTGGATTTACCAGATAAAAAAACAGTCGCCCACTGTTACAAAACCCTACCGCTTAGCCTCAAGCGCGGCGTAGGTCGATTTTCCCTGCCCGTCTCGTTTCCACAGGCGTACCATAGCATAGCATAAATTTTCCATGAGCCACTCTGCCAAGCTGGCAGAATGCGTTTTTTGACATGGCCGGTTTTGCAAAATTCGGAAATAAAAACGTGGTGGTATGTTAGATGTAAATGCTTTCAAATAAACGAGTTGTGAAGTATTTGTGAAATAAAAACGCGCGCGGCATGGCGATTGCTTATCGCATTGTGGCTACGCTTGCGGCGTCAGGAGGCTGTTGCGGGTATCCGGGTAGGGTGCTAAACGGTTCTTCAATCGACTGAATCAAGCGGTTAGAAAAGGATGTGTTCAATGGGTAAAGTCATTGGTATTGATCTTGGAACAACCAACTCGGTGGTTGCGGTCATGGAGGGCAACCAGCCTAAGGTGCTGGTCAACGCGCAAGGTTCGCGCCTTACCCCATCCGTTGTTGGTTTTACGGATAAGGGAGAGCGGTTGGTCGGTCTTCCGGCGAAGCACCAGCAGGTAACCAATCCTCAGAATACCGTTTTCTCTATCAAACGGTTCATGGGACGCCGCCACGGTGAAGTTTCTTCCGAAGAAAAGCTGGTTCCCTATAAAGTCATTGGCGGTACAGACGAGCTTGTGAAAGTGGAGGTCCGTGGTAAAACATACACACCACCGGAAGTCTCGGCCATGATTCTTCAAGATCTGAAGAAAACCGCGGAAGATTATCTGGGACAGCCGGTTACAGATGCCATCATTACGGTGCCGGCATATTTTAATGATTCACAACGTCTGGCTACCAAAGAAGCCGGTGAAATCGCCGGGTTGAATGTTAAACGCGTATTGCCTGAGCCAACCGCTGCCGCATTGGCTTACGGCATGGATAAAAAGAAGGGCGGCAAGATATTTGTATTCGATCTCGGTGGCGGCACATTTGACGTGTCGGTGCTGGATGTTGGTGACGGCGTATTTGAAGTGCTGTCGATCAACGGTGATACGCACCTCGGCGGCGATGATTATGACCAGGTGCTGGTGGATCATATTGCCGAAGAATTCCGCAAACAGAATGGTATTGATCTGCGGAAAGATCCCATGGCGCTGCAACGTCTGAAGGAATCCGCCGAGAAAGCCAAAATTGAGCTTTCCAGCAATATGGAAACCACAATTAATCTTCCGTTTATCACCGCGGACGCCAGTGGACCTAAACACCTGCAAATGGCTATTAACCGCAGCAAGTTTGAGGCCATTGTCAGCCATCTCACCGAACGTTGCAGGCAGCCGGTGCTTAAAGCACTCGAAGATGCCAAGCTTTCGGCCAAGGACATTGATGAAGTGCTCCTGGTTGGCGGCTCAACGCGTATGCCGCGCGTGCAGCAGATGGTCAAGGAAATCTTCGGCAAAGAAGGTAACAAGAGCGTCAACCCCGATGAAGCCGTGGCCTTGGGCGCAGCGGTTCAGGGCGGCATTACCACCGGTGAAGTCAAGGATATTCTGGTATTGGATGTTACACCATTGTCATTGGGTGTTGAAACCTACGGCGGGGTGATGACGGTATTGATACCACGCAATACCACGATTCCCACGAGCAAAGGTGAAACGTTCAGTACTGCGGCGGATAGTCAGACCAGTGTTGAAATTCACGTTCTGCAAGGTGAACGTGAGTTCGCCAAGGACAATAGAACCTTGGGTAAATTCACCCTTGGTGGAATTCCTCCGGCTCCGCGCGGTGTGCCGCAGATTGAAGTAGCCTTTGACATTGACGTCAACGGTATTCTCAATGTGAAGGCCAAGGACAAGGCCACCGGCAAGGAAAGCAAGGTTGAAATCAAGGGCCACAGTGGATTGTCCAAGGATGAAATTGAACGCATGAAGAAAGAGGCCGAGGCCCATTCCGCCGAGGACAAGGCTCGTCGCGAATTGGTTGATCTAAAGAACCGTGCCGAAGCTGTTACGCTTCAGGTGGAGCGCGAATTGCAGGAGCACGGTAACAAGATCACTCCGCAGGAACGCGGTGATCTTGAATCGGCAGTGAATCAGGTTAAGGAAGTCGGGAAACAGGAAGATAAGGCCGCTATTGAAAAGGCCTTGGAAAACCTGAATCGCGCTCGCATGAAACTCGGTGAAGCTGCGTATAAGGCCGCGTCGGAAGCGGGAGCCGCAGGTGCCCCGGGCGCTGCTGGCGGTCCGGAAGCGGCAGCAACCGGTGGTGCTGCAGCAGGTGCGGCGGCTGATCCGAGCAAAAAGCCGGACGATGTTATCGATGCCGAATATGAGGTTAAATAACATTTTGACGCGTACGTCGAAGCTGGAATCCGGCGGTGATTGATTGCCGCAATAAGTTTAAGGGGCCGAAGAATATTCTTCGGCCCCTTTTTTTTTGCCTGTGGTTTTTTTGTGCCAGGTTGTTGGGGATCATCGGTAGGTGGCACGGTGCGGAGCATGTGGGTCATATACAATCATGCACGAATCTTCTACTTGTTTGCCGCTGTGCTGGGCGATGGCGCGGATATGATTTTGCCCTTCTTTGAGTTCGGTTTTGGGCCAGACAAATACGCCGTTTATGCCCTGTTGAGTCCCCAATGACTGGCCATTGAGCAGGAGTTCCACGCTGGCGCAATTGGCATATACTTTTAATACCGCGTGCTTATCCGGGCGGCAGATGAATCGTCGATCCGTGATATAAACAAACGGCTCTTTGCTCCACTGCGCTTTATAAAAATAGAATGCATCCTTGCGGGTTTTACGGTCGCGCGTCACAAGACCTTTGTCATTTTTTCCGGGATGATCTCCCTCGTGGCGAAATGCCGAGGCAAAGTCAAACATTACCCAGAGAAACGTACCCCAAAGCCACGGGCGATCTTTAATTGCGGCCCAGGCATGTTCATGCAGAAGTGCCTGATATTCTTCAGGATGCCAATACGCACCGGGGCTGGGTTGAGTAACATGGGATTCGTGCTGGAAAATGCTGGCACCGGCACCATATTCACTCAGGCCGATACATCGGCCTGGAGCCTTGGCCTCCACTACTTTACGAATGCCATCCAATATACCGGGGAAGTCTGTCATCTTTCCGCCGTACCAGCCCGAATAGCGGTTAAAGGCGATAATATCCGTGATATATCCGATATGGTTATACTGGGATTGATCGTCGGCGGCGGTGGTCGGGCGGGTGGGATCCAGTCGTCTGGCCTCAGCATTAATTTTTTGTACCAGGCGATAGCCGAGATTCCTCTGCCCGCTATTTCCCAGTTCGTTAAACATGCTCCAGAAGCAGATGGATGGGTGATTGAAATTCTGTTTGATGAGTTCCCGCACTTGCCGGATCTGGTTGTTATCAAATTCCTCATTATGTGCCACCCCATTAACCAGCCCGTCTTCCGCCCATACCACGATGCCAAGTTTGTCCGCCGCGTCATACGATGCCTGCGCGTGCTGATAATGCGCCATGCGCAGGCATGTGGCACCAATTTCATAAATGATGTCCAAATCCTGGCGATAATCCGCATCGCTTACGGCTCGCCCTTTATTCGGTCGGTCCTGATGGGTGCAAACACCCCGCAGCGGATACGATTTGCCATTGAGAAAAAATCCTTGATCCGGGTCGATATGATAAAAGCGAAGCCCCAGTGGTTGCGTAACGCCATCGGTGCGTTGCTTGTTATCAAAAATTTCCACGGTCATCTGATACAGATACGGGTCTTCCCGACCATTCCACAGATGTGGCTTGGGCAATACGATATTTTGCACACATGTGGCGGTTTGACCCGCAGCCACAATCTGTGCCGCCGAAGCTGTCAATATTACATTCCCGGCGTGATCGAAAATGCTATATCCGACGCCCGCGGTTTTTTCTTCAGATGACACATTGCGTACCAACGTGGTGACTTCCAACTCCGCTTTCTCCGGCGTGATTTTCATCTGTTTGATATAAACGCCGGGGCCGCCGTCATCCAAGGGACTGATGCATAATGCGTCCAGCACCAGCAACCGGACGTGGCGATACAGGCCGCCATCGAGATTAAAATCTCCGTTCAATGGAGCGATATGATTGTTGTATGCATTGTCCACGCGTACCGCGATGACATTGCGTCCTGTACGATGAATAAACGGTGTGATATCCACACAAAACCCCGCAAACAGGCCAATGTGTCCGCCGGCCCGGTTTCCATTGCAATACACTTCGGTTGTGATGCCCGCTCCTTCAAAATACAGAAAAATCTGTTTGTCTGGTTTCGTGGCAGCGCTTGGCAGATCAAGTTCTTTGCGATACCAGGCTGGTCCGCGGTAATACGGCGCCCCGGTCTGCCCATCCAAACCGTTGTAGGAATGTGGTAATTCCACCGTGGTCCATGCAGTATCGTTTATATTCGGGGATTGAGCACCAGGAAAACCCTGCTTGAGAAATTTCCATGCCTGATCAATGCGCATATCGATTCGTGCGGTGGTTGAATTTCCGGTATGGCCCGTCAATCCGGCAGCACCGGCAGGGTTCGTGCGGGCGTTGCTGCATCCGGCCAAAGCACCAGTCGCAATCATGGCCAGTGCGCCAAATTTAATGATATCACGGCGTGAGGGCATGAGTGTGTCGGTGGAAGACATGTTTTGCGCTGTAGACCTGTGGTTTTCAATTTGGGAAGTGGTTGTTGTTAGCAGTGTTGGGTCCTGTGACATTTTTCCGCCTTTCAAAGCAGACCGCATTTGCAAAATCGATGATAATCGGCGCTGGCAGATTATTCAAAGAGGGAAAAATAATTGTGAGCAAACCACGCGGAAGAGTTATCGCGCCGTACGGTTGGGCTTGCGTTTGGGGTGGTTTGGCGGCGGTTCACATAAGGTCTTGGGCTGATGTTTAGATTTGGATTCCATCAGGTCGGCAATAGTGGAATTGCGCAAAACTTTTTCGATGCCGCCAATGGCCTGATCCAGCCTGGTATGCAATGGGCAAAGTTGCTTGCCGTGCGCCAAAAGTGCCAGCGGACAACTTTCAATGCGGCGAATTGGATCAACCGCCTGCACAACGTCAAAAAGCGTTAAGCCTTTAGGATCTCGCGCCAGTATCGTTCCGCCATGCAAACCGCGCTGGGATTTGACCATTCCGGATCGGGAAAGGGTTTGTAGTACCTTGGCCAAATATCCCCGGGGCACCAGGGTGCCGGCGGCAATAACCTGATTGGTGGCCGGCTCGCCATCGCATCCGGCCAGATACACAATCACTCGCAGAGCATATTCACTGGTTTGAGAAAACATAAACACCTAAAATACAGCTTGATATTTAAATCTTGAAGTCCGATTTTACTGCCGCTATACTATTGGTCAAGGGCAGCCGGATGGCGAAACTACGAATAACGTGGTATCGAGTTGATTCTGTCGATCAATAAGTGGGGCCGGGGTTAAAACGATGAACACAGTGATGCTTTCACGAATTCAATTCGGTTTGACTGTCTCTTTTCACTATATTTTCCCTCTTTTGAGCATCGGCCTGGGAGTAATGATGGTGATTATGGAGGGAATGTATCTCAAGACCCGGGACAAGAAGTGGGAGCAAATGGCACGGTTCTGGACCGGAATATTTGCGCTGACCTTTGGTTTGGGTGTCGCCACCGGTATTGTCATGGAATTTGAATTTGGCACGAATTGGGCCAATTATTCGCGGTTTGTTGGTGATATATTCGGCGCGCCATTGGCCGCTGAGGGAATCTTTGCGTTCTTTCTTGAATCGGGATTTCTATCAATATTGCTGTTCGGATGGGACCGTGTGGGTCGAAAAATGCACTTTTTTTCCACGGTCATGGTTTCACTGGGTTCCATTTTCAGCGCACTTTGGATTAACGTCGCCAATTCATGGATGCAGACACCGGCCGGTTTTATGCTGCTGAAAAATGCGAAGGGAAAGGTCATTGGCGCGAAAATGACCAACTTCTGGAAGGTGGTATTGAACCCATCGACCGTTGTCCGGCTTGAACATGTGCTGATCGGCGCGTTTTTATCCGGAGCGTTTCTGGTTATGAGCGTCGCCGCCTGGTATTTGCTGAAAAATCGCCACCTGCAAATCGCGCAATCCTGTATGAAAGTCGGATTGATTGTCGCGATTGTCTGCTCCCTGCTACAGTTACTTACCGGAGATTTTAATGCGCGAATGATCGCAAAATATCAACCCGCCAAACTGGCGGCATTTGAAGGGGCGTTTCCCGCCGATGCCCCGGAACCACTGGGAATTTTCGGTTGGGTCAATCAGACCAGACAGAAGGTCTACGGCCTGCAAATTCCCGGAATGTTAAGCTGGCTGCTTTATGGCAATACCAGTCGACCTGTCGAGGGGCTTGATGCGTTTCCCGCAAAAAACTGGCCGCCGGTGAATCCCGTGTTCCAGTCTTATCATGCGATGGTCGCCTTGGGAATGTTTCTGATTCTAATAAGCCTGGTCGGGGTCTTTTTCTGGTGGCGCAACAGCCTTTGGACGAAGCGATGGTTGTTGTGGATATTTGTTTTCTCCGTCGTGGCTCCCTTGGCCGCCAATGAGCTGGGATGGTTTTCGGCCGAGGTGGGGCGGCAGCCTTGGATTGTCTACGGAATTTTACGTACCAGTCAGGGGATTTCGCCGGGTTTGCCTGCCGGCGACGTTCTGACCAGCATTATTATGTTCGGCATTTTGTATACTTTGCTGTTCGTGCTGTTCATCTATATGTTGAACCGAAAAATTCAGCATGGCCCGGATGATACACCTCTGCATCTGCCGGATGGACAGCCCTTGCCGCAACACGCTCGAATGGATGCTTGAACAATTCCTGAATTAGTTAAGTTGGCATGGATTGCGATAGGAAAAGTTATGGCTCTTGAGATCACATGGTTTGTACTTCTGGGCGTGCTGTTTGCCGGGTACGCAATTTTAGATGGATTTGATTTCGGCGTCGGAATGCTGCACCTTTTGGTGAAGGATGATCATGATCGCCGTATTTTGCTTAACAGCATCGGCCCCGTATGGGATGGCAATGAGGTGTGGCTGGTGACCGGAGGGGGGGCGATGTTTGCGGCGTTTAAGGATATGTATGCCACCGTATTTTCTGGATTCTATCTGGTGTTTATGTTGCTGCTGATGGCCCTGATATTCCGGGCGGTGTCGATCGAATTTCGAAGCAAGGAATCCATGCTCTGGTGGCGGAAGCTTTGGGATGTGTGCTTTTTTATTGGCAGTCTGCTGGCGGCATTGTTATTGGGGGCTTTTGTCGGGAATATTGCCCGGGGCGTACCGCTGAATGCCAAGGGGACCTTCACTGGAAATATTCTTACGCTGCTAAATCCATATGCTTTAATGGTAGCGGTGACAACCGTAGCACTTTTTATGATGCATGGCTCGATTTATCTGGTTATGAAGACGGAAAATGCGCTGCATGATCGCGTTCGCCAATGGGTCAATAATTCAATTATTTTCTTTATTATCTGTGCGGTCTGCACCACGATGGTGACGCTTATTTACTACCCGCGGTTAACGGATCCATTCCGTGCGCATCCGACACTTTTTGCCGTCCCAATGTTAATGATGCTGGCAATCGCCAATGTTCCCCGTGAAATCTCCATGAAGAAGGACTTTTTGGCATTTATATCCAGTTCCGCCGCCATTGCTTTGCTGCTGGCAACGCTTTCAATTGGACTATTTCCTAATTTGCTCTACGCCACCAATAATCCGGCTTACAGCCTGACGATCTATACAGCGTCATCTTCCCAATATACTTTGGGTATTATGTTGGTTATTGCGATTATCGGCATGCCAATCGTCATTACGTATACCACTTACGTGTACTGGATATTCCGGCATAAAACAGCATTGGATGCCCACAGCTACTGATGCCAATGCTGTCTTCGTCTACCGCTATTGTGAATAACGGCCGGCGTCATCGCACGCGGCGATAGTGTTTTCGGCGCTTGCGCAATGCGGGATTTACTGCTTAATTTATCCAACTATTGCCGAAGTAAACTGTAGTCTTTCGTGCTTGATTTACGAGTTTTGGAGGCCAATAATGTTTTGGGGGCAGAACATGGAAGCATAAGTGACAGCCGCGTAGACTGTCAGCTTTATTTACAGGCTTCTTTTTACAGGAGGTTTATCATGTCGGATACACTTACACCCATACATAACAACGATGGTGCCGGCACGACCACCCATCACGTTGAGGAATTGCGCCGCAAATATACGGTGGCGAAATCGGCCGTGGCTGATCTGGCCGGCGAAGTCGGAAAGACCGCCAAGGATCAGGTTGGCGATTTAAAATCTCATGCCTCCGATTGGGTGCATGACAAGGCTGATCTGCTGAAGGAGCAGGCATCCGATTCGCAGGCGGCAATGATTACCGTGGTTCGACGTAATCCTGTGAAGGCCGTGGCTATTGCGGCGGCCGTTGGCTTGCTGGTTGGCTTGCTGATACGCCGCAGAGATTAATGGCTCTAAAATACGGTATGCTGCCATCAGCGATTGGTCGTGTCGGATTATGTTACGGAGTTGCTTTCATGGCTGTAGATACCGGTGAAGATCGCACGACGGAGTCGGCACAGCCGCCGACTCCGGGGGCCGGGAGATACTACAGCAGGCGCATTCTGCGGGCTTTGCTGGATGTGATAGAACTGGAAGTGCAGATCATTACGCTGCGGCTTGTTTCGGCAATACGCGATGCGGTCGTTCGGGCATGTATGGCGGTGGGAGCTATTATTCTGGGTCTCGCCGGGGCGGTATTTCTCGAAATCGCCATTTTCCAGGCGGTGGAACGTCTTTTACCAATCGTCTGGGTGTTTCTGATTTTTGCAGTTGTTCATTTGGTGCTTGCTGGCGGCTTGGTTTTTATGGCCGCCCGACCCATGCGATCAAAGGCTTCCAGCACACCGGATAAGCCAGATGCACCAACTAAAATCGGAGGCCGCCAGAAATGAGTATTGATGCCAAGTTGGCCGAACTGGAGTGTCGTCGTGATGCGTTGCTGCAGGAAATGGGTGATAACGCGACGCATTTGGGTGAATATGTAAAAAAGCAGTATTCGCCTGTTAATATATTGCGTCGGCACATTGGCCCAGCGATAGGCATTGCCGCCACTCTCGGCACGCTGGCTGCCGGAGCCAAAGCGCCGCGAGCGGGGTTAATGCGGCTGATCTGGACACGGTTGCTGCATCGCGAAAATAATAATTCCGATACAAAGCAAGCGCCTGGTCAAACTGGTTCAGCTCCACCATCAACTGATGCGGTATCGGCAGCGCGCGAGGGAACGCATTCGCCCCAGCCCCACCATCGTGGACTTAGGGACGTCGCCGAGCCAATTGTCACAAATATCATTATGGATGTAGCCCAGGCAATTCCGTGGCGTAGCTTGTTGCAGCGCGTGCGGGAGAAGCATAAGGGCCGGGATGGGCAAACGGATCAAAAAGACCCATCGCGTCAATAATATTTAAATAAAACTAAAATCCAGGCACTGGGAGCGAGACACGCGGGCTATATCCGTATAAAATCCTCTTGTTGTGTGCGTCAGGGTAAATTTCAGGCATGAATGAGAAGTTGCGAAATACGATTGTTGGGCTGACCATTATCGGGGCGTTGGTTCTTATTACCTGGGGTGCGTTTCTGCTGGGGCGCGTGCCGGGCTTCGGTCCGAATGCTCCTTATGATATTACGCTGTTGGCACCCACGGCCGATAGTCTGATGTATGGCGATCTGGTGACATTTAACGGCGTTACCGTGGGAACCGTGCAGAGCGTTGCACTGACGCCGGACATGCAGTCGGCAACAATTATCATCGGGATATATCGCTCGGTTCACCTGCCAGTCAATACCGTGGCGCAAATTGGATCGAAAACCATCGGTGCGGCGTATGTGTCGTTATATCTGCCGGGAAAAGCGGCTGCTACAACGTTCCCGATGGATGGCAGTGCGACCATAAAGGCGAATATCGCGTCGTCAAGTTTGATTCCAAAATCCGTGGTGCAGGATTTTTCCGCATTGAAAATGCAGTTCGGAGTCCTTAGCGATAAATTGGACCGCGTGGCCGATGACCTGCATGAACTGTTGAAACCTGTGGTGCTGACCAAAGCACAGGCGGAAGGTTCTGAATCCAGTTCTACTGATCTCAATAACATCAGCGCTTTAATTCAGCGGCTGAACGTAACGGTTAATTCAATCAATGGCCTGGTGGGCAGCGGTAAACTGCGCGGCGAAGTGCGCGAAATCCTCGCGAATGTGGCCGTATCTTCGGAAGAACTCAAAGGCACCCTGAAGCGGTTATCCGGAACGGTAGGCCGCTTTAATGGGGTTCTTGATAAAGCCGGTACGACCGCCTCGGATATTGACGCGGTTGCCAAAACCGCCCAACAAAAAATTATTGTCTTAAGTGTCAAACTCACGGGCGTACTGGAGAATATTAATGCCATTACCGAATCCATTGTTCAGGGACACGGCACGGCGGGGCGCCTGGTAAAAGATCCTCGATTGTATAATTCGCTGCTGGAGCTGACGCGGCGTCTGAAGGGCACCGTTGATAGCCTGCATGGGTTGGTAAAACAAATTAAGGCAGAGGGCTTTGATGTGAAAGTCGGATTCTAATTGGCGTTGACGGTACGGCCCACGGAGAAAAATCATGCCGCGTAGTGATGTGTTGGGGAAGGGCGTTTATGTCGCATCAACCATTGAGAAATTCTGCCGCATTGTCTGAAGTAGATGTTTTGGACGCCCGGGCCATTGCCTGGAATAAGCGTCCGTTGCTGCGAACGGTGTATCACGAATATTTTCAGTCCATGGCGGCGCAGTTTGTCCGGCGTTCAGCGGATCGCAGCAGGCCGCATGGCGTGGTGGTTGAAATTGGTGGGGGAGCCGGTCACTTTAAAGCTTTTTATCCGCGAATGATTGTTACTGATCTGGTGCCGACACGGCATATAGATTTAGCAGCCGATGCGATGCACCTGCCATTTGCGGACCGCAGTGTGGATAACCTGGTCATGCAGGATGTGCTGCACCATATTGCTTATCCGTTGTCGTTTTTTTCCGAGGCGGTTCGCATTTTGGCTCCCGGCGGGCGCATTGTGATGGTGGAGCCATTTATTTCCACACTCTCGAAGGTGCTATATCGCGTTTCGCACCCGGAACCCGTGGATATGCGGGCCCGGATTTTTCGTGAGCCGCGGGATATTTCCGGCTCCGATCCTGCGGCATTTACCGGGGCGGGCGCGTTTGATGCCAATCAGGCGATTCCGACGCTTTTATTTTTTCGTTACGCCGGAAAATTTCAGCGACGATTTCCAAATTTGATTGTACGCGAGCGCAAAGTGCACAGCATGATTGCGTATCCCTTATCCGGTGGTTTTTCCAAGCCGGTGCTTATGCCGATGATGGCGGTGCCGGCGGTGCGCGTATTGGAAAATATTCTCTCGCCGCTGGCGCCGTGGCTGGCGTTTCGTATGCTTGTAGCGCTGGAGAAGGCGGCATGAAAAGCCGGAATCGGTACGCGACACAAAACCGGGATAGTACTATAATTTTTCAGGCATTTTGATTTGGAGCCATTTGTGATTATTGATAGCACGGTTGAACCGGTTCTTCCTGTTTTGCGCGCGGTGGGAAAAATTCCCAGCGGATTGTTTATTCTTACCACCGGCGAAGGTCCACACCAATCGGCCATGCTCGTGTCATTTGTCCAGCAATTGAGTTTTGAGCCACTGTGTATTGGTGTTGCCATTCACAAAGATCGGGAGATTAGCGATATTATTGAAAAAGCGGGATATTTTACGCTTAATATCTGTCCAGCGGGGGATAAGGGTTTATTGCGTAAATTTGCCCGTCACGCGTTGACAGGTGATGCGGCAACGGCGGACGTGGAGCATCGGAAATTGCCCCAGGGCGGCATTCTGCTGCTGGAAGCCTGTGCGTATGTGCATTGCAGGTTCAGCCACCGCGTGAGCTATCACGCAGATCATGAATTGTTTATCGGTATAGCGCAAGAGGGTGATGTTACCGGCGATTCCAAGGTCAAGCCGATGGTGCATACCCGGCACGATGGCTCAAAATATTAATATGGCACAAGCGAATTGGTTGGCAGGCTTGAATTTGGACTTAAAACTCCTAAAATGCCTTTTATGATAAATACGCAACTGCAATATGAATCGCTTCCCTTGGAACTTGCCGACCCGGTCAACGCCGCAATACTTGCAGTATCGGAAGATCGTATCCAAGGCTTTCACCGCGATCCGCTGGGCGAAATCGCCAGACTTTCCGGAATCCCTGTTGCACAGGTGATTCAACGCATCGCGGCCCTGTTGCGGGCCGGCGTGATTCGTCGGGTCCGGCAGACATTGCTGGCCACCAATTTAGCGTCCGGTGCTTTGGTGGCGTGGGAGATTCCACCAAGTTGTTTAAGTGCGGGTTTTGATTACCTCTTCCAGCAGGATCCCTTTTCCGGACATGTGGTGATTCGTTCAACCGATGGTGAAACCACCGGTTCTAGGTACCGTCTATGGACAACGCTTAAAGTGCCGCAGGGTTTTTCACTGGAAAAGCATTGCGCGCTTTTGCTGAAGCAGATCGGTGCGGTGTCATTTAAGATCATGCCGGCCAAGAGATTATTTGCGCTGGGCGTCGGGCATGTGCGGCGGAAGGGTATGGAGCCGGGCAGCAAATCAGAGGAACTTGCGGAGGTTCTGGAAACCAGAACCGTTGAACTCTCTGACCTGCAATGGCAGGTATTAACATCCTTGAAGCGTGAATTTTCTCCGGATGAACTGGCCATAAATCTTTGGGATCGGCGCGCGGCGGAAGCTGGCGTAAGCCTGGAAGAGTTCTACGCGGTGGCGGATCAATTACATTCGCTGGGTGTCATTGGCCGTTTTTCAACTTTTCTGGAACATGTTAAGCCCTTGCCAACCGGTGAAAAAGTAACACAGTACAATGCGCTGTTTCACTGGGCGGTGCCAAAAGGGAGAGAAATTGATGCCGGGCGGCAGGTTGGCCGTTTTCACATTATGACACACGCCTACTGGCGTGAGGGCGGGATAGAGTTTGGAAACGTCAACATCATGGGAGTGGCCCATGGGAAAGATAAAAATCTGCTTTTAGCGCACAAGGCGGCCATGGACGCCCATTTGGCGCAGGTTGGAATTCCTGTTTCTTATACCAATGTATTTTGGGGCGGACGCAGCGAAATAAAGCCCAGTGAAATTGTTCCCGAGGCCTACCGTGACTGGTGTGCACAGCGGGGCATTAATCCGGAATCATTGCGACAGTAAAACCGCTGAGGCAATACCACCCCGGCGGGCCGCTGATGATTCTTTACATGCGTATATGACCATTGCCGGTGACAATAAATTTATACGTACACAAATCTGCCGCGCCCATTGGGCCGCGGGCGTGAAGTTTATCCGTACTGATGCCTATTTCCGCCCCTAATCCATACTCAAAACCATCGGCCCATCGCGTGGAAGCGTTGACCATCACGCTGGCGGAGTCCACATTTTGAATAAATTTGTTGGCCGCACCAATATCGCTGGTGATAATGGCATCGGTGTGCTGCGAGCCGTAATGCGTAATATGAGCAATGGCTTCATCAATGGAATTCACCTGTTTAATGGCCACAATCAAGTCCAGAAATTCAGCTCCCCAGTCTGATTCAACGGCCAATTTTGCGTTTTGTAACAGCCCCTGGCTGCGGACGTCGGCGCGCATTTCCACCTTGGCTTCACGGAATTTTGCCGCAAGGCGGGGCAATACCCGTGCGGAAATGTCTTTATGAACCAGAATACATTCTGCGGTGTTGCACACCGCACAGCCGTCAACTTTGGCACTGTATGCCACATTCACGGCCATATCCGCGTCAGCGTCTTTGTCAATATAAATGTGGCATACGCCTTTGTAATGCTTGATGACCGGAATGGTGGCTTGATCCACCACCGCCCGAATCAGCGATTCGCCCCCGCGTGGAATCGCCAAATCCACCAGACCTTCCGCGGTGACCAGCACACCCACCGCCGCACGATCGGTGGTGGTGATGAGTTGTACCGCGTTGGGATCTATCTGCGAACTGATCAGGGATTCCTTGATAATTTTGGCAATTGCCTGATTGCTGCGGATAGATTCCTTGCCACCACGCAGAATGCAGGCATTGCCGCTTTTCAAACAAAGCGCCGCCGCATCGCTTGTGACATTGGGGCGACTTTCGTAAATAATGGCGATAACGCCGATCGGAACACGGCGTTTTTCAATACGCAGCCCGTTGGGGCGGTCATAGGCTTCAATGGTTTGTCCAACCGGGTCGGTTTGCCCCGCGATTTCCCTTACGCTGATGGCCATGGCTTCAAGCTTTTTTTCCGTCAAAGTCAGCCGTGATATCAGGGGCAACGCAAGATTATCATTTTTTGCCTCTCGAAGATCGTCCGCATTGGCCTCCAGCAATTCCGCTTTGCGGGCGATAATGCCATCGGCAATTCGCAGCAGCGTGGCGTTACGGACATTGCCGCTCAATGTCGCCAATTGTCGCGCGGCCTGCCGGGCCTGCCGGGCCATGACCAAAATGTCTTTCGTAACCTCGGCCAGATCGGCCAGTCCGGTTGCGGCTGTGTCGGGTTTAACATCTGTAATCGCTGAGCTTTGCATGACAACTCCAATGGTTCCTAAATCGTTGAGTATTTTAGCATATTTTTTACCGGTGAGTGTGCCTCGGTAATAGGCTCATTATAATCTTGACCGATACCCGGACAGACGCCCCGAATTCCGCTATGCTGTAGCCCGGATGCCGGGTAGAATCCGATTATATGGAATGAAAAGATGAGCACACCAGTGGATTCGAATCAACAGGATGGCCCGCTTTCGCAGGAGCAATTGGCCCAAATAGGTGAGGCGCGGATGAATGCTTCGCAAATTTTGCGCGCGGCGCAAATTGCCCACCGCGAATTTGTGGGGTTGATTCTCATGGGCGCGTTGACGGCAATGTTTTCCTGTTACGGAGGCATCAGTATCTCCTCGCTGATTATGGGACTCTGGATGATCGTGGGTGGCGTTATTGAACATCTTGGCGAACAGCGTATCCGACGCTTGGATCCCGATGTTTTCACAACGCTTAGCCGCAATCAGTTGTTGCTGGGCATCATGTTCGTGGTTATCAGCGCGTGGTGGATGCTGACGATTGCCATGGGGTCGGATAAGGACCTGGCCTCCACCGGGAAGACCTTAAGCAATCTCGGTGTCGCCGCAACGCAGATGATGCCCATGGTGAAATTGATGCTTTACGGTGCTTATGGATCGGTGGGGGTGTTCGGTATTTTCTGGCAGGGGTATCTCGCCTGGTACTATAGCCGCCGCCAAAAGCAGTTGCTGGAATATATTCAAGAGACGCCAAAATGGATTCTCGATATGCAGCAGTCGGGCATTTTAGGGTAAGGACGCACCGGGAATCTCCAAAATCATGCTGTCATGAGCCACACGGACATTGGCCGGCAAATCGTGTTCGATGTCCTGATGGCTGACATCGTGCGATAAGTGCGTAAAATAGGCCCGCCGGGGTTTCAGATCGTCAATGATGGCCAAAGCCTGTGAAAAGGACAGATGCGTGGGGTGTGGCCGCGGGCGCAGGGCGTCGATAATAAGTGTATCCAGGTTTTGGAGCATGGCGCGGGCTGGTGCCGGAATTTCCGCGCAATCTGTACAATACGCAAAGTTACCAATACGGAATCCCAATACAGATACGCGCCCATGCGGCAACGTTATAGCCTGCCAATTGACGCCAAAGATTTCCTGTGGTCCATCAATTATTTTCGGCTCTAATTCCGGACGGTAAACGCCGGTTTGCGTCTGTTGTGTGAACGCATAACTAAATGCCTGTTGCAATGTGCGCATGGTAGCTTCAGCGGCATAAACGGGCAGCGGAGATCCCAGAAGGGTATTATAACGTCGGACATCATCGAGGCCAAAGATATGATCCGCGTGGCCATGCGTAAAAACCACGGCGTGGATCAAGTCCACTTTGTTGGCAATGGCCTGAAGCCTCAGCTCCGGCGTGGTATCCACCAGAACCGATTTGCCGCAGTAAGAAACCAGGATGCTGCATCGCGTGCGCTGATCGCGTTTATCCGTGCTCGAGCAGACCGGGCAGTGGCATCCGATCATGGGTACTCCGGCCGAGGTACCCGAGCCAAGTATCACAATCCGTAATGTAGGCATTTCCTTCATGAACGTAAATTAAGCGGCATCAATTTTTGAAGCAAGTTAATAATTGTGCCGATAATTCTCATATCGCCACCGGAATGGTAACGGAACCTGCCAAAGCACGCGGGAAACGGAGCCATTTTGCCCAAAGTGCTGTTGAAGGCGTCGCCTTTTCAGGTGATGTCCGAAACGCAATGTTAAGGAGCCTCGTTGATGACCATTGTGCCTTTTGAGATTATGAGTTTCCTGATTGTGGAAGAGGATGTCGGACGTTTAATGGCTTTGGCGGAAGCTTTTACCGAATCTCGAATTTATAACAAACTCGTTGGCCTGCCGACTGGCAACGCCGCGTTGGAATATCTTGGATCAGGGACACAGCATTCGGGAAAAACCGCCGCCGATGCGCTGATATTCAGCGATGTCATGTCGGACATTTCGTGGCAGGAATTGGTGCGGGCAATCAAAGCCAATCCCCTGTTTTTAGATTTGCGACTGGTGCTGATGACGGACCAATCCGTTAAAGAAATCATCTCCGGTGACATGGGCAACGCGGTAGATTTAATTTTGCCGCGGGAAATTCGCGCGCATGAGTTGTTGTCCAGTTTGTATAAAATTCCTGGTTTCTGGTGCAGCTTCGTGCGGCCAAACCCCACTCAAAGTGTCAAACCGCCAATGCGCAGTTTTACGCCGCTGGAAAACCACTTTGTCTCGGCGTCGACGTAAGGGCACTGGAATTCCGGCACACGGTGTGCGATTCAGAATAGATGGCTAAAAAAGACCGCGGATTTCGCGGATGACGCGGATATACGGCGGGCTTCCGGCCTTCGATGCGTTCATAAGAACTGTACACATCGCTACTTGATCTATGTGTAACTCTCTATGTGAAATCACTATTTTCGGCTGCACGCCACGGGGGCGGCAAAAAGCAATCCAAAAAAAATTATAGGACGAACGTAAATCTATACGACACACATTAGGCGTGACAATTTTTCCGAGCGAGCTTAAAAACTCCGCAAAATATGGCCCGATCATCGCCAGGTAAATACTGTTTTTTGGATAAAAGCGGGTGGGGATCCCGATAATTATCGGGACGCCCCCAGAGCCGCCCGGGAAAATTTAGCGCCCCACATTCGAGATTGTTCTTGACTATTTGCGAAATTGGATGCATACTACTTCTATCATTCTTTGTCCAGAATTTATGAAGGGAGTTAGCTATGCCTGCGAGAGCTTCTGTTCGCGGAACCGTATTAACGTCCTGCGTCGCGGCGTGCCTGATGGCACTCCCGGTTTACACCGCAACGGCATCGACCACGTACACCACTGTAAACTCCACTTGGAATGGCGGAACGGACAACTGGACTACCGCCGCGGCTTGGTCCAACACCCCAACAATTTCCGAATACCCAAACAATGGAACACCGTCGGCCACCGCCTACGATGTACTTGTCACTAACGGCGGCGTTAGCGGAGCATATACGCTCACACTCAGCAGCAACATTAGTGTCGACAGCCTGACCGTTGATAACCCGAATGCAACGCTCGACCAAACCGGCGGTACGCTGGATCTGGCCCAGTTCGGCGGAACTGCCGTCGGTACACTGGATGTTAACATCGGCCAATACATTCTTGGTGGTACGCTGTCCAACGCAAATCTCACGACTGACGGCAGCTTTGGGACGTTCCGAATCGCCAGCAATGGGGCAGCCACACTCCAGAATGTTACGCTCGGCTCGGATCTCACCCTGGGAACCGTGAATACCGGCGATTACCTTGATATCACCAACACCTCTGCGAATGCCACAGGACTCGATTTTAGCGGCCACGCCCTGAATGTGCTTGGCAAGACGGTCCTTGTGGATTTTACCAACCCTACCAATGTCGCCCAAAGCATTAATGGCAATATCAACCTGGAGGGAAACGGAGACGAGATATCGGCATATCCCGGAGGTTTGACGGTAAGTTCGACCGCAACGATCACGGCATCTGCTGCCGGTAGCTTTGACGTCGTCACAGCAGCGACCGGGTCTGGCGTGCAAATTACCAACGCAGGCACGATCCAAGCGACGAATGGCACCGCGCTAGGCATAAATCCGCCGTTTATTAACAATACCAACCTCATTCTCGCGACCGGTGGCAGCACTGTAGATATATACCCGACCACACTGACCAACAGCGGCACGATTGCCGCAGGCCACGACAGTTTCGTAAATATAGGCAGCAACGCCGGCTCAACATGGCAACAAAATGGTACACTCCAAGCTTCGGCGGGCGGGGAGATAGCCGTTACACCAAACGATGCCGGTGGCACCGGCACAATGGAAATGACCTCTGGGAGTGCCTACGACGTTCAACTCGGTTCGTCGGGGCAAGCAGGCTTGCTCTCCGTGGAAGGTAATCTACAACTGGACTCCGGTTCGATGCTCTCGGTTTCGCAGTTGGTGGGATCGATATTGTCTGGGCCGTACGACATCTTGAACTACACCGGTACGCTTTCGGGAACGTTCACCACCGTAACCCCCGGCTACGTGCTGGATTACGCCAGCCACCCCGGCGAAATTCTCGTTACCGCCGTACCGGAACCGGCGGCATTGGCGGTTTTTGCGTTGGGGTTGGCGGGATTGGGACTGAGTCGGCGCAAAAGTTCGAAGCGAAAAGTGGCTGCGTGAAATTAAGAAATAAGTCGTTTTAACGCGGATTGTCTGGTTGTGTTTTTTTCGGATCGCGTAACATTAACTCGGGAGTGAAATCATGTTAAACCAAATCACCTTGCGTGGAACCATGTTGCTTTCGTGCGCAGTGGCCGGGCTGGCGGCGCTGCCAAATGTGGCGTCGGCGTCCACCACGTATATCACCGTTACAGCGAACTGGGCCAGTGGTAGCGGTGACTGGACCAGCGCCTCCGGTTGGTCCAGCGCCCCATATGCCCCCAATAATGGTACGCCAGTTAACACCGCCTACGACGCGACCATCGGGTCAGGCGCTAACGTAACCGTTGCACAGGGCGAGAATATCAATGTCGATAGCGTAACTGCCACAGGAGCATTGACTATTAATGGAACGTTAAACCTCGCGCAGCCGGACAATGGCGGCTCCCCGGGCCTCGTCACCGGGAAGTTAAACATCGGCAATCTCGGTGTTCTTGAAAACGCCGAAATAAATGCGCCGACCGCCAGCAGCGGCAGTTATAACATTGAGTTCGCGGGGGTGGGGGGAACGCTGCGAAACGTCACGCTGGCCTCCAATCTAACCGTGACCGGCAACCTGAATGTTGATACGCTCGCCAGCGGGGTTGAAGGGCTTGTTGCAAACGGATATGTGGTAAATTTGCAGAGTGGCTCGATGACCTTTAACGGACTTCCTGCGGGCACGGGTGCCGTTTACAACTACCTCTGATCTTGTCAACCTCAATGCGACGATTTGCCGCGGATTTTTGATTTTCTTGATTTTATTGTGCCATCATGGTGTTGCCTCCGTCAAAACTTCCACAGGGGAAGAAGGGGAACGGGTGGG
>JAJZVR010000029.1 GCA_021847065.1 Planctomycetota bacterium | reverse complement strand
CGAGCGTTATCGCATGGACCTGCGCCACAGCACCGCACTGGTAGTCTGGGGCCAATTACAACGCCAGGAAGGCGTCACCCACATCATCGTCCGCCGCGCAGTGAATCTGCAGAACATCACCAAATCCACCAGCCAGATGCAAAGCATCTCCCGCGATTTTCATTGACTGTGACAACCGAACATTCGTCCAAACGATGCATCAACCGCTCCAGGACATAGTAAATAGCACCTGCATCACTTACTTGCATTGACCATCATTATTGCTTACTGTTATTTTTTACAAATTGGGGGGGAGCCTTAACAGCCTCTCGACGGAAGTTTTTCACCGCCCGCTGAAGCGGGACGAATTGATGGAGACTGGAATGGACAAAGATCTGCCGGTTACTGTAACTAAATCACTCCGAGACTCCGGGCGTGACGAATATTGGCTACAGGATAAGATATTTGAAGATCCAAGCATTCTGGGCTTAGGTGAGTTAGAGCGGGTAAGCAGGGAAAAAATCCAATCTTCCGGAGGACGTCTTGACCTGCTTCTCAAAAACCCGGAAGACGACTCTATGTATGAGGTTGAGGTGATGCTCGGCGAGACGGATGAATCTCATATAATCCGTACAATTGAGTATTGGGATTTAGAAAAGCGGCGCTGGCCAAAAAGAAATCACACCGCAGTGTTGATTGCCGAGCGAATCAATAGCCGTTTTTTTAACGTCGTGCATATCCTTAGCCAATCAATCCCGATCATCGGTATCCAAGTCGAGGCAGTCGAGCTAGGTGAAAAACTTGGCCTACATTTCACAAAAATAATTGACTCGTATGAGGAACCTGAGACTGAAAGCGAATCACCGCAGGCCGGATACGACGAAGACTATTGGAGGCACAATGATCCTAAAACGCTTGGCTTTGCACAAAGTTACGAGTCGCTTGCAAAGAACATCCTTGAGGATGTCACACTGCGTTTTCTTCCCAGCTATTTAGTCCTCACGATTAGCTCTTTGGACCGCATATGGATTACTCCAAGAAAGGACGCAAGGAGTCTTGTCGAGTTCCGGCTGGAACAAAATAAAATTGAAGGCATAACGACCGAGTTGGAAGCGAAAGGAATTTTTCCGAAAAAGAAGGAGAGTGGCCTTAAATTTACGGTTCCCACGGACTCTATTACAAAATATCCCGATCTATATAACCGACTTCTTCAGGCGCTTTACTCAAAAGGCCTCAAACTCAAGGCCTCGACCTCCTGATGACACGACTCGTTCGTTACCGTTCCCCTCGCGAACTACAAGCGGCGGGCAGGCAGGGCTTTGGGAAAATGATACTTAATAACCTTCGTCAAAACTCGTTAGATCATCCGACGTTTGCGACGCCGCTGGGGCAAGCCATCGTCGGAGATTCCATGAAGGTGCTATCCACCCTCGAACCGGACTCCGTTGACCTCGTAATTACCAGCCCGCCCTTCGCCCTGTTGCGGGAAAAGGACTATGGCAACCGGAATCAGGACGAATATATCGACTGGCTCTGCAACTTTGCACCACTGGTGCACCGGGTTTTAAAACCCACTGGCAGCTACGTTATTGATATGGGCGGTGCTTACCAGCGCGGTGTGCCCGTTCGCTCACTTTATAACTATCGCGTACTGTTGCGGCATGTTGACCAACATGAATTTCACTTAGCGGAGGAATTCTTTTGGCATAATCCCAGCAAGCTGCCATCGCCCATTGAATGGGTCAATAAACGAAAGCTGCGCGCCAAGGATTCTGTTAATACCGTCTGGTGGCTGAGCAAGACGCCGTGGCCCAAGGCTAACGTTTCTAACGTACTGACGCCTTATTCGGAACGCATGAAAACGCTGCTGAAGGATGCAAAAAAATTCTACACCCCCAAGCAGCGCCCATCGGGGCATGATATCAGCGAGGCGTTTAGCAAGGATAACGGCGGCGCTATTCCTTCTAATCTGCTGCAATTTTCAAATACAGAAAGCAACAGCACCTACCTCCGCCTATGCGAGACCTTCGGAATTAAGCCCCACCCCGCCCGCTTCCCGCGATTGCTCCCCGAATTCTTTATAAAATTCCTTACTGATCCCGGTGACATGGTAGTGGACATTTTCGGCGGAAGCGGCACCACTGCGGAAGCCGCCGAATTGCTTGCGCGCCGTTGGAAAACTATCGACTTGGAGCCGGATTACGTCAAATCGTCTGTGTTCCGCTTTTTGGATGATCGTTCTGAAAGTGAAGTCAAGGCGATACTCGGCGGCATAGACGCCAGTGCATCACCAATAATTGAGCCACGCCAGCTCCAACTGCTGTGAATAACGAATCCCCAAACTCACATCCGCCACACGCGTAACGCGATTTGCAAAATCACATTCACCTGAATACCCGCCGCAATGTCATCCAGCAGTATGCCCCAGCCGGCGGGGAGATGTTCAAGTTGTCGGCACGGCGGAAGTTTCAGCGTGTCAAATAAGCGAAAGAGAATGTAAACCGCGGCCGTAGCCAACCAGGCGTGCCAGAGACTGCTTGTCGCATTGACAGGCAACGGCAAAAAAAGACACGCAACCCAATAGCCGGCATACTCATCAAGCACCACCGAACCGGGGTCTTCACGACCGAAATAATTAATGGCCCACGGAGATAATTGCACGGTTAAAATACCGGCAATAATCGCTCCGGCCGCGCACACCACCGAACGCCATGGATCAGCCACTTTCGCCCATAACAGAATCCAAAATATAATTGCCGGCCCCAGCGTTCCCCAACTGCCCGGCGCCGGCTTAAGTAATCCCAACCCCCCGCCCGTGATCACCCATTTCCGCCACGAGGACGGCACTGAAGCGGAACTTGCCATCGGCTCGGCTGGTGTTTGATTATGGGACGAGTTTTGCATTTTGTTTATAGCCATAGCTTAAATCCTTCTTCAAATCCCATCAGCAAAACCGCATTTACCTAGATAACTCGGATATTCAAGGCGTTGCCCCCAAGCACATCTGTAAATTCCAGGAAATCCGCACAAGTTCTCCGCTTCCAGCAAGGCATGGAAGTTCTCATCTCACCGACTGCCAAAAGCATACCGCAAGAATAACAACCCGGCGAGTGCTCTGTCACGCCTGCAAATTAGGGTTCCCATTTACGTGCGACATAATCTTCGCCAACCTTCTTTGGCGCCCCCCTGCCATCAGTTGTCAAACGATCTTATGCCACAAGGAAAACTAAAAGGAAAACATAAAAACCCGTGCCTGCCTCCCCCCCGGCTTGGGAAAGAGACACCGGAAAAGGGCATTCGCGCGTGCGTGCGGACCATCCAGTTGGTATGATATAAATCGAATTACTTGGATGTTCGGTGTATGAAATTTAGTTCGGTTGTCATTACGGAATCGACATGAGCTGGAGAAAAATAGATAAATCAGTTGTCACCTTGGCGGATGTCGCCCGGCATGCGGGGGTTTCTCCCACGGCGGCATCGTTTGTTCTAAGTAACGGCCCATTGGCTAAAAAAGTCAGTCCGGAAAAACAGGAATTAATATTGCAGGCGGCCCGGGCGTTGGCGTATGTGCCAAATCAGGTGGCGCAGGCTCTGCGGCGGCAGCGTACCGAAACAATCGGAATTATCTTTCCTGATTTTTATGCGGACTGGGCGCAGCGGGTCATGCAAGGGTTGGATAAGGCTTTGGATCCGCACGGATATATCCCCTTGATCGCCAGAGATTCCTGGAATCCACAGCGGCAGCGACGGGAAATTCTTTCACTTGTAGGCCGACAGGTGGATGGGCTTATTTTAGTTGCACCCATGACGGAGAATTTAACGCTGTTGCGAAGCGTGCAGGAAAAGGGCACCCCGATTTTGTTTTTCGGCGAGACACCCACGCAGAAACACACCTTCAGTTATGTGGTCTGGAATGAGGGCCAAGCAGTGAAGTTGGCTACCCAATATCTGGTGGACAGCGGGCGGCGAAACGTATGGTTCGTCAATCCAGGCACGCTGGCGACGGAACATTTAGCGCAAAGTCGCGCCCGGGTACTGGCATTTGAAGAGTTGGCCGAGAAATTAAAATTATCGCATGAATTTATGGGGCGGGTTATTCATCTCCCGTCAGGTGCGGCCATCGGCGAGAATATTGCGGACATGGTCGCGGCGGATAAGGAAAATCCCCCGGATGCCATACTGGCATCCAATGATCTGCTGGGGCGGCAGATTATGGAGTCGCTTCTGGCCCGGGGCGTGAAAATACCGGCGCAAATTGCATTGATGGGATTGTGTGATCACCCCATTTCCGCAAGCCCATCAATCAATTTGTCGTCGGTTCATCAGCCCCTGGAGGATATGGCGGCCGCCGCGGGAGAGGCGATCGTAAGGATGATTACCCAGCCGGAATCCCCGCGTCTGACGCTTATGTTTGAGGCCCAAACACTTTGTCTGCGGGGATCTACGCGTCCAATTGAAGGGGGCACCGCATTAAGGTAACTTATCCGTCTGGGCATTGAAAAACTCCGTACTCCAGATATCCAAAGAAGGCAGTTCCTGGTATGAAACAAATCGACGGACGTCGGCGCGCACCGTGTTCCAGTCCATTGCTTCAATACGCGCGCGAAGCTGTTGAACACACCAGTTGCGATCCGGGTCCACGTTTTCCCCGCGCCAAGGCCCGAATTGGTTCAGCACCGCCTTCAGCAACGCGTAATTCACGGACGTGCGGCGAGCCGTATACCAGATAAGATCGTACCAGTCCCGTCCCTTCGCGTAGTCGCGGCACAGTAGCGCATGAAATTTCCCCGCGAAAAGGCTGGGCAAATCAAAGACCCGGGTGGCGGCCGGATAGGGAAAGTCAAGATATTTAATTTCATACGTTGCTCCGGCGGGGGGATTTGTATCGACTTCGAGTTTCACCCGAATTTTTCGCACAGGGCCGCCCGCCGGACGATAATCCAACCGCAACACACTGCCCAGCGAGTCATCTTTGAGGAAGGCAATCTGGACGGCGCGGCCAATCCTGGACCGATCGTCAATCTCCAGATGATATCCCCACGCGAGGAGTTCACTGGAAAGCAAATCAAGGTATGGAGTAAGGCGAAAGTCGCTGTCCGGCGACAGAAGCGCGAAGTCCAGGTCTTCTGAAAGGCGATTAAGCCCGTGAAATATCCGCAGACAGGTGCCACCCAGAAACCCCACCTTCTGAAAATAATCCGTGCGCCCCAGTGCCGCCAGTACCACTTCTTGTGTGATTTGCCGCAACGCGAGGGCTTCTTCCGCCACAGAGCGGCAACGGTAACTCTCAAGTCGGCCTTGAATGGTCGTGACGCTCATTGCTTTAATTCCTTTCTAAGCCCCAAGAGAAATCTTCGCACGCGGGCCGAGCGATAGCTCGCCAGAAGTTCGTCAAATTCGGGTTGCCTCAATTGGGAAAAACTACGTTCATCCACACGAAGGCTTTCAATAACCGGCGCGGCGGAATGCCAATCGCACTTGTGGGTATGGACATAATCACATAATGCCTTGAGCGGTGATCCCAGCATCTTCACACCACCTTGGCCCTCCAGCCGCCGCACCTGCGTGTAAAGTTTCCGCTGTGGAACACGAACAAAGCTGAAATGGCCGATAGGCGTGGTATATTCTTTGGCGCGTCCGGCGGTAACACTGGTAACGGTGTGTACCGCTTCGGGAATCCAGCCGTGTTCGGACAGCGCCGATTCCAGACTGATGTAACTGGGACCGTCCAGACGCTGCGCCATGCAGAGCGGATCAATTTGTTGCCGAAGATATTTTTCAGCCAAGAGATAAAGCCCACGGTGGATACGGACAATCTCGCGGGCCGCCAAAGCGCGTTTCAGTAAGGCATTTCGTCGATCCAGCGTTCCATCAATCCAACAGGATAATTCTGTCCGGGTAAAAACGCCCTGCTGTGCTTTGGTGATCGCAATTTCAGTCAAGTATTGCATAATTACTCCAAACTGTCATAATATGACAGTTTGATTCACATATTATAGCAACCAACGGAAGTTCGACAAGTCTGATGAGAATTTTTCTATGTTTTTGAAGGCCGCCGGAGTGATGGGCCAGTGGAGTAGAGGACTGGGGCCGATGGCCTCGGACGAGTTGTGGCTATAGAAAATCAGTGGCTGGTTGTGAAACGCCCGGTGGCATTATAATTTTGATTCCTTCTTTGCGGTGCGTCTCGACGCCTCGGCAGAGAATGCAGGCAATCCCGGCGCATCGGGAGGCACCACCCATTATCAAGGCACCGGTTGTGAGCGGTTACGCCTTTTTGAACACAACGTCCTATAATATTAAATTTGAATTATTTTCATTTTTTTCTCATTTTTTTCTTGACTTTCGTTTTGACTTGGGTTATCAATTAGGTAATTCGATTTACCGATGTATTATCTGTATCGCATCGGAATATCAGCGTCACGGTCAAAATCAGGGGTTCTGAAGCGTCGAATACTGGCGTGGCCGACAATCATAAATCGCGGCCACGTGTGATTTAGAATTTTGTCCGCCGCGTGTTGCGGCGGTGCCGTAATCCGCCCGGTTTGGCGGATAATTCAGTTCGCTCCCGAGGGAGCAAAAAGGAGTTGTTTTATGGTTATTACATCTCGTCTGGCGCTGGTGGCGGCTGCGATTAGCGCGTTGGGCATCGTGGCGTATGGAGGTGTTTCTCATGCGTCAACCATCATCGTTTCTGACGGGTTCTCGGGAGTGAATGGTGCCAATATTAATGGCCGTGCCCCCGATGGGGTCAATCTGCCGGGAAGTAATTGGGCCGTCGCACAAAACGCCGCCGCTTATCCGATGACAATCGACACAAGTGTGGGCAATCCAGCCCCATCCGCCAATACCAATTTTAATGATGCCGCCGGGATCAGCATTGCCAGCGCTAACAGTTACACTGAACCCAGCGTACTGACGATCTCTGGGGACTTGAATATGGGGAATATTGTGGGCGGTGGTTTGTCCTACAATGTCTACGGCGTGGGGTTGGGTTTTTGGAACACCCTTCCGGCAAGTGGGGGGACCTCTTCATCCGGCTTTACGGGAATCACACTGGATCCATACGGTGATCTCACTTTCATTAATAACGGCACCGCCAGCGCAACGGCGAAGGCCGCAGCACCGAGCAGCGCCATCGTCGTTGGCGGGTACATCACTGGATTCAATACGTTAACGTACTCGATCAATACCGGCACCGGAGCGATCACGCAACTGACATTCGACGGCACCGATCTCACAAGTGCATTTTCGGGGTTGACGGCCTTTACACCAAGTGTAGCGACGTTGGCCGGATTTTATGGTAACAGCCCCTACAGCGTCAGTGAAAATGGGTATGTAGATAATTTTGCCGTCTCAACAACCAGTGCCGTGCCGGAACCGGCGACGCTGGGCTTATGTCTGGTTGGCGGTATAGGCCTGTTGTTGGTTGGGCAAAAACGCAAGGCTGGCATCTGATCCGCAAGCCAAAAATTGTAATCGCGGGGGCTTCACCTTACGGAGTACCCCGCTTTTAGTGGCCGCTTTTAGGAGATTCTCATGCAGGACGTTACATTTAATGGCAATTGTCAAGTCCATGCCAATTTTACGGGCGGTGCGAATCGCGTTACTGAGCCAGAAAATGCAAACCGGCCATCTGGATTCACCCTCATAGAGTTATTGGTGGTGATTTCGATCATCGCGGTGCTCATTGCACTATTGCTACCTGCATTGGCTCGCGCCAAGATACTGGCGTCCCGCGTTGACTGCTCATCAAATCTTCGTGAAATCGGGCAGGCGATTTTTGAATATGCACAAAGCGATCGCAATCAATATCCAACGCCCAATCAATATAACTGGACGTTTGGCGGCTTGGCGTTTTATCCCGGCACGCAGCCCCAATCCGAACCGCCGTATCAACCGGGAACGTCTCTTTTTCAGCCGTGTGGCCTGGCCCTTCTCTACACCTCGGAGACGCTGCGTGATGCCGCCATTATTTACTGTACGCAACCGGGATATTTTAATAACAACACCAATAATACCAATGCCCTAAGCTACCAGCTCAATGTGGTCAAGGGCCAGTGGAACCAAGTGAACTGGTGGAATGTTTTTGGCGGCTACAGTTACTGGTATAAGATACCCCAAGGTTATCAACCAACCGCCGGCGGTCCCGGACAAATACAATACTGCAATTATGAGCCGGGACATGATTATGTGCAGAAACCAACAAGTTCGGGATCAGATATTCTGGCTACCGACATTGACGTAACGGCCGGCGGGAGTTGGGTGGTCGGCGGGCAAACCTGGAGCAACCATGTTGACTCCAGTTCCGGAATGCCGGACGGTGCCAATGATTTGTACAACGATGGGTCTGTAAATTGGATTGGGCCGCCGGATATGCAACACGAAGGATCAGGCTCCACGCCGGACGATCCTGCCGCAACCGGTTTGACTATCGGTAACCAGTCCAACGGTTTGGCCTATTGGCGTTGAGGGCTGCACGACTGCAAGACAGGCCATTTGTTTTCACGGAAGCACGCAAAAATGGAACAAAAACTACTTCCGTGGAATCATCGACGTATTACCCCCACGGCTACGGATTCTTGCGCATCAGTCGGATTATCTTCACCCAAAAGTCAAGACTCCTCCTGCGGGACCCTGGGCATCACCCGGAGGCAATGGCTGGGCGCGGCTTCCCTGGCCGCTCTGGGAATTTCAGGCTGTAGCGTTCAGGAATCAACATCGCCGAGATTTCCTTCGGAACTTCTTGAGCCATACAATCCCGAAGCCCCACCCGGACCGTCGTTTTCCGCGGACCAGATCGCAAAACAATGGGCGGCGGGCGGCAATATTTATAAAGCCATTCTGGCGGCATTTCATGATGGCGAGGCTTCATTTACCATTCCGCCCGGAGACTATCGTTTTTCCTCTCATTATGTTCCGGATGCAAAAGCATTCCTGCTGCGCGGGCTTAATCGCCCGGCAAATAAGCCTTTCACAATTCTGGCTCATGGCGTAACATTCTGGTTTCCGATGGAAAAACGATTGCCGAATTACCACCTGATGGTGCGGCTCGAAAACTGTGCTAACATTACCATTCAAGGGTTAACCGTCGATAGTGCCCAGCGCGGCTGCATGGAAGGGCGCATTGTTAAGCTTGATCATGCCAACAACCAAATTGTGATCAGGCCGCTGCCGGGCACACGGCGCATTAAGCTGGCCAATCCAGCGGTTTCAGATGCCAATCGCGTACGCTTTTTGCCGTTCAAGGCTAATGGCGACAATATGCCGGCGCTTTATCAGATTAATCGCGGGTGGGGGCCCGAGAACGACCTGTTCACCAATCTCACAGAGCAGTCGGATGGAACCTATCGGCTGCAAATGAAGACCCGCACGCTGCTGGACACCACGCGCGATCCAGCGTGGATACGCACGTATGGAACCGGAGAAACGCTGCAAGTCGGCGACATGATTGCCGTGCTGTATAGTGTGGCAGCCGCTTTCCACATTCATGACAGTAAACGCATCACACTCATCCAATGCCGTTCTTATGCCGCCAAAAGTTTCGTGAGCGAAAACGGCGGTTATGGTGCGCATCGCTATATTCATTGTCATCTTGTATCGCGGCCAGGAACTAATAATCTATTGGGTGGCGAGGGCATCGCGATGAGTAACGGTATGATGCACGGATCGCTGATGGATGGCGTGGTAACCGGTCGGACTACCGATGATCCTTATAACAATCATTCGCATTGGAAACTTTCCAAAAGCATGACACCAAACAGCATTACATTCACTGCAGCGTTGCCGATAGCCCTGACTCCGGGTGACCGGGTGGACATATACCATCGGACCAAGCCTGGTTTTTTGGCGTCTGTGCCTATTGAATCGATCCAGGGCCACACGCTTACATTCGCCAAGCCGTTGGGAATCTTGGGAATAAAGCCCAACGACTTGGCGGTCTTTTTTCCGCGTTTCTCCAACCGCGGCTGGGTTATACGTAATTGCTATTTTGTGAATTGCTATCAGCGCATCCTGGTGCAATGCGGCCACGGCTTATTTGAGAATAACTATATTCATCGAATGGGGGACAGCCTGGTTCTTCAAACGTGTTTTCCCGATGGTATAGAAGGTGGGAATCCGTCGAATATTACCATTCGAAATAATGTATTTTTTGATTCGTGCATCAGCCCGGTTATCTCCCCGATTGTCCTTAGCGGATATATGCGGCCACTGCGCAACGTGCTGATCGAGGGCAATGTGATATTCCGCAGCGGACACGAGGCTATACGGGTGGATGGTGCCGAAGAACTTGTCATTCGCAACAATCTACTGGTGGATCCGGGCCAGGGCTACAACATTATTCCCGGACAGACAGTCGCTGGTGTCAGCAATTACGGTGCGGTTCCCGCCGAGCAGATTACAAGCGGCGTCGCGGCAGATCAAACAGGAGCGGTGCCAGTGGCGATGGCTTTGCGGCAAGTCAATGGCGCGGTCATTGCCAATAATGCGCTGATGGGCAATACTTCGCCGGTGGCGGCGGCCAAGGGGATGATAAGTTTTTCGGCGTGCCATAATATAACGATGCGGCGTAATGTGCGGCGACGGGACAGCGGCGAAGCGGCGCAACGACTTTCGCGGTGGATTACCGGCGCACATCTTTCCGCTGCGGCGATTTTAAACCGCGCTGGCGTTTGACCATGGAGGAAAAGATGCTGAATCGTCGTGCATTTATCCGGAACACGACCGAGGTGGCGGCAATTGGCGTCATCGGAAATCCAGCTGCTCATGGCGCGTCCGCGGCTTCAATTGCGGAGCGTGTTATTGCGTTATCCGATCTGGCTATTGACTTAACCCGTCAGGGTTGGAGCCGGCCTGAGCGAAATTGTCGGTTGAAAGGCAAGCCCCTGACCATAGGCCATCGACAATTCAAATCCGGTCTGGGCACGGTGGCGGACAGTATTTTGCAAATAAATCTCAAGGGTGTGGCGAAGGAATTCTCCGCGTGGGTTGGCCCCGATGCCGTCGGCGGACCAAGTGCGTGCGTTCGGTTTTACGTGGTGGTGGATGGAAAAATTGCGGCCCAGACGCCCGTCATGGCAGGTGGTGCCGCTCCGGTGCACATTTTCGCAAATCTCCAAGGGGCCAAAGATATGCTCCTGGTTGTGGATGCCGCCGGGTATCACACTTGGAGCAACTATGCCGACTGGGGGGACGCGGCCATTACGTTGCAACCCAATGCCACGGCGCTGCCGGAGTCGCAGCGGTACGAACCGGATATGAGCGTACCGGATCTCGCGCGCGATAATTTTGAACAACCTGAGATTCATGGGCCGCAAGCCATTGGGACAACGCCGGAAAAGCCATTTATCTTCAAGATTCCAGTGACCGGTGCGGGGAAAATAAGCCTCAGCGTCACCGGCCTTCCGGCAGGCCTGGAGTTGGATCAACAGGGTGTGCTGCGGGGAAGCGTGGGGCAAGCCGGTTCTTACAAGGTAGAGATTATCGCCCGGAACAACGTTGGCCGAACCAGTCGGCGGTTGGAAATACGCGCCGGAGAACGACTGCTGGCTCAAACGCCGCCCATGGGTTGGAGTTCATGGAATGCGTTCGGGGTCGATGTCGATCAGGAAAAGATTTGGAAGACCGCCGATGCGCTGCTGCAATCAGGGTTGGCGGACAAGGGGTACAGTTTTATTAACATTGACGCGGGCTGGACTGGCCAGCGAAACACCGCCGGGCGTATCATGCCGGATAAAAATAAATTTCCTGATATAAAAGCACTCATTGACCATGTGCACTCGCTGGGGCTGAAATTCGGCCTTTACGCTTCACCGGGACCGGTGGACTGCGGCGGGTGCATCGGCAGCTACGGCCATGAGATACAGGATATTCACACTTACGCGCAATGGGGTGTGGATTATTTCAAATATGACTGGTGCAGCTACGGGCAGACCATCACCGCCGCACCGACGACCATTGAATACATTGAACCTTATGCGGTTATGGGGCAGGCTATTGGAACCGTAGAGAGGGATATTGTTTTTAGTTTGTGCCAGTACGGTATGGCTGATCCATGGAAGTGGGCGGCCGGGCCGCAGGTGCGTGGAAACCTGTGGCGGATTTCGGATGACCTTATTGACTTCTGGGCGTCTGTTTGCATCAATGGGTTTCATTGTGATCGGCGAATCGCCGCGTATGCCGGTCCGGGTCATTGGAATGATCCGGATATGCTGGTGGTGGGCACTGTGAATTTTACCAATGCCAGCCTGGGCTTTCCGGGCAAACCGCAGGCTTCACGTCTGACCCCCATTGAACAGCAGACGCACATCAGCTTGTGGTCTCTCCTGGCGGCCCCGCTGATTATTGGTTGCGATCTGACCAAGCTGGACCAATTTACAATGGACCTGCTTTCCAACCCGGAAGTTATCGCCATTGATCAGGATATTCTTGGTAAGCAGGCCCAATGTATTAAACAGGCCGGGCACATTCAGGTCTGGGCGCGGCCACTGGCGGATGGGACAGCGGCGGTTGGAATATTCAACTTGGGACCGGTAACGGAACAAGCATCCGTGCGCTGGTCGGAACTTACCGTTATTTTGCCGCGGGATGTCAGGCTCTCCGGCAAGCAGCCCATTCGTGATTTATGGAAGCGGCATGACCTTGGACACCGCGATGGCTTGGATATGGAATTACCCAGCCATGGATCAATGATCGTTAAGGTGGGAAGCCCGAGGTCGGCAGTCGGTGTATAAGAGTAATGGCAAATGATTGGCATAGATTTCATATGAGGTACAATAATGCGGACAATACGAATGATCATGTTAACCACGGTGATGTTGATGCTTGGGTGCATCTCGCCGTTGGCGCAAGGCCAAGATTCGCCTCACCGCGAGTTTTCCCTGACGCTTTGGAATTGGAATCCATCATGCGTGAAATTAAAGGAGTTCCGGCGATGGGCAAAAGATTTTAAGAGCATAGGGGGAACAGAAATATACATTTCCGCCGCATGGAATCGTTTGGAACCTAAGCCGGGCGATTATCACTTTGGTTTTATTGCCCGTCGTTTAGCCGTTGCCGACAAGCTCGGACTTAAATTGGGGGTGCGAATCAACAGCTATTGGGGTGGTGCAACACCAAAATGGTTGAAAGTCGATAAATGGGAATATGCGTCGGGCAAAGTTGCGCAGGGTGGCATACCATCGATTAATGATCCACGATTCTGGCGGGCCTTTTCGCCTTTTTGTACACGCTTAGCCAAGCACTTTCATGGACAAGGCCTCAATTGGTGTGCATTTATTGGCTCACAGGCGGAAAATAAATATGGACAATGGTGTACTTTTGATCCGGCAAGTTTAAACCTCTGGCGAAAAAGCATTTCGGCCAAATCCCGACCACGCTGGTTGGCACGCATCGTCGGCAATGCACCGCTGCCGCAAACGCCGCCGATTCCCGGCGAAACCCACGGTACACCAGACCGCTCGCCAGCGAATCTGGCCTTCATCGCATTTCGGCAACAGAATTGGCGTGTGGCGTTGCGGCGGTTTAACGCTGCAATCCGCGCCGGTGATCCCAAGGCGCATATTGTTGTACAGTTGGGGGAAAGCTATCGCAATGGCTCTGCGCAGATGTCCAACCTCGATTACTTCGGGATGTCACGCGGAGCGGATAAAATTTTGCAAAGCTATGACTTCTGGTGGCATGCCCATCAGGGAATATGGGAAATGCAGGCGAACTTGGCGGCTTTCCAAGGCATAACGCTCAAGCCAGTAGTCATTGAATTTGATGATCCTCATGGTATGGCCAGCGTGGGTTACACGCCGAAGTTTCTTTCGGCGATGGGAAGGGCTGCAGTGGCGGAGGGCTGTGGTATTGAGGAGTGCAACGCGGGTGGATACAGTACCCTGCCTTCCGGCTATTCGTATATGAAAGCCTGGGGCAGGGCGTGCCAGGCGGCAGGGCCGACGAGCGCAATACGTGCTGAAGCGCATCAAACAATCCTGTTATATGTGTCCAAATGGGCCAACTATTGTTACCGCGAGCCGACGCGCTGGCTCAATAAAGCGCAATTCGGGGCATGGCGTATGCTGACTCGCATGGGTTATAAAGTACGGATGATCTGCGGGGATAATCTGAAGGAAAACCTAAGTGAATATCGAGGGCTTTATGTCGCCTTTTCACCCCCACAACTCATGCCGGTTGCGGCCCGCCGTCGGCTGCTGAAATTAGAATCGGAGATCCCGACCATCGTGGAAGTGGCAAACATTCCGCACAAGGTGCGGGATCGGCCCATCATCGTTGAAGACTTTACGGGTACGGCAGGTTCCGCATTGGCCGCCGGCCGCCTCCCGGCTGTCGATATTCCCGGAGGCCGCTGGAAATTTTACGCGCAAGATAGCGCTGGTTATACACAAGCTCCCATGCGGATCGCCAACGGGCCGACCGTCGGCACGAATAGCTGCGCCACGAACTTCAACGATGCGGCGTACATCAGCTTGCGCGGCAGCCTCGGTTATCACCTGCCGGGTTTGGTGACGATCCGGGCACGGATACAGGTTAACACCGCTGATCAGGTGGGTCTGGGGTTTTATATCAAAAAGCCGACCAGTGTTACCGACAGATTTTCCGGGTTAATTGTCAACCGTAGCAATGGGCAACTTCAATTATGCGTGAAGGGCAATCCCGTCGGGCCGCCGCAGCCCGCGCCATTCCTGAATTGGAAACCCGGGACGTTCTATACGGTGTCGCTGACTGTGGATACAGAAACGGGGATGGTTGCAGCCGTATGGTATCATGGTCACAATATCAGCAAGGAGTTTGATAAGCTGACACATGGATTTATGAAATCCGCCACTGCTTATGCGGGCTTTTACGGATTGTCCGGTTCCAGTGTGAAGGCTACGGGTCGGGTGGCCCAGTTTTCGGTTATGGGGCATCCTGCGAATTTCCCAAGCCACGCGGTTGGCATCGGAACATTTGTCCGCGGCGCTCCAAGTCTGCCGGTGGCACCGGAATTACCCCATCCTGTAAAAGCAGGGAATAAAGAAGTTGTTCTGGGTTATCCCTTGGCCTACATATGGAACAGTGGTGTGGATCAGCAGGCCCAGCAGCGTGTCTTGGAATGGGCGATCCAGCACACTTGGGCAGTGCGCGGGTAATTGTGGAGCGTACGGGCCGAGCGCTGGGGTCGCGTGCTGATAATTGCAATATCATTGAATAGAGGAGTTGATGCGATGAATGTATGGTTCAAACATTGGGTGGCAATAGCTGTTATTGGATGCTGCGGCACCGCGATCATCGCTGGTCAAAGTGTTACCGCGCCACGCGCAGTGACTTTACAGGAGGAACTCAATACGCAGCCACGGGCGATACACTGGAACGCTCAATGGATCGCCGCACGATTGCCATCACATAACCCGTTGCAGAAATTAAGCTGGGTATGGGGCAATACCGGCGGCGGGAGCACGACACCGAGCCGTGTCTGGTTCCGTCGGCAAATCAAGTTGCCCAAGAATGTTATTATTCGCACCGCGGTATTCGAACTTACAGCCGACGAGCAGTTCACACTTTATGTTAACGGTGTACAAGCCGCACAAACGACACAATGGCGCGGAGCCAATTGGAACACCATTTATCATCCCAACGTTGCGCGGCTGCTGCGCGGCGGCACAAACGCCATAGCCATTGCGGCCAGCAATGTGGGAGATAATATCAATCATGCCGGGCTTATCGGCATAATGACCATTACCCTTGGCTCCGGTGCCAGTGTACAGGTGCCGATAGACACAAAGTGGCTGGCGACCAACCAGCAACCGGCTGCGGGATGGAACAACGCCGGGTTTAATACCAGCGGCTGGAAACACGCCCGTGCCATCGCGCGATGGGGGCGCGGACCATGGGGCCATCGGCCAAGCCCGCGCCAGGCGTTGCCGCTTTTCCAGCACCGCTTTACGCTAAGCAACTCGGTTCAAAAGGCCGTGGTTTACGTGTCCGGGCTGGGCCAATACGATTTGTTTATCAATGGCCGAAAGGTCGGCGATGACGTCATGCAACCGGGCTGGACAGATTATAAAAAGACGGTTCTATATAACTCTTATAGCGTCGCATCACTGCTGCGTCATGGGCACAATGTCATCGGCGTAATGTTGGGCACGGGCATGTATGATTGCCCAGAGGGCACGCGTCGTTACGAGCACGCTCCCAATCCCTTTGGCCGGCCAAAGCTCATTTTGCAATTGCACATTACCTTCAAGGATGGAACCAAAGAAAACATTGTCAGTAATGGCCAGTGGCGAACGACTTCCGGCCCGGTGAGATTCTCATCCATCTACGGTGGTGAAGATTATAACGCACTGGATGCCGTTTCCGGCTGGGATAAATCTGAATTTAATGACAGCCAATGGCGACATGCCATGGTGGTAAACGGTCCGGGCGGAAAGTTGACGCCGCAAACGGCACCGCCGGTGAGGGTCATGCACATCTATAAGCCTGTTCTTGTTACGCATCCACAACCGGGTATAAGTGTGTATGATCTGGGCCAGAACATGGCGGGACGATTTGTGATTAAAGCGAGGGGACCCGCTGGTTCCAAACTCATGGTGTACCCCTCTGAATTACTGCATCCCAATGGCACACAGTGGCAATCCTGCGCCGGACCAATATGGTGTGTCTACACACTTAATGGCAAAGGTGTGGAGACATTTCACCCCATTTTCTCCTATTTCGGATTCCGCTACGTGCAAATTGACGCAGTTGCGGCAGATAAATCCAGTCCAGACAGCAGGCCGGTGGTGCTCAATGTGATCGGGCAGGCCACACACAGTTCCTCCCCCACCATAGGCCACTTTTCATGCAGCAACAAACTTCTGAATCAAATCCATCATCTCATCACGATGGCCATGGTCAATAATATGACCAGCATCATTACGGATTGCCCCACCCGCGAAAAAACCGGTTGGCTGGAGGATACGTATCTGGTGGGGCCGGGAATTATGGATAATTTCTTTGTGCCAAAGTTGTATGAACAAACTGCCGCCAATATGCGTGACGCGCAGTGGCCCAACGGCATGGTGCCGGATTTCGCACCAGAATATTTTAACTATCCTGGCGGATTTACCGATTCTCCGGAATGGGGTAGTGCGTGCGTAATTGATCCATGGCTTACTTACAAATATTTCGGGGATAAGCGGATTTTGTCGCAAAATTATCAGATGATGACCCGCTATGTGCATTATCTAAAATCACGGGCCAAAAATGGTATTCTCGCATTCGGCCTGGGTGATTGGTTTGACCTTGGTCCCGGAGCGCCGGGCGTGGAGCAACTGACCGACATCGGCGTTACCGCTACCGCCACATGGTATCGAGATTTGGCCATCATGGTGAAAATATCGCGTCTATTGGGCCATCCAGATGCCGCGTCGAGATATGCCGCAGAGGCCGTGCGTGTCCGGGCAGCGTTCAACCAGAAATTCTATCATCCCGCTACGGGCCAATATGATCGCGGCAGTCAGTGCGCCAATGCGATGGCCCTGGCCACCGGAATAGCCAAAAAAGCGGATCGGCCCAAAGTTCTGGCCAACTTGATCGCTGGTATTCGTGAGCATGGTGATCATACGACTGCCGGCGATATTGGATTCCATTACGTGGTGCAGGCATTGACGGATGCGGGCCAGTCGGAATTGCTTTTTAAGATGGCCACACAATCCACGCCGCCGAGTTATGGCTACCAGATTGCACACGGGGCCACAGCATTAACCGAGGCATGGAATTGCAATGCGGACGATTCGCAGGATCACTTCATGCTCGGGCATATTGAGCAGTGGTTCTACAATGGGTTGGGTGGCATACAAATGGATATGGCCCGCAAGCCTGGACGGCAATTGGAAATTCGCCCGGCGATTGTGGGTAATCTAAAATGGGTGCGTGTCAGCTACGATTCCGTACTGGGGAAAATAGTCAGCGCTTGGCAACGGAGGGGACCCCGGTTAATTTTGCAGATCACCATTCCGCCAAATACAATGGCCCGTGTTTTTGTGCCCACGACTGATCCACAAACGCTACAAATCAATCACCAGTTTTTGATACATTCCGGCGTGCGCGTAGTACGCACGATGCGCGACGAGGTAATTGTGGAGGTTCGGTCAGGAAGTTATACCGTGCGAAGTCGGGATTGAGACGCGAGCACTGAGGCCTGGAAATAGTGTCTTATGTGTCCACGCGGGCAGACCCGCGGATACGGACCAACGGCAAGGATCTCGATGCCACGCTTGGGCCTGTCCCAATCCGGCGTACGTGCCGTGTACCAGTGTGCCTGCCGGTGCAGGCGAAATGGAATAACGCAAATGAGGAAAAATGATGGTTGCTGAAACTAATGAACTGCTGCGGCGGGCCTGCAAGAATACAATTGTGGTTCCCGGGTTCAATATTCCCTATCTGCCGATGCTTGAGCCGATCGTACAGGCCTTGCGCGATAGTGACGCGTTCGGCCTGATCATGGTGGCGCGGCTGGAATGGATGAAGTTTGAAGCTCCAAGCCTGGAGGCGGTGGCCGAGGAATACCATCGCGTGAAAGATGAACGCTGCACCCGTCTGCACTTGGACCATGTCCCGGTTATTGATGAAGACAACCTGCGTATGGAGTATTTACCTGTCATAAGAAGCGCGATCGCCGCCGGTTACCAATCGGTCATGATTGATGGTTCCCGCTTGCCGTTGGCGGATAATATCGCCGCGACCAGGCAGGCGGTGGAGTTGACGCATGCCGCCGGTGTAGCGGTTGAGGGTGAGTTGGGCGCAGTGATGGGGCACGAGGATGGTCCGGTGCCGTCATATGAGGAGATATTTGCCAGCGGCAAGGGATTCACTGACCCCGCCGAAGCTCAGCGGTTTGTCCGGCAGACCGGAGTTGATTGGCTTTCGGTGGCGGTAGGATCCATCCACGGTGCGATATCAAAGACGTTAAAGGATAAGAAAAAAGTGGAGGCGAGGCTGAATATTCCGCACCTGCAGCGCATCAGCGAAGTGGTGAATATTCCCATGGTGCTCCATGGCGGAACTGGCATTGGACGACGGTACATTCTGGATGCGGTGCAACACGGCTGTGTTAAAATCAACATCGGTACGGCATTGCGCCAGCCCTTCGAAAAGATCCGCGGCACCTCGGTGGTAAAGGCACAACAGGTGGTGTACGACACAGCTTTATCGCTGTTGCGGGATGAATTAAATATCATAGGTTCGGCACGGATTATTAAGGCCTGAAAGGAACAACAATGGAAACGATTCCCAAAACAACATTCGCGTTATTCTTCGGCAATCGCGGTTTTTTTCCCGCGGCGCTGATTGCCCAGGCACGACGGGAAATTCGGACGCGGTTGGAGCAAATGGGCCATAAAGTGCTCATGCTGGAAGAGACGGCTACACGCCACGGTGCCGTGGAGACTCGCACGGAAGCCCGGCGTTACGCGGAATTTCTAAGTCAGCACCGTGGTGAGTTCGGGGGCGTGATACTGAGCCTGCCAAACTTTGGTGATGAAAGCGGTGCCGTTATGGCATTGCAGGATGCGGGCGTGCCGATTCTTGTACACGCCTACCCCGACGAATTGGACAAGATGGGGCCGACGATGCGCCGGGATTCGTTTTGCGGCAAGCTCTCCATTATGGATGTGTTTTGCCAATACGGTATCAAGTTTACCGCGTTACAGCCGCACACGGTAGCCCCCGCTTCAGCGGCATTTACGGCCAATATTGACTATTTTGACCGGCTCTGCCGGGTGGTCGGCGGGATGCGCCGGATGACCATAGGCGCCATTGGTGCGCGCACGACGGCGTTTAAGACGGTGCGTATCGACGAACTAACACTACAGCGGCATGGTATCACAATTGAGACCATGGATTTATCAGATGTTTTCCTTCGCATTGAAGCACTTGAGGCAGGCAATAAGCTGGTGCGCGAGAAGGCGGCCTTTCTTACCGGTTACACCGATTTTTCCGCCGTGCCCGGGGAGGCCGTCGCCAATATGGCTCGTCTGGGAGTGGTGTTGGACCAGATCACCGAAGAGTTTCAGCTTGATGCACTGGCCATTCGATGCTGGATTGAACTGCAGAAAAAGCTGCATATATCGCCCTGCACGCTGCTAAGCGAACTGAATAACCGCGGAGTTGCCACCGCGTGCGAGGTGGACATAGGATCGGCGGTTATGATGCGGGCGTTGCGGTTGGCATCGGGTCAGGTAACCACATGTCTGGACTGGAACAACAACTATGGCGATGATCCCGACAAATGTATCCTGTTTCACTGCGGCCCGGTGCCGCAGAAAATGATGCGGGCCAAGGGCAAGGTGACCGATCACAGCATGTTGGCTCACGCAGTGGGGCCGGGCTGTTCCTGGGGTTGTAATACCGGACGCATTGCCGCCATGCCAATAAGCTTCGGCAATGTGCTCACGCAAGACGGCAAAATCAAATGCTATGTGGGTGAAGGCCACTTCACTGAAGATGAAATTGCGGAAGACTTCTTCGGCTGTGCCGGTGTTGTCCATATCGCGAATCTGCAGAACTTGCTGCAAACAATCGGTATGACCGGTCATCGCCACCATGTCGGTGTGACGCCCGGACATGTGGCCGGTCCCATCCGCGACGCATTTAGCGCCTATCTGGGCTACGAGGTAACAAAAGCGTGAGCACCTTGGGTATTGATGTCGGTACGACAGGCTGCAAAGCGGGAGCATTCTCGTCCGGGGGAACGTGTATTCATCTGGCGTATCGTGAGTATCCCACGGTTTATCCGCGTCAGGGTTGGGCGGAACTGGACGCGCGGTATGTGTGGAGTCAAGTACAGGAAACAATCGCCGAAGTGGCGGCGGCCACAAAAACAGACCCGATCCGGGCTTTATGCGTAAGTTCAATGGGGGAAGCCGCCACGCCGGTCAATAAAAATCGCGACATTCTGGGTCGCAGCATTCTTTCCTCGGACGTCCGTGGACGAGAGTATATTGACGTGCTGCTGCGTCAAATGTCACAGGAAGAATTTTACGGGATCAACCCCAATGTGCTTACGTCGAGTTATACGCTGCCAAAGTTGCAGTGGCTTGAAGAGCATACACCTGAACTTTATCACGCGGCGGATTATTTCCTGCTGTGGGGCGGTTTGGTGGAATTTTTACTGGGTGCTGATCCATTCATCAGTTATTCCCATGCAAATCGAACGTTGCTGTTTGATATTCATAAGCAAGATTGGTCGGAAAAATTGCTCGCCATAAGCGGAATGGATCGCGCCAAGCTGCCACGTTGTCTGCCGGCTGGCACCGTTGCGGGAACCGTGTCCGACGCTATCGCCGCGCAACTTGGACTGCCACGAGATGTAAAAATTGTGGTGGGAGGCCACGATCAGTGTTGTAATGCGTTGGGGGCGGGCATTGCCCAGGCCGGTCATGCCGTCGATGGAATCGGCACTTATGAGTGTATTACACCGGTATATCTTGGCGTACCCGATCCGGCCAAAATGCTGGCCCTGGGGCTGAACATAGAGCATTATGTCATTGCCAACCATTACGTCTCATTTCTGTTCAATCAGGCAGGTTCACTGCTGCGATGGTTTCGTGATACCTTTGCCGCCGGTGAGCGATCGTATCCGGAGATATACCGGCGATTGGATGCCGAAGCACCGGGCGACCCCACGAATCTGCTGGTACTGCCATATTTCGAACCAACCGGCTCGCCGGGCTATGTCACCGACGCCTCGGGTGTCATTGTCGGGCTGAAAACGTCAACAACGCGCGGCGAGATCTATAGGGCATTGCTGGAGTCGATCACGTATTATTTCGCCCAACCCATCGCCAGCTTGCGGAAACT
>JAJZVR010000303.1:2547-4172 GCA_021847065.1 Planctomycetota bacterium | reverse complement strand
CCCGGATGGATCAATGGCGATACTGCGGATGACTACCGGCTTACCGGATTTCAATGGCAGAAGAATGGCTGCTTTGTAAGCGGTTGAATGAGCATCAGGAATCAGGCCATTGCGGGTGTAGTAAATCTTTGTGCCGGGCACCGGATCGGTTATACGCAGCGAGCCGGCTGGTGCGGTGGTGTGAATATCCAGTGCATTGTGGCTGGGGTCGCGGGTGACGGTGGAGGTGCCGCCGCTACCTGTGAAATGGAACGATGGCGGCGGAATCCGGAAGTTATAGTTGTTGGCCCGTAACCAGAGATACTGGCGTGCGGTGCGTTTAACGAAATCAGAATAATGCTGATCTTTTATGGGCGTCCAGCAGATTTCCGCCAGGGCCATTTCCCGGGGTAACATTTGGTAAAACAAATGATGCGGGGTGGCAATTGCTTCGGTCCACAGGCAGGCCTCCGCGCCAAGAAGTCGTTGTCGCAATGTCTTTGGCAGCAAAGATGATGGATTAAAATTGTAGGTTTCCCGCAGCGTATCAATTCCCCCGATCGGATGGGGTTCGTACTTGAGGTACCCCTGAGAATGGTTGAAATACAGTTTCCTGCTCCAAGCGACAATCACATCATGCCCCAGGCGGGCATCCTTGAGAACAATATTTGAACTGTTCCAGCTCCAGCATTCGATCACCGCACCTTTCGGCAAATACTTAGCGGGTACATCATTCCAAACCACGGCCCGCCGCCCTTTGGATGCCAAAAAACGGGCCAACCTGCGGGCAAAATAGTCATGTATCTGCGGCAGCGACCAATGCCGCTGTTGCATGAGTTTTTCCGCCGCCGGATCATGCAGCCATGCCTGCAGGTTTACTTCATCCCCGCCAAGATGGATGAATTGGCCGGGAAAAAGAGAAACCAAGTCGCCAAAGACGGTGATGAGAAAATGAAACGTCCTTGGACTGGGGCTTAAAGGGGTATTAATGGGCGGCATGGATTTAGCGTCCGCCAACCATAGATAAGAAGCAATTGCCGCTCTGCCATGTCCGGGAATGTCTATTTCAGGCACGACGGTTATACCGCGTCGGCGCGCATAATTCACCACCGACGTAATCTGGGCATCGGTGTAAAAGCCTCCATAGCGCGGCCCATTCTTCGCGGCCGGTGGGCTGCACCAAGGTGTGGAATTGGGCCGCCAAGCGCCAATTTTTGTGAGATTCGGGTATTGCGGAATTTGAATTCGCCAGCCCTGATCATCGGTTAAATGCCAGTGAAATATATTCAGCTTGTAATGGGCCGCCACGCGAATAAATTTTTCCACCACCGGCACAGGGAAAAAATGACGGACACAATCCAGCATGACGCCGCGCCAGCGATAGCGCGGCCAATCGGTAATGGAAACATCATGGATGGCGTTATCGGTGGGTTGGGCGGGATTAAATAGTTGTTCAAAAGTTTGCAGGGCGTAAAAGAGGCCATGGCCGGCATTGGCGGAAAATGCCGCCCCATGGCCGGTAACCTCAAGTCGGTAGCCCTCCCGGCCAAGTTGTGTATCGGCAGCCGTGGTGGAAAGCGTGATTTGCGCCGGGCCGGTGGAAGCAATATTTGCGGCAATGCCACGGCGTTTTAGAAAGCGTTGCA
>JAJZVR010000303.1:0-2447 GCA_021847065.1 Planctomycetota bacterium | reverse complement strand
GGGCATTGGGAATTGCGCCATTGAGCGTGTAGTAAATGTGTGTGCCGGGCACCGGCTCGGTTATACGCACAGAGCCGACTGGTGCTGAGGTGTGAATTTCCAGAGCGTTATGGCCGGGATCGCGGGTCGCGCTTGACGTTGCGCCAGCGCTGATGAAATGAAACGACGGCAGAGGAATACGAAAGTTGTAACCATTGGCCCGCAACCAGAGATATTGCCGTGCGGTGCGTTTAACAAAATCGGAATAGTGCTGATCTTTTAACGGCGTCCAACTGATTTCCGCCAAGGCCATTTCGCGTGGCAGCAATTGGTAGAACAAATGATGGGCCGTGGGAACCGCTTCGCCCCACAGACACCCTTCCGCTCCCAGCAACCGGCGGCGCAGGGAAGCTGGCAGCAAAGAGGATGGATTAAAATTGTAAGTCTCCCGAAGTGTATCAATACCTCCCACCGGGTGTGGTTCGTATTTGGGATCCCCTTCGCAGAAGTTGAAATAAAGTCTGGATTCGTTGGCGACAATTACGTCGTGACCAAGGCGGGCGTCCTGATTTACGATGCGAGAACTGTTCCAGCATTCAATAACCGTGCCTTTGGGCAAGCCCTCGGCGGGCACATCATTCCAAACCACGGCGCGCCGCCCTTTGGCAGCCAGAAAACGCGCCATTCTGGCGGGGAAATAATCATGGAGTTGCGCCGCCGACCAATGTCTTTGTCGCATGATCTTCTCCGCCGCAGGATCGTGTTCCCATACCTGCATGGCTTGCGCGGAAACTTCATCCCCACCGAGATGAATATATCGACCTGGGAACAGATCCACTAAATCACCGAAGACAGTATCTAAAAAACGAAAAGTTCGGGCGCTGGGACTTAATGGCACATTGCTGACTCCCCATGTTTCGCGCACTTGAAAAGGTCCTTTGGCCGCTGCCAACCATGGATACGCCGCCAGCGCCGCCGTGCAGTGGCCGGGAATATCAATCTCAGGGACAACGGCGACATAGCGGCTTTTGGCATAAGCGACGATTTGTCGAATTTGGGCATCGGTATAAAAGCCACCGTAGCGTGTGTGATCAATATCGTTGGGGTTTATGTGCATTTCTGTACCCGCCCGCCAAGCTCCGATTGTGGTCAGCAGGGGATATTGCGGAATTTGAATTCGCCAGCCCTGGTCATCGGTTAAATGCCAGTGAAAGACATTGAGCTTATAATGGGCCGCCACGCGGATGAATTTCTCCACCACCGGGACAGGAAAAAAATGACGGGAACAATCCAGCAACATTCCACGCCAGCGATAGCGCGGGCGATCGGTGATGGAGACCTCATGGATGGCGTTATCGGTGGGTTGGGAGGGATTAAATAACTGTTCAAAAGTTTGCAGGGCGTAAAAGAGGCCGTGGCCGGCGTTGGCGGTAAGTGCCGCCCCGTGACCGGTAACCTCAAGCCGGTAGCCCTCCCTTCCAAGTTGTGTAATGGCACCCGTGGTGGAAAGTGTAATCTGCGCCGGGCCGGTGGAAGTAATTTTTGCGGCAATGCCTCGCTTTTTCAGGAAGCGTTGCAGAAAGCGGGCAACATTGCGTTGCGCGGAATTAGCGGCACTGATGCGGACCGCAACTGGAATATGCCACCGTGCGGTATAAGCGGTGATATGCCGGGGCAGCGGTATAAGGCCCAGTTTGGTAACGGAAAAGGTACGGCTATGGTCTGCCGCGCGGGTTACCGTCGGGGTAATAGCCAATGCAGACAACATGCCAATTGCAAAAAAATGTGATGCGCGCATAAATACATCCTAAAGGAACGGGTCTGCCAATTGTTTTGGCGGGGTGAGCGTTTCCATCGTCGCAACTCGCGTTTTGATAGCGCCAACGCCACCTGACGCAATCCGATTTGGCCCGACGCCAGATTTATTGGCAGACCCTAAAGGAACAGTCTCTAATTGCCGGCTCACGCGTGCCCTTCCGTCGGTAAGGCATCGCCGCTACGGAATATTTCCTCAATTTCTTCAAGGGTTTTGTTCTTCGTTTCCGGCAACAGGAATGCGGCGGTCAGAAAATAAACCACCGTACATCCCGCAAAAATAAAGAATACAGTGGCGTAGCCATATTTACCAACAGTGGGCAGAAATAGAGCCGCGATGACCGTGGACACGCTCTGGTTGATTAAAAGGGCGATGCTCATGCCCGAAGAACGAATACGCGTCGGCATTAATTCCGATAATGCCAGCCATACGCAGACCCCGGGTCCGGCGGCGTAAAATGCGATAAAGACCAATAGTGTCAATGCCGTTAAATCGCCGTTAAATGTACTGGGAATCGGTGTGATCCAGGCGTGGTCAATTTTCAGCGGCGCTTTGCGGGCCGCCGCGAGATTGGCAAATGGGTTTGAAAAAAACGCGATGACGCCATTGGCGGGGATACTTGCTGATCGCGTGATATGAACATTTGAGGTGG
>JAJZVR010000302.1 GCA_021847065.1 Planctomycetota bacterium | reverse complement strand
AAACGTATGCCCATGCCAGCCCGTGCCGATGATGGGCCGCACCAGATGGGATCGATTGAGGAACGGTGAAAGGCCTTGCTCGCCGACCAGTTGTCCCACCACTGAATCATACGCATTGGCACGCAGGTCCGGTGCCGTCAGCGAACCGACGGTGACCGAGGCCGCCGTTGCCGCAGCTATCTGTAACATATTTCGGCGTGTTAATTTCGCCGGGACATTTTCATTTTTGTATGAAATCATCGGTAATTCCTTGTACGATATACGTCCCCGGTCATCATGCACCCCTTGAGAAAATCACGCCGCGCCAGACCATTGCAAACAAGATATGTCATTACAACCCCTAAAAGTGTGCCGGGAGGTCATACCAAAGAAATCTCATTTATCTACTAACCGAGAGCCACTTCATCGTGACCGCGTAGTGTGAACCCATGAACGTCGCCCAGGAAACTTTCCAAAACTCAGGCTAAACATGCGAGCTAAAGCGATGGGCAGATTTTACCAACGAACATCCGCCCGAACCAACATGGAAACCTCGAAGTTGCTTTTGCGAAGACACAGAGCACAGCAATCTGTCGCTTCCAACGAAACGTCTGAAACTTTCGCATCTCGCATCCGTGCTTCGCCCCGTCCTCTGGCACCCCAAGTTAAATGTCGAGAACACCTGGCTACGTCAATTAGATATAGTATGTTCCAATGTAAAACCCAACGCAAGAGAAATATTATTTATTTTCATTTTATATTACCAGAACATAGATATGAAATCATATTTATCTCCGTAAAATAGATATAATCAAGCCTGATGGCCTTTCACCCGCGCGTTCTGGCGGTCATTTTCCCGGCAATCCGGGATCCGGAGGAGATGCGAACAACAAGTACACCGTTTAATTCCGTATGCATCGGGGGAAGGTCCGCCGCGTTAATTCGCTGGAGCATGGTATGGAACGCGACCGCTCCAATACCCGCAGCCGGCTGCCGAATCATGGTAAGGGGAACGGATAAATGAGCGGCCATCGGCAGATCATCAAAGCTGCCTATACGAACTTCCTGCGGAACCCCGATTCCCGCCGCCAATGCGTGCCGCATCACCGCCACCGCCTGAATGTCGTTTACCACCAGCACCACTTCTGGCCGCTGCTGGCGAAGAGTTTCCACCACAAAATTGTGGCCCTGAACGTCCCCGTAATGAATACATGCGGGATCGGGGCGAAGACCATGGGATGGGTAAATAATGGTGACGGATCGGGACATGTGGGCCGAGGCTCATTTTGGAAAAGCGAAGTTGGGGGATAAACGGCGAACGCAGCGGCTGGTGCGTTTGGCGAGGCAATTTGCAGCGGTGCCCGGCGGTACGATAACGGGCGTATTTCCGGATTGGGCGGAAATGAAAGCGGCGTACCGATTGCTGGATGGCGACGAGGTATCGCACGGATCGGTTTGTGCGGGGAGCTTTGAGCAGGTCTCCCGGCGCGCCGGGACCGTTCGCCAGGCGTGTATTTGATGATTGAGGACACCACGGCGGCGAGTTTTCCGATGCGTGAGGCGGCGGTGGGTTTGGGGCCGGTGGGAGAAGACTACACCCGTGGCTTCTGGCTACACAGCACGCTGGCGGTTCGCTGGCAGGGCCATCCGGAGGACCCCTACGAGGATCAGTCGCAGTTGATTGGGCTGGCGGGCCAAAGCGTGTGGGTACGCGACATTACAAAATCACGGCGTAAGGAAAAGAAAGCGGATCGCTTACGTCGTCAAGACAGAGAATCTGCCCGATGGGGGAAAACGTTGGTGGCCAGTGGAGGTCCGGGCATTGGCGGAGCGCAATGGATTTATGTGGCGGACCGGGAGAGTGACATCTATGAAGTCTTCGCACGTTGTGGCCAAAGCGGATGCAATTTTGTGGTGCGTTCGGCGCATGACCGCGCCCTGACCAAGATGGATCAACAATACCTCCACGACGCCTTGGCGGCGGCGGTGCCGCTGGGACGCCGCAGTATTGATTTGCCCGCCGGCAAGGGGCGGGCCGCGCGTTGTGCGACATTGGAGATTCACGCCATGCGCGTACAACTGCGTGCTCCCCGTCGTCCCGGAACGCCTCTGGTCGATCAGGAGATCAATGTCGTGGAGGTTCGCGAAATCGGGGCCCCGGCGGTGCCGCCTCCACCTTGCCCGCCACGCCGTTGAACCCTTCCGCCAAAACCGTCCGCAAAGACCAGCCCGCGCAATAGCCTGCCAACATATCCAGATCATGAATATGAAAATCACCCTCCCGGTGTGCGGTTCCTACCGCTTCGGGGTAGACATGCTCCAGCCAATAGTTGGCCGTTACTTTACCGGCCACATTAAGAATCAGGCCACCCAATGAATAGCCCTGATTGGCATTAGCCTGAACGCGCCAGTCCTGACGATTGAGGTATTCATTGACGGACGTAACCGCATTCACCATGGATTGACGCTCCTGGCGTAAGCGATGGTGCTGTTCGCGGTAGGCAATATACGCACGCGCCGTCTTGAGAAAGCCGGCCTGAATCAATTGACGCTCCACCAGGTTCTGAATCGTCTCGACCTCGAAAGATTCTTGAACCAGTTCCGCCAGCACGCCTTGCGCCAACGCCGTCGCTTGATCTGCGGCAAATTCCCCAGTTGCGCCTCCGGCTTTGGCAATCGCCGCAGCGATTCGCGCGAGGTCAAATGGCACCCTCGCGCCGTCGCGTTTAATCACCCATTGAGGCGAACCGGCTGCGATAGTTGAGTCTACCGAGGTAGTCATCACGCCCCCCTCTCTTCACCAATGTGTTTTCTTAGTGCGCGGGCCGCGGCGACCATATTGTGCAACGCCGACATGACTTCCTCCCACTTCCTGGTTTTCAGGCCGCAATCAGGATTTATCCACAGTTGCCTATAATTAAGCACGCTTATGGCTTTCGTCAGCAGCACCATCATTTCCGGCACTTCCGGAATGCGCGGCGAATGAATATCATAAACGCCCGGGCCGATCTCATTGGGATACTTGTGCCGGGAAAATTCTTCCAGCAACTCCATGGCGCTGCGGGCGGTCTCAATGGAAATCACGTCGGCATCCATGCTGGCGATAGCATCCATGATGTCGTGGAATTCGCAATAGCACATGTGCGTGTGAATTTGCGTTTCATCTTTGACACCCCCGGCGGCCAAACGAAAACAGTCCACCGCCCATCGCAGATACTCAGCGCGATCCTTACGTCGCAGCGGCAAGCTCTCGCGCAATGTCGGCTCATCAATCTGAATGATGCGTATGCCGACGGATTCCAGTTCCAACACTTCATCGCGCATGGCTAATGCAATCTGACGGCAGGTTTCTGATCGCGGTTGATCGTCCCGCACAAACGACCAGTTCAAAATGGTTAGTGGGCCTGTCAGCATATGCCAATTTTACCGTTGGCGCATTTGAATCGCGCTGGAATGGCCCCCACCATGGCCGCCGTATCCAAAACATGGTCGTAAAGGGAAAAATCATTAGATGGGATATGTTGAATTCCCACATCCTGTTGTATTTTCCAATTCTCTCTGCGCAGGGCCGCCGCCGCCGCCAGAAGATCGTTCTCTGATTGCTTTCCGTTCCAGTAGGACTCAAGCGCTTTTTTTAACTCACGGTTGAGCCCGATACGTGGAAAACCTAGATTTGCTGCAATTGCCATAGAATATTTACTCCAAAATTACGCTTACGAGTGCAAGGCCTACCAAACCAGCGTGCCGCCGGTTTGATATTCGGTTACACGGGTTTCAAAAAAATTCTTTTCTTTCGTTAAATCAATGGTTTCACTCATCCACGAAAAGGGATTTTGTGAATGGTATGCCGGCGGCAATCCGATGCGCTGCATCCGCCGGTCCGCAATAAACTGCACATAATCTCTGAATAAATCGGCGTTAAGCCCCAATATTCCCGTCGGCAGACAATCCTTGGCGTAGCGGATTTCATACTCCACCGCTTCACGAATCATGGCGGTAAGCTGCTGTTGCAATTCGCTGCTCCAAGCCGCCGGATTTTCCTCCTTGATCGTATTGATCAAGTCGATTCCAAAATTCAGATGAATGGTTTCGTCGCGCAGGATATATTGGAATTGCTCACCAATACCGGTCATGCGGTTCCGGCGATGCAAAGATAAAATCATGACAAAACCGCTGTAAAAGAAAATCCCCTCCATAA
>JAJZVR010000301.1:2615-4191 GCA_021847065.1 Planctomycetota bacterium | reverse complement strand
GAGGAATGGCGAATTGTTTCCAACCGCCGGGTTACGGCGGACTTGCCTGTTTCGTTGGCCCGAATGGCAAAAAATGTATCGGGTAGAACCAGTCGCTGGCCCCAGTTATTAAAAATCTGCCATTCGTACATGCCGCCGTCGGCCCGAATTTCAAAAGTGCCGGCCCCCATGCCACCCAGCGGTATCCCCGATGCCATGGGCGGATGAAATACGATGATCCTGCCATCCGGACCACGCAGTGGCACGCCAATTTCCTCGGCATAGGCCTGTGAGGTAGCGCTCATGACCGGCGCGAGCGTCGTGGCCACAGACGCAGCCGTCAATACTTTAAGAAAATTGCGTCGCGAAATTCCAGCGTCAACTGGACCGGATTCTGAATTTGGCATAATAGGCTTTGCCCGCTGTAAGAGGTAATTGTGTACTGCCTTCCGTTGTTTCGGCATTGCGTTCGACCGCCGTGTCGGTTACGGCATGACTTTGGTTTGCATGGGGTTCCAGCCGACATACCATTCCAAAGTCCACAAATCGCCGTCATGAACATGTTCCACATGCCCATCCGCGAACGCCACGTTGATACCATTTTGATGGCGATTAAAGCAATATTGCCACATCTGGCCCGGGGTATTACGGTCCGCGACGGAGCCGCCGGTCAGATCAATCGGAACCGCATCGGTGGGATGAGGAAGAGGAATAAAGAAGAGAGAATCGGCAAACAACGGAGCGTGGGCGTCGGGAATGGATTGGCTATTGGGCCAGAAATAAGATTGATTGCTGGGAGATGAAAAATACGCCAAATCATTTTGCGCTGTGGGCGAACTTTCCTGGAAGTTCAACATCCATCCATTGAAACCATAACTTGACATTTCTCCATTACTGTACAAATTCCAAGGCGTGGTGGCGGTTCCGTATGGATCCATTGTGGACCAGTCAAAAGATGATGGAGACTCGATCTGTGTCGATGGGCAATGCAGGACTGCGACTTCACTGGCTGGTATGGGGGGGTTAGTAATCTGCCAACCGGTGGTGGGGTAAGCGATGTCCGGGCCGCCAAACATCGGAGCCAACGCCATATCCCATTGGCCATAAGCGTCGGGGTCCGCAGTGCTTACCAAGCCGCGGCTGGCCGCCGCGCTTGATTGCGTATATTCCGCGTAGGCGATGCCGAGTTGGCGCAGATTGCTGGAACACAACGTGCCGTTGGCGAGCCGCTTGGCTTTGGCCAGCGCCGGCAGCAGCAGCGCAATAAGCAGTGCGATGATGGAAATCACCACCAGCAGCTCCACCAATGTAAAACCGTGCGCAATGGTCTTATTTTTTACTCTTATGAACGCACTGGCTCTGAACGCATTATCCGTACTGTTTCGATTGTTTAACATCTGATTACTCCTTCAGTAAAAGATTATCGACCCTTACAGTTCCAGAGACACAACCTATATTCATCAATATCTTGGACGGATGATAAAAAAGCGGGCCGGAGGAAATCTCCCCTCCGGCCCGCATATTTTAATCATAACCCATGCGGACCGCTTCAGGCGGTCTTCCGTTTCCGGCCCAATAACAACAGCCCCAACGCACC
>JAJZVR010000301.1:0-2515 GCA_021847065.1 Planctomycetota bacterium | reverse complement strand
GTAGCGATTGCCGCCCCAACAATGGCCAATAAAAATGTGTTTTTCATGGGTTTCATAACCCTACTCCTTAACAAATTACTTGTCTCTTCTCCACGCCAGCCGCAATGGCCGACAAAAATGGAATCGAGAACTGACAAAACAACTCAGTTGCCTCATCGAGCCAAGTGCGGCCTGTACGAGGAAAACCTTTTTCGACCCGCAACCTCCTTTTTAAAAAAACGATTTAATGGTCTCTTCTCCACACTGGCCGAACAATCAGCAAATATGGAGTCGAAATTTTTATCAATCAGAAGATGGCTCCGGTGCCACCTTATCGTTCTTCGCCAATGAACACTGACGTTGAAGATAAGTCTACGCCGGATGGCAAACGGAGTGTTAGGCTAAAACGTGCAATGTTGTTGGCTAAAACGTGCGTTCTTGCACGCCCATAAATACGGCGGTTTTTCGACTTGGCCACAGCAACAGCCGTGTTTCCAGCAGCAAAAGACGACGGGCACGATGACGCAGGGGCCGAGAGGAGGTATTCTGGTATGCATTCCGCAGGTAACCGGTGAATAGTTACTGGGGACGGGACACCGGGGCGTTTTAGCAGCCGGTAAGCGAGTAGTTTCCCCGCTTTTTTTGAATGCGAGCTGGCGTTTTTGAGTCATAACCGCCGCCGACTTCCACGCCCCAGGGTGTGGTTCCAAGCGTGAGCAATGCGCGCACAAGCATATCGAGTGAAACGGAGGAATCGCCTTGCTCCATTATCGCAACCCGCGGTTGGCTGGTTTTTAACAGGGCCGCCAATTTTTTTTGAGTCATGGCGTGATGACGGCGCACTCGCGTGAGTTCATGTGCGAGGGCCAGCTTTATATCAATATACGCCTTTTCCGGCTCGGTCAATTTAAGGAAATCCCCGGCACTGCCGAACTTCCATCCCGCTTCCTGTAATTTACGTCGTTTTGCCGTTTGCATCGTGTCATCCTTTCGTAAGAGTATCATAGGCGTGCAGTCTGCGCTTGCACACATCAATAACGGGAACCGGCGTGGCTGCCGTCTTCTTTGCGAAGACGGCAGCGATGATGATCGCGTCGGGATCGGTACGATACACAATACGCCAGTGGGCGTTTTCATCCTTGATCCGCAGTTCATGGCAGTGCGGACCGATGGTTTTCATTGGGCGTGAGTGCGGCAATCCGAGCGATTCACCGCGCTGCAATCGTCGCAGGAGAAAGCCGGCTTCAATCCGAGCCTCGGAAGAAAGCGGTGGCGTCTTAATTTCTCCGTGCAACCAAACCAATGGCTTATCTTCATTCATTGCGGGTCATGATATATTGTATACGGTATATTTTCAAGTACACATCATGGGCATTGACGCAAATACCGCCGGGGCGGAAGCGACCGGGTCGGAAAACCTCGGGCGTTGCATACCACCGGGCGCGACCTGCGGTCACGGCTTTAGGGGGGTGGCGATCCATCCCGATAACGTTCGATCAGCCGCGGAGTTGACAGCGGCGACCGTCTTGGTGGTATAATCACATGGGTCAGAAAAAAATGCCGGGATATATATCCATTCGGAACAGGCAATGTTACAGGATCGGCCATGATTGAATTCAAAAAACACAGTTGGCGATTGCCGCCGTCGCACTTGGCGATCTATCTTAAAGAATGGGTTCACGAAAGCGGGAACGAGGAAAAGCATGATCATAACTTCCTGGAAATTGTGACCATTATGGGCGGCAGTGCGGAGCACCGTTCCGATCAGGGTACCCAGCCGCTGTCCGCCGGGGATGTGATTGTATTGAAGCCAGGCATCTGGCATGGCTATTACAAATGCTCGAATCTGCATATTTACAATTGTTGTATTGGTACGGATATCATAAAAAACCACTTGGCATGGACCAGCCAGGAGCCGGCGGTCGGTCCGTTTCTCGCCGGGCCTTGGGCCGCCGACGGACAGGCTGAATCGCTGATATTTCATGCCGCGCAACAGCCATTGCAGCGCGCGTGCAAACTCTTGTCTGGCTTGAGAACGTACTTAACCGGTACCTCCGCGCCGCATGCCGCCCAAGTTATCAGTGGATTGATGTTGTTTCTCGACGAACTGGCTTATGAATTTGTGCGGCAGCATCCTGCGGCCACTGTGGCCGACCACATCACACCCAGCCGCGTCGTCGAAGCAATCCGGATTCTGGAGACAGATTTGGCGCGGCCATGGACGCGAGAATTACTTGCGGCGCGGGTCTATAGCGATCCGGCTCATCTTGGTCGCCAGTTCAAGCTATCCACCGGCCTTTCACCCATGCACTATCTGACCAAGCTTCGTGCCGAGCGTGCCGCCGATTTATTGTTGCGCACCGACAAACCAATCGGCACCATCGCTGATATTGTTGGCTGGCCGGACGCGTTTCACTTCGCTCGCCGATTCAAGGCATATTGGGGCCTTTCCGCCAGCGAATATCGCAACCAGTTGCATCCCCGGTGATGGCCATGGGGCAATTGCTCCTTGCGATCGCGTGTGTTTGTTTACCGG
>JAJZVR010000028.1 GCA_021847065.1 Planctomycetota bacterium | reverse complement strand
AGTCAATCGTGCGGAAGTGTGCTCCACCCCCTTTTGGAACCTCGTACCCGGCGGTTCGCAGCGCCAATGTCGCACATTGCAATGCCGCGTTATATGCAATGGCAAAGCGCCAATCCGGATCCAAATCGGGATCGGCGCAGGCTGATAGATCACGATCAATGACCGCCTGCAGGCCGGCGATTTCTTCCGGGCTTGTTTCGCGCAGGCGAATCCATCCGTTTCTGGACCATTCCTGATAACTCATGTTCATCCCCAATGAGAAATATTTTGGGCTTCGCCATTACATTGGTTAAAAAAGCGTGCCGCTGCAACATTCTCGCGGCAAATTCTTTGGGTGGATAAACCGTGGTGTTGATTTCCCGCGCCAGTTTTCGCTGTGGCTCGGCCAATGCCGCGGCAATTTCAGCAAACGTGGCCTCCCCGACGACCATCAGGTCTACATCGCTGGCACTTCGCTGCTGCCCGCTGGCGACGGACCCAAAAATAAACGCGACACGAATCCTTCCCGCCAGAGGCTCAAGCGACGCTCTTAACACTCCGGCGGCCCCCACTGTTTTAAGCACCAACCCCCGCAGTTCATGATAGATGGGGGATAGCGTGTCGGCACGGTAAAACACCTGATTACCGGCTTTTCGCCGCACGACCAAGTCGGCCCCGGCCAGCAGATGCAGTTCGCGCTGCGTGGATGCCGGCCCCGCATGGCAGAGGCGGGCAATTTGTCGAAGGTGAAATTCCTCGTCTGGCCGGCCCAGAAGCAATTCCAGCACGGCACCGCGAACCTTGCCCAGAAGAAGACGCCCAAGTTGATCCATGCCGGTTGTACTCATATCAGGAACAATTGTACCTTTTTTAAGAACAATTGCCAGCCTTACCGCTGACCGGCCGAATTTCTGGTTAGGCACAAGTATATAAAAAAATGTGTCGCACTAAACGGTACTGGTGGTAAAATGGTCGGCAATAAACAATGTTGTTAAACAAAAAATGATTCTCTCCGGAGCGGCTGGTGAGCCCAGGCACAGATACGCCGTATTATCGTGGGCGCTTTTTATGCTTGCCGCAGTAGTCGCCCTGGTCTCTGGCTTTGCGGCACTGGCCGCCCCGGTTGGCGCGTCGGCAAAAGCGATAGGCGCCCGCCCAAACCGTGTCTGGGAAAATTGCGTCGCCACGGCTAGATATGAATTTTCCGGGACGTTCCTTTGTTGTCGCTTTACAGGGCGGTATAATTCATTGCGATTTTAGCGGATGTTCACGATCCATTGTGTCGTAACTATTTTATTTAAAATAGTTTATGCACTTTTTCGCTTTTGCGTGCAGCGACCAAAATAATTGTTTGTTTTTGATGTTGTGCTTGCTTTTTGGTTTATCCATTGAGGTGTTCACCGGCAACACCAATGACACGGCAACGACGGCCAGCCAGATCCGCAAGGTTGCTGAACGCTTCGAGTCCTCAAGACTGATCTGACCCAGCCCCAGGCTGATGCCCAGAGCGTCCACGCCCGCTACAAGGACCTGGCGTTGGTAGAGTGGGCGTTCCGTACCAGTCCCGGTGCGCCGGGAGAGATGCGTCCGGTGCATGACCACCACGCCTCATAGCGCTTCGCCACGTTGCGGAATAAGACCAGGTGCACAGCGGTAAACTCATGTTGACACTCCAATTCATGATAGGTCGCGTAGCGACGTTCGGACCGGTTACACCACGGGCTGGCCGACTTTCACGCGGTGAACAATGCCCAATAATGCCGGCAGAATCACCAATGTCAGCGGCAATTGCACACATAATCCGGTGATGATCGCAATGGCCAGGGGTTGTTGCATTTGTGCCCCCTGTCCGATGCCCAAGGCCAGCGGCAGCAGGGCAAGGATTGCTGCAACAGTGGTCATGGCAATGGGGCGCATACGATTTTTACCCGCGTCAATGAGGCGTTTGAGTACCGACGTGCCCTCTTCCATGTCGTGATATTCGGAGTAATAGAATATTCCCACCTCTGTGACAATGCCCACCACCATGGTCATGCCCATCATGGAAGAAACATTGAGTTCCGTATGTGTAATCCATAACCCCACAAATACGCAGCACAGGGCCAAAAGTGGAATGGACAGCATTGCCAGAGCGACGCGGAAATGTTCATACAGAAACAGCAGCACCAGAAACACCAGCAACACGGCGGCAATCATCACCACCAGCAGGCCACGGAAGGCGATCTGCTGCTGCTTGTACAATCCGCCGAGTTCATAGTACATGCCCTGCGGAAACATGCCGGGCTTATTAAGTATCCGCAGTACCGCCGCGACGGTGGAACCCATATCCCGCCCACTGATACGGGCGGTGACGGCAATCATGCGTTTGAGGTTGTCGCTGAATATTTCCTGCTGACCGGTGAGCGTTTCAATGGAGGCCACAGTTTTGAGCGGAAACAAATGTCCGTCCGGGGCGCGCAGCCGCAGATTGCCAATGTCACGTTCTGTCGCACGATCGGCCTGCGGTACCCACACGCGTACGCCGATCATCTGCGGGCCGCGCTGAATGTGGGTGGTCACAGTGCCGGAAAGATACTGTTTTAGCGCGCTGGTAATAGCCCCGGCGGTCATGCCCTGCAGGGCCGCCTTAATGCGGTTGACCCGAATTTGCAGTGCGTCGCCTGCAATTTGGATGCCACTGCGCACTTCGACCACGCCGGCAATATGTGAAATATCGCGTTTTACCTTTAAAGCCTCAGCGTCCAGCAACGGTCCGCTGTCCGAGAAGATTTTTATTTCAATGGGCTGCGGCACGGCCGTAAGATCACCGATAAGATCCTGCATCATCTGGGCGGTATCTATTTTCAGGCCCGGCACGCGCTGCCGAATACGTTCACGGATGGCGGTCATGACCTGTTCGATGGGGGGGCGCGGAAACCCCTTGAGCCGGATGAAGAAATCGCCCGTGTAAGATCGGGTGGTGCCTCCACCAAGTTGTAATCCAGTGCGGCGGGAAAAAGTATCGACATAAGGATTGGTCAGAATGATTCTTTCCACCTCTAAAAGCAGCCGGTTTGTTTCGGTTGGCGATGTGCCGGGATTGGCCACGTAATTGAGGATAAAGCCGCCTTCATCCATGTGGGGCATAAACCCGCTGCCGACATTGCGATAAGCCAAATATCCCACGGCCAGAATTGGAATAATTGCCACCAGTATCAGCGCCGGCACGCGAAGAATGCGGATCATCAACCATCCATACGTCCGATGGAGGAAAGCTGTAATGCGCCCGCTTTCCGGCTGATTGGCATCCCGTTGATTCAGAAAATGTGCCGCCAGAACGGGAACTGCCAGCCATGCCATAAAAAAGGAGATCAGCAAACTCGCCGCCATGGTCAAAGACAGCGCCTTGAAAAACGCCCCGGTTATTCCGGATAGAAACGCCAGCGGTGCGAAGATAATCATGGTAGACGTGGACGATCCGGCCAGCGGCACGGTGAATTCGCGCGTGGCCTTGATAATGCGTCCGCGCTGGTCCCCGGCGGCACCGCGGATGCGCCGGACAATATGTTCCACCATTACAATGGCGTCATCAATAATCAATCCCACCGCCGCCGCCATGCCGCCGAGTGTCATAATATTGAAACTCATGTGGAAGAGATATAAAAGCAGGATCGTGGAACTTAGTACCGCCGGAACCACCATGGCCGCAATGAGCGTGATTTTCCAATTACGTAAAAACAGCAGTAATACCAGAACCGCGAGAATAATTCCGATGATTACTGCATCGCGAACGGAAGCCGCAGACGCCAGAATAAGCTGGCTCTGGTTGTACCATGTCGCGATATTAATGCCTGCGGGCAGATTCTTTTTAAAGCCGTTAATTTTGTTTTTTATATCCTGCGCAATCTGAACAGTATTGCCCCCGGGCTGCTGAAATATCTGCAAAAGTACCGCCGGATGACCGTCTGCATCCACGCGTGTCCACTGCGGCTTGGTGGCAAGCGTTACGGTTGCGACATCGCCCAGACGAACCAGTCCGTTGGCGCCGGTCCGCAGCACCACCTGTTGAATCTGCCGGATGCTGCGATAGCTGGTGTTGGAAATAATCAGATAGAGCTTGTCATGGTCTTCAAATTTGCCCACCGCACTAAGCACATTGGCGGCGCTTAAGGCCTGCGCGACATCCGAGAGCGTCATGTTAAACGCCTGCAGGCGTCCGGGATCGACAATGACTTGATATTCCGGGGTTGCCCCGCCCTGCACCTGCACCCGGGCCACACCACGCACCGCCGAAAGCAGGGGTTTAAGCTTGTATGTGGCAATCGTGCGAAGACGGCTGGGAGAAACGGTTGATGAAACCAGACTGTAGCCAAGTACGGGAAAATTGGTGGTGTCCATGCGTTTGGCCCGAAAGCTTGTCTGCGCGGGGAGTTTGGAAAGTATGGCATTAATCTGGGCTTCGACTTCCAGAAGAGCCTGAGCCATATTGGATCCCCAGGCGAACCCGATTTTCAATTCACACGCACCGCGACCCGTGCGAGCTTCAACGGATCGCACACCGGGGATGGAACGCACCGCCTGTTCCACCGGATACGTCACGGCAACGGCCATACGCTGCGCGGGCTGCTGACCGGAATCCACTGACACTTCAATGCGTGGAAAGCTCACGCGCGGAAACAAGGCCACCGGCAGGCCCAAAGCCGCCAGTGCCCCGCCCAAGGCCAGAACCAGCATGACAAACAGCACCGATCGGGTGTGTTTATGAATCCATTGATTAAAATTCATGGCTTAAACTTCCCTGTAACCGCCATTCCATTAATTAACTCGGCGTTGCCCACAATCACCGCCGGTTCTCCTTGCGTCAGCGTGCTGTTGAGTACCTGCAATTCATGATCATTGGCCAATCCGATGCGGACGAAATGTAATACCGCATGGCCATGCCTGACGGTAAATAATTCTTCTTTATTTCCCACCGGTAATACAGCCGCGCGCGGAACCACCAGGCCGGTGGCACCGGCAATAATAAATTTGCCCTCCACGTATTGGCCTAGAAGTAATCCAGAGTGCGCCTGCGGGATGACGAACACATCCACCAGTCGAGTAAGGGGATTAACGCGTTGGGTTATTAAGGAAATGGTTCCAACGATTCGGCGTTTCACTTCGCCACCAACGGGAATGAGATTCACCGTTTGCCCGCGCCGCACTTTTATGGAATCTTCCGGTTCCAGCCCCAACTGTACTTCAATGTTGCGCGATGATACCAATTGCAATAGAGGCCCGCCTGGTAAAACAATTTGTCCCGGGCCGGAAAGTATTTTAGCTACGATGCCACCGGCGGGTGCCTTTATTAATCGCGGCCCGCCGATTCCCAGCGCCTTGAGATTGGCCAGATTTAATTGGGCTAATTGCAGCGTCTGCCGGGCTGCCAGCAGGCTTTGTCGCGTCGCGAGATGCAACGCGAATTTTTGATTCACTTCCGATAGCTGTTCCTGCGCGGCAATGGCGGCACTTTTTGCCTGAGCTAAAAGCAGCAATTCGGAATTTGTGGATTCCAATTGCAATAGAGGTTCATGCTTGCGTACGTGCTGTCCGCCGGCAACCAGTATCCGCAATACCTGTGACTTGAAAGGAACCGTTACATTACGAATGGAACTTGCGCGCGCCACAACCGTGCCGTAGGCAACCACCGATGTGGTAATGCGCCGCCTGCGAATGGGCACCGTCTTGACATACGCGATTACCTTTCGTGTGGCGCGGTGGCCAGAAGCGGCGGGATTAGCCGCAGATTGGCCTGCGGCGGTGTGTTGTCGGCATGTCACTGCGGCAATTCCCATCGCCGCAACAGTTGTTACAGCACTGATGAACAGAAGCATGGGGCGTTTCATGGCGTGTTTTCTCCGTGTTGCAAGGGTTGCCGTAATGGTCGCATTTCCGGTACGTAAGTCCCGGCGGCCAAGGCCAGAGCAATGCGATTGCGCTCAAGCTGATTTTTCAAACGGATCAGATTGATCCGCTTTGCAATTAATTGATCGACCTCGGTATAGTAGCTGACAATATCGACGTTTCCGAACTTCAGGGCCTGCTGATATGTTTGTACGAGTTTTGCCAGGCTCTTGACCGCCGCCTGCGTTGCGACGATTTGTGCGGTCAGGGCGTGGATATCGGAATAGGCCATGGCCACGGCTGATCGCGCGTCAAATTCGCGGGCGATGTAAGTGTCATAAAGCATTTTCCGCGTGGCTTTTTGAATGGCAATGTTTCCCTGATTGCGATCAAAGATCGGCAGATCAATGCTTACGCCGAACCCGGTCGTATGCACATTGGTCGTGTCGCTGGCCTGTTGAAACCCCAGAGTCAAACGCGGAAACTGCCTTAATACCGCGGCTCGCAGCGACTCTTCCTGACTTTTGTAACCGAGCTTCAACGCCACGAGATCCAGCCGCAGTCGCGGCAAATCTTTTAAAATCGCTTGCTCCGGTGGCAACACAATTCGCCTGGGAAATCGGATTCTGCGGCTTAAGCGAATGGGGGCGTCAATCGGCAGGCCCATGATCAGCCGCAGACGGAGGCGGTTCTGATCCCGGTTTTGCATGAGAGACTGCACCAGTGCTTGAGCCTGCTGACGTGCGGCGCGGGCGGCACTCAAGTCTAAAATTGTATTCAGATTGGCATGGAAGGCCTTTTGCACCACGCGCTCATTGGTTTGCAGTTCGTGTTCTGCCAGACGCGCCTGTTGCAACTCTGCTTCTGTGGCCGCGAGGTTGTAAACTGCCAGTCGTGCGGCCTGGGCGGTTTGCCATTCCCGCCATGCCACTTCCAAGTCCACTTGCCCGCGATGATATTTAGCCGATGCCACACGAGCGTCATGGTCGATAAGTTGCGTGGTGTCCCAGTTCACGCCCAGGCCATAACCGGTGAAAGTTCCGGTCCGGTATCCGCCGGTAACAAATGCCGTCGATTCCGAGACTTGCGGATTGGGCAAAATACCGGCCTGAAGTACCTGTGCCGCAGCCTCCCCGCGCTGATCGCGCGCCACTTGCAGTGACGGATTCAATATCACCGCAATTACCGCAGCTTCATTAGGGGTTATGCCGCCGGTGGGCCGCAACGGCAGCGGTGGCAGACCGATGCCTCCAATCCGTTGGGCGGAAAGTCGTAATTGTTTCCACACCGGCACTTTAAGAGCCTGATTGACACGCGCCTGCGTGAGCGGCATGGGATGATAACTCTGGCAGCCCGCCAGTGCCAAAATGCACAATAGTGGTAAATATCTCAGCGGACGATAGCCGACAAATCGAAAAGCCAAAGCCGAAAACTGTATGCTGAAAACCTTTTGCGCTCTTCGCTGATCATGCCAGCCTGCGGCATTTCTAGCGCTGTGCCACCGCACATGCAATCGGTAGTCCCGTATCTTGCCCCTAACTGTCATGGCGTCCATCGCCTCCATGCTTTGGAAATAACAATTCAATGGTGAACCATCCACCGGTGGACGATTCGACCCTGGCTGTGCCGCCAATCTGCCGCATGACATTTTGCACAATGGATAGTCCCAGTCCACTGTGCCGCCCCTGATCCGTGCGCGACTGATCGCCGCGCCAGAACCGTTCAAACACCTGCCGGGCCTGCTGGGCTGAAACGGCACTGCCGGTGTTGGCGACGGTCAAATTGACAGCATCCGGTGTGCAATCAAGTGCCACACGAATCGTCCCGGATTCGTTGACATAACTGATGGCGTTGTCCAGCACATTGCGGATCACCAGGAGTATTAATTCCGGCGGAGCAGAAACTGCCGCCGGAGAAACACCACTCTTATCCAACGTCAGATGACGCGAAATAATTCCTGCGGAACAACGATCCAATTGCTGCGCGAGCATCTGATCCAAATGAAGGCTTTCAGGGCAAGCCGTGGACGCCCCGCCTTCCAATCGAGCCAGCGTCAAAAGATTTTCCACCATCTCCTGCATTTGCACGCTGATTTCCAGCGACTGACGCAACGTTCGCTGATACTCTTCCGGACTTCGTGACTGTGTCAGGGCCACTTCCGTAGACGTGCGCAGGCCTGCCAAGGGCGTGCGCAATTCATGGGCCATGTCGGCCGTGAGTGATTTTTCGCGAAGCACCGCCGCTTCCACCCGCTGCAACAACTTATTGAGACGATCCACAATGGGAAATAGTTCGCGCGGAACATGATCCGTGCGGATCCGGTCTTGCAGGCGCCCGGTGCCGAGGCGGGCAATTTGTTCAGCAATCGAATCGACCGGGCGGAATCCGAGGTGCAAAAGCCATGCGATCAAAACTGCGGAACAAACCGTAGCCAAAGAGCACGAGATGGCCAGCGACCAGCCAATGCTCGAAAGGGCATGCTCAAGATCATCGGTGGGCCGGGCCACGGCGAGAATATAGTTATGCGGAATGTGCACGTTGTCTGTGCCATTATCCGGTCGGTCGTTGTGGCCATCCCCAACATGCTCCGGCCCATCATTGTAGTGATCGCTTTGATCTTCATCACCATGCCCCTCGCGGAAGCGAATCACCAGTTCTCTGCCGTCATGATCGTTTGGCAGATTGATATTCGCGAATGTGCCGGCATTGCGTGAGGGGATCAAGAATATTAAATTCCCTTTGCCCAGTGTGGGAGGGTGCAGTATAGCTTTGCCATCGGGCGTCCATATTTGAAAATAGCGCGGCGTGCCCTGTGTTTTACCTTCGGCAACGGGGGTAAAATCGGAAATAATGTGAAATCCGCGATGAGGATCCCAATCCAGTGTATTGACCAGTAATGTGGCACGCGCGATCAGTGAGCTGTTGAATTGCGATTCCAACGCATGGCTCAGGGTCAGATAAAGCCCGACGCCCAGAATCGCCAGCATCAGCGCAATGGCCGCACTGCACCAGAGCATTAATTGCCGTCGGATCGATCGCATCAAACACCTGGCCCCAGCATATAGCCCTGCCCGCGCCGTGTATGGATCAGGCGCTCGGGCGATTCGGCATCTATTTTTTTTCGCAGCAGACTCACAAATACATCCACGACGTTACTTTCCGGAAGCGCATCATTACAATGCACATGCTCCCAGATTTCACCGCGCGACACAACTTCACCCTGCCGCATGGCCAGATATTCCAGTATGGCATACTCCCGGGCGCTTAATTCGATTTCCACTCCCGCACGAAATACCCGTCGGGCGTTCAGATCGATTTGAAGTGTTCCAATGTCGATGCGGGATGTTGTCACCTTGTATCGGCGGCGCGTCAAAGCTCTTACCCGTGCCAGCATTTCCTCCAGCGCAAAGGGCTTGGTGAGATAATCATCGGCTCCGGCATCCAGGCCTTTTACCCGATCATCAACGGTATCGCGCGCGGTGAGTATCAGTACTGCTGGGCGGGCTTTCATGCGCTCCATCGCTTTAAGCACCTGAAAACCATCCACGCCCGGCATCATCAGATCCAATATCACCACATCAATATGCCCGCTTTGCAGATGCCACAATGCCAGCCGCCCGTCGCCGGCTTCATCGACCACATACGTTTGCTCGCGGAGAGCCTGCGCGATGGATTCCCGTAAGGTCTTAAAATCTTCAACTACCAATACCCGCATACACGCAACACCATTCCAACACTCGGCAGTTTAAACGACCCGACAATCTCTGTAAGTATATCTGATGATGATGAAGGAAAAAGGAAAAATAAAAATGTATCTGTTTGACGCATTGCGCAAGAATTGCGACGTTACATGTTTGTCGGTGCCACACGGCAAGCTCATGCTCCATGTGACATCGCAGCACCATTCGGTGGATCGTAGATGCCAACTGCCCAATAGTGCCATCAGGCACAGGCGGCGGTGAGCATCGGCTTTCTGGCTTGAAGCCGGATGCCTGTGACGTATTCATGCAGCCAGTGCTCACCGGTAAGATGGGGCAAGGACGCGGTAGTGGCAACGGCTTGCACCCGGCGGGAGGGGTTGGGAACGGCGGAATCCCAAAAGCGTTCCACATGTGAAGAGCTCAGAGATTCAGAGATATCGCAGCGGTCAAACCCCGTTGAAAGTAAGAGTTTCCGATAGCTTGATAGCTCAATAGCACCGGCAAGGCCGAAGGTAAATGCGGCGATGGAGTCGGCGATTTCCGGGGGTAATAATTTGCGGATGGCAATGTCGTGGATGAGAATTCTTCCGCCGGGGGCCAGAACACGAAACATTTCACGGAATACGGCCATTTTGCCGGAACTTGGGCAAAATACGCCTTCACTGATGATCCAATCCGCCAAGCCCGGAGGCAATGGCACACTATCCACACGACATAGATAAAATTCGATATTTTTGACGCCTGCTTCAGTGGCATTACGCCGCGCGGCATTAATGGCATCCGGAGAACTATCAATACTCACAAGCCGCCCGCGCGGCCCGACGAGTTTGGCCAATTCAATGGATTGTACTCCGCGGCCACAGCCAATTTCCACAATGGTTTCGCCACCGGTCAAACTCCGTGTTAGAGCAGTAAAGGCTTTATTAAGGGGATCGGGCGGATTCCCGGTCACGTTATCTGTGAACGCATTGGATAAAGGCAGAACAATGTCATGAGGAATCGTAAGCGAACCCGATTTGCGCAACGGTGCACGTCGTGTTCGGACTGACAGATGGTCAGATCGCCTGGAGGGGTTTATAACGCCGGCCATTTATGTTTCTCCCGGATTCAAACCGTGTAAAACAAAAAAGCAGACCACCTTATAAGCCGCGTTTTTTTTCGCGACTCATATCTCCCGAATCGGTGATCCGACACACAATCCGTCTCGGTCTATTTAAGTTTTCGGTGGCGCCGGCACCTTTTGGGCGCAACGCGAACCAACTGTCCGCAAATCAGCGTACAGGTTCATATCGGCAACATGTAGATATTTCTTGATCTAATTGTGGATAAAATGTCACATTTTTATGAATGTTTATGGCTTTATAATCATTTGACCATGTATTCAGGACATTTTGGTCAAAAATGGACGGTTTGTACCGTTTTGGGGAAGTTCTCCGGATTGGGCGATGGCACGCGATAGGTTCTGTGCTTCCAAAACGTGGTACTAATTCCCCTGCCATGAACGAAAAACGGCAAAAACTCAACGCTGCCATCGGCAGCGTTCTGATGCCCAAATAATTCCAAGTTGAGTCTGTGACCGTTACGCGGGCGGTAGTAGGTTGGACCCTAATCCACCTTCTTTTTAACGGCTTTGGGGGCGAGGTGAAGATTTTCCGTCTGCGCCAGTTGGGCGATCATGGGGTAAGTGAAACGGCCTGTCTGTCGCAGCAGATTCAGTATTCTGACACGTTCATCATACCGGGCCTGCTGATATGCCAACTGGGCGGAAAGTGCTAAATCCTGGGCCGTGATGACATCAAGGTTGGTAGCTACACCGGCACTGTAAGAGTGCTGGGCCTGATGATATGCAGCCTGCGCGGAGCGCATTTCAGTTTTCAAATTGGCCACGAGCCGAACGCTCGTAAGCCAGTCGGTGCGGGCAATGCGCACCTGTTCCATGATCTGTCGGACCAGAAGTTGGCGTTGCAGCATCGCCTGGCGCATCTGCGAGTACGCTGTGCGGATATTCTGGTAAATCATGCCCCCTTCAAAAATTGGAAAATTGGCGCTAAATAAGCCGCTCCACCAACTGTCACTGGGGAACTGCTCTTTATACAGAAAGGTATTAAAATCGACCGAAACGGATGGAAAATATTCATCAATGGCCGCTGACACATTTCTTTCCGAAGTGGTCACAGCATCATCCGCGGCCAGCAGGTCCTGCCGTTTGACCAGCGCAATCTGATCCAGACGCCCCAAATCCGGTATCCGGTGCGGCGGATTAAATTGATTGATTAAATGCGTACCATTCAGCGTCGGCACGCCGATGAGAAATGCCAACGTGGCCCGGCCCTTATCGACATTATTTTCCGCTTCCGTAAGTTGCACACGGGTACTGGCTTCATCCGCCTGGGATTGCAATACCGAAAGCCGCAGGGCCACACCCGCCTTCAGCTTATTGGTTTGGCTCTTGACGTTGGCCTGCTGCACCCGGAGGGTTTGCCGCAGCACGGCCACGGATCGCTGATCACTAAGTACCTGGTAATAGCTCTGGGCTACTTCCAGCAGCAAATTGGATTGTAAGTCCAGCAGCAGGGCCTTGCGCCGATTGACATACGCACCGGCGGCGGAAATGGCGGTGGCGTCTTTGAGCACATTTACATTCAACTGGGTTTCCAGAGGAGCATTGAAATAATGGGTTTGGAAAAACTGATTGACGCCGGGCGGCAGAGCGCTGGTATTAAATCCGCGCATCTGAAAGTCCTGGGCACTGACACCCACGGTGGGCATAAAGGTGGAAAACGCTTTGTCTTTGGCAATCATGGCCTGAAGATAATTTTCCCCGGCGATGGCCAATTGCTCATTGTTGTCATTGGCCAGTTTCAATGCCGCCGCCAGCGTCAGTTGTGGTGGAACAATCAGTTGCGCAGAACTGGTGGCCGGCTTGCTGTGCAGCACCCGGCGATAGTGCATTACTTCCTCTTTTTGATTGACGCAGCCGACCAGAGATGCCGTGAGGATCAACACTACAAGGCTTTTCTTTCTTAACCACATGGGAGCAACTCCTGATTTATCAAGCATGATTTAATCCATAGGCAGCGGTTCATCATTAAACCGCGGAGTGCGCAATAGTAGCGCCACCGGTATTACCAACAGAAACAACGCGGCCAGAAATTGGAAGGCGGTGACATACGCCATCATGCCAGCATGTTGGCGTATTGAATTATACATAATCCCTTGGGCTACATGCAGTGCCGATGAGACGGAGACCCCGGCGTGGATAACCGCGGCCTTCAAACCGGCAATTCCCGTCAGGTAAGCCCGGTTCAGTGGATTCACATTTGCGACTAGATAGGTTTGATGTACCTGCGAACTGCTTTTGACAAAGGCCACGGCACAAGAAATCCCTATGCTTCCGCCGACATTCCGCGCCAGGTTGAGAATGCCCGAAGCGTCACTTAGATTCCGCTTAGGGATAAAGCCGAAGGCTGCCGTGTTAAATGGCACAAATAGAAATGCCAGCCCAATACCCTGCACCGCGCGGCACATCGCCAAAGACATAAAACTGGCCTGCAAATTCAGGCCCGCCATAAGCATTAGAGCAATAACATTTCCGGTAACGCCTATGCAAATCAGCCAGCGCGTCTGCACGCGGGGCACCAGAAATCCGACCAGCGGCATAAGCACGAAGACCACCGCTCCGCCCGGTGCGAGAACTAAACCCGCAAGTTTGGCATCATAGCCCATCAAGGTCTGCACCATCAGCGGCAGAAGGGTGGTGCTGGAATACAGGATTCCACCAAAGAGAAACATACCAATTGTGGCCAGGCCAAAATTGCGCTCCTCCAACATTCGCAGATTGACGATGGGATGTTCCTGATACCATTCCCAGATAAACGCGCTGACCAATCCGAGCACCGCAATGGCCGCGAGCACCCGGATCAATGGCGAGCCGAACCAGTCGGCATCTTCACCCCGATCCAGCATGATCTGCAAGGCCGCAAGGCCAACCACCAGAAGCCCTAAGCCCACATAATCAAATCCGGTATCGCGCAGTTTAATACGCCGCTGATCTGTAGGCTCCTGCAATAAAATTGAAAGCAGAAATACTGAAACAATGCCAATGGGGACGTTAATTAGAAAACACCAGCGCCACGAAAAGCTGTCGGTTATCCATCCGCCTAAAACCGGCCCCAGCACCGGCGCCACAACCACAACGATGCCGTAGACGGCCATGGCGGTGCCGATTTTTTTCAAGGGGAATATATCGCGCAAAATGGCCTGCGCGCCGGGTTGCAAGCCCCCGCCACCCAGGCCCTGTAGCACACGGAATATCAGCAGCGTACCGAACGTGGGTGCCATGCCGCACATCAGTGAGCTGATTGTGAAAATGCTCATACACATGAGGAAATAACGCTTTCGCCCAAACAGCGCGGACATGAATCCGTTCAGTGGCAGCACAATGGCATTCGATACCAGATAACTGGTAAGCACCCAGGTGCTTTGATCAATGGTGCTGGACATATTCCCCGCGATGTGTGGAAGCGACACATTCACGATCGTCGTGTCCAACACTTCCATAAACGCCGCCATGGCCACCACCGGCGCAACAATCCATGGATTGAACGTTCGTGGCGGAGTCACAAGTTCGTCGGCACCGATTGCGGTCATCGCACCTTGACCTCCGGTACTGCCGACATACCCGCGGCCAGATAGGGCATGTTCTTAGGCAGGTCCTTAAAGAGGATTTTTACCGGCACACGCTGCACGACTTTGACAAAATTTCCGGTGGCATTCTCCGGCGGCAACAGGCTGAATTCCGCCCCGGATCCGGCCTGAATGCTTTGCACATATCCCTTAAAGGTATATTGCGGGTAGGCGTCAATGGAAATGGTTGTCGGATCATTGGGCTTCATATGTGTCAAAGCCGTTTCCTTGAAATTCGCCACGACCCACATGTTCGGCCGCACGATGCTTAAAAGCGTTGAGCCGACGGTGACGTAATTTCCCGGCTCCACAGATTTTTTGGTAACGTATCCGGAAACCGGTGCGCGGATGGTGCAATAGGACAGATTCAATTGCGCCTGTTCCAGTTCCGCGCGGGCCTCATCAATTCGGCCCGCGCTGCCGCTGACGTTGCTTTGCGTTTGCCCGATCTGCTGCGGTACGACATTCACGGCCGCCTGTTTGGCCAGAGTCTTAAGCAAATTGGCTTTGGCCTGCATGAGTTGTGCCCCGGCGGCCACCCGATTTTCGCGCGCTGCTTCAACACCCGCCTTTGCTTCGATAAGTTCGGCGCGGCGGGAAAGGACAATTTTGCCCGCCGCGGCCAAAATTGCCTTGGCACTTTCAGCGGCGGCTCGATAGGAATCCACCTGTTGCGGCGTGACATCTCCGGTTTTCAACAATGAATCGTAACGACGATAATCGGCGGCGGCTTTCACCGCCGTAGCCGCATCCGCCACTACGTCCGCTTTGGCGCGGGCAATGGCCGCAATGGCGGCGGCCACTTGAGCCTGGGCCTGATCAAACGCGGCTGCGGCCTGCGCTTCGCCGGCTTTGGCCGTGGCAATGGAGGCCCTCGCAATGGCCACTTGGGCCCGAGCCTGACTTAATGCCGCCGGCGAGGTTTTCTTTGTAAGCTCAAGCGCATAGCGGCTGCCTTGCCCGGCGGCCAGCGCTTGTTCCAGCATGGCCTTGTATTTGTCCAACGCCGCCTGATAATCGCGCGGATCCAATTGCACCAGAATGGTTCCCTTTTTTACATATTGATTATCAAGAACCGGCACGGCTAAGACTTGCGCGGAAACCTGGGGGCTTATGTAAATAACATGTGCGCGAACATAGGCATCATCGGTGGAGACATATTTCTCCGAATGTATGTACCAGGGAATGCCGAAAGCCAGTGCCACAATCAGCAGTACAACACCACCTATGAGAAATATTTTTTTCCGCTTCCGGCCATTTTCCGCGGCAGTGGCCACAGGCGGCTTATCAATGCCCGTGCGGGCCGGTTCAGAAGGTGCCGCTGTGGGGCGCATTGTCGGTGAAGATGTTTCCGTTGGTTCCGTCATAGTATTCGCTCCTTGCCCGCGGCGTTGAAGGCCGCATTGTGTAGGGGGGTAAGTAACTGACAGCTTTCTAATTACGCCTCTTACATTTCCACATTTTGTTTATCCACGCCCGTCATCGGGCGTTGCATAATAGCGCGAATGCCGCCGAGGGAAAAGGTGGTGATATGATCGGCGATTTCATCAATGTCCGCTGCACAGTAGCCGCCTGTTCCGCGCATTTTCAGCACCACTGCCCGGCACCGCAGATAATATTGACATTGACCGGCGATGCTGGAGACCACAAGATTCAATTCACCGGGCGAAAGTTTCCGGTCGCCCAGCAGTTCGATCACCGCGATAAGTCTGCTGCGCCACGGTTCAATAACATCATGAATATAGCGCTCCAGCGCCGGCGATGGTTCAAATTGTTCCAGTGACAACATACGGAAATACCACTCCGGGCGATTTTCATCCAGCAATGATTCCAGAGAGCTGCGGACAAAGGACCGCAACGCCACCAGCGGATCGCCTGAGGCCAGATGATCCACATCTTCCGGCATTAAATGGCGGCTTAGCCGACGACCAAATTTTAATGTTTCCAGATACAGATTTTCCTTGCTGGCAAAATAATAGTTTACGGCGGCAATATTGGCGCTGGCCTTTTCGCAAATTGTTTGAATTGTCGCGCGGTGAAAGCCATGCAGGGCAAACACCTCACCCGCCGCCAGCAGCAGGCGGTTTTTCGTTGAATCATCCTGCGGTTTTTCAGCACTTTTACTCACAATACACTCCAATTCACCAAATTATCTAAATGTCATTTTAAAAAGATCATTTGAAATGTCAAATGGCCATTTCACCAAAGCGCCCGGCGGCGACCGTTTTTTACGCTAAATTAACTATTTAATACTTAATAACATGACAAACGTAATCGATCTTGATGGCCGTGGTTACGTGGTATTGCCGCAGGGGCAATGACGCCGACTGGTTTTGTGAAAGACTCTGGCTGGAATTCCTACCCTGCCGCGTGCGGCGTTGATCTGCAGCGATGCCCGGAATGTATTTTTGCGTCCGATTGTTGCTGCGAAACCTTGAGTTATTACGCTTTAGCCAATAGCTGCACCGCTGCGGCCTTCAGGCCATCAGCCGTTGCGCGCACCCGGATAATTCCGCCGGTGCAATCCGCGCGGGCCAGCACCATGCACAGTCCGTTGAACGCACTTCGATAGTTTGCCTGGTTGGGTTCCAGGCACGCCGGATCGCCGTTGCCGACGCCCGCATTAGTGCCCGCTCCGATCACGCTGAAACGAACTTTATTGTTGGCCGTCGGGACTATGCGGCCTGCCGAATCCACTACAGATACCGCAATGGGGACCGTATCCTGACCGTCTGCCCGCAGTACATACCGGTCCGGCGTCAGCAGCAGTGCCGCTGGCTGACCCGTGGTTTCAATGCGATGTATCGCGGTAAGTGAGCCATTGTTATAGCCATACGCTTCAATATGTCCGGGATGATAGGGCACGTCCCACTGAATGTGCTTATATTGTGGCATTTTCTTGCGGCCATAGCTGGTTCCATTGACCCGCAGTTCAATTTCATCGCAGTTGCTGTAACACCAGATGCTGATGGGTTTGCCTTCATGCCCCGGCCAATTCCAATGGGGAAAAATATGCACCAGCGGTTTTTCGCCCCACCAAGCCTTGTAATACATGGCGACATCTTTGGGAAAACCGCACATATCCAGAGCACCAAAGTGCGAATTAATGCTCGGCCAGCCACAGGGGCTAGGCTCACCTCGATAATCAAAACCGGTCCAGATAAACCCGCCGGCCATGAACTTATGCCGCGCAATGGCGGGCCACGCCTTTTGCATATAGGCGTTGTAGGAGCTGACAAACCCCGCGGCAATATCGGTTTTATAGACGCCGCGATCGCTGGTATCACTGCCTATTTCACTGCCGAACATACGCAGCATGGGATAGGCCTTATGAAATTTTTCATAATGGCCGGGCGCGTAATTGCAACCTTGCAAATCCTCTACTGCTTCAAATCCCCGAAGTTTTTGCAGGTTCGCCCGCGCTTCCCATCCGCTCTGCGGGCCGCCGGTATAGTTGGCATTCATGGCGCAGGTAATAGGGCGGGTACGATCGTATTTATGCACCGACTTCATTAAAGCCGCAAAAACTTTTTCCCCATAGCGCGTATTCTGCACAAATATTTCTTCATTGCACAACGACCACATGATAATACTGGGATGGTTGCGGTCGCGCAGTACCATCTCATCGACATGCCACATGTTTTTATACGGATCGCCGACGGCGGTCTTGGGGCCGTACTCGTCACCAAGCCGCCGATTTTCATCCATGACCAACACGCCCAGTTCATCACATGCATCATAAAAGGCCGGAGCCATGATATTATGCGAACAGCGTATGGCGTTGCAGCCGATTTCCTTGAGTTTACGCACACGCCAGTACCACAGGCTGTCCGGTGCACCGATGCCAACCCCCACAAAATCCTGATGATTGCAGGTGCCTTTGAGTTCCACATGTTGTTCATTGAGGAAAAAGCCGTTCTTCGCGTCATAGCGAATCGTGCGAATGCCGAACCTCTGCAGGTGTGAATCTACCAGCGTGCCACCGCGATAAACTTCCGTTGTCAGCGTATACAGATTGCGATTTTCCAGCGACCACAGGGCCACTTTGTCCAGAGCGGCAACTTGTGTTATGGCACCGGATTCGCCCGATGCAAGAACCAAATTATTGGAAATACTGGCAACGCTTTGTCCGTGCGGGTCTGACACGACCGATACAATCGTACAGATCTGTTGCTCTGAAGATTCATTGACCACACTGGTCTGAATAGTTAAATCAGCGGACGGATTCTTGAGCACATCATGTACGTCGCTGATGACGTAAACGCCCCATGGTAATACATGCACCGGATCAGCGATGTTGAGCCAGACGTGCCGATAGATGCCGCCCCCCTCATACCACCAGCCCTCAAACTTGGTCGGATCTACGTAAACCGCCAAAACGTTTTCTCCGCCAAAATTGGCTAATTTGGAAATGTCAAAGCGAAAAGGCGTATAACCGCCCTGGTGCCGCCCCAGAAACTGGCCGTTCAGATACACATGCGCATCGCGGTAAACACCCTCAAAATCGAGCCATACGGCTTTGCCGCTATCCGATGCCGCGAGGATGAAATGCTTGCGATACCAGGCTGGATACACCGGCAGGAAGCCATGGCTTTTACTGGCTTTCGGATTGTATTGTCCTTCCACGATATAATCATGCGGTAACTGCACCACGCGCCAGGTGTCATCATTAAACTTTGCGGCAGCCTGCGGGAAGGATGCCGCACTGTCATGGTCGGCATGATTGGGGAGTTTGGCGGCAAGGGCTTGAAACCGCCAGTTGGCATCCAGCAACTCACGCTGACGCGAGCCGGCGGCTGCGATCGCCGCAGTTGGGGCACCGGGCTGTCCTTGCGCTGGGACGATCACATTCGCCAGCGCTGCAGAAGCGGTAACCGCTAAGCCAGCTTTGATTAAATCTCTGCGCTGCAACATCAAACGAGCTCCTTCAAACGAACTCCTCAATAACAATCCGTAACCTATGTTCCGGATTGCGGCATACAAATCATACGCTCGGAAGGTGCAAAGACACAAATGCCGCTTTCCATCACCCATTCATGGCAACATTGAACGCGACAAGCTTTAATATGCCGATTTTGCTACATTTTGACGGTTCACAGGCCACTCGGCAAAGTCGCAATCAGCACCTTTTTTCTCGCCTCTAAAATGGTTTTCCCGTGCCGCAACAGCAGCGTACACCTCGGCGCGACACTGAGGTCATAGAAATGGCCCGCAATCGGAATGTTCCGAATCCTTATTTTTTCATTCAGCGTGCCATTGAGGGCAATTGTGCCATCCGGGCGGATGTCGCAAATATCCTCCAGGCCGATCAGGCATAGCAGCGGCCCCCATGTTGTATGTGGCACGCCTGAACCTTGGCCGGTGAAAAAATAATTCTCATTCCAGGTGTGGGCGGCGTGCCAATTGCGCATGAAAAGCTTGACGCTTTTGGCGGCGAAGCGATTCAGCAGACTCGCCGAGGCGTAACGCTTAAGCCCCTGGAACAGGAGATAATTGGTGGCCGGCCATATTTTTCCACGCCAGTAACCCTGCTGTTGAAACGTCGGGTTGTCACGGGGAATGCTGGCAATGACATAACGTCCCCAGAATTTATGCCGGTTTTGCAGCAGCGCCAGCATCTTCGCCGCCATTACTTTGCTGGGAGCGCCGATGATCATGGGATAGAAATTGGTGGGCGAAATCTGCGTGGAAAAAATGCGTTTCGGTTTCCCGACTTTCTGCCAGCGCAATTGCACCATGGCCCCGCCGCTTTGCCGACGGTATTCCAGTTTGATGCCGTAGCGATGGCCGGCTGCCAGATGGATGGACGGGCTGACATAACGCGTGACGGGACGGACTTTCCAATGGTTGATGAGCAGTTTTCCATCAACCCACAATCGGGCACCCGCCACTGAAGGCAGATATCCCGGCGGATCATGCAGGACAAAGGGGTATGTGAGATTAAGCACCAGCCGGTAATCGCCGGTTTCTCGCGGTGTAAGAAACCCCCGCCAGCGCACGCTCATGGGTGAACATGTCAGTTGCCCCCCAAAGGCGGGGCTTGGTGGAAAGGAAAACCAGTTGAAGTCCACCGCCTGATCCACACGGGTCATCACCAGATCTTTGAAATCAGTCCCGTGATAATATTGGCCCTGAATACCGGGCTTTCCGTCGGCCAAACTATATGCCCGGCAGGAAATTGGCTCATCCGCCGCCTGCGGCCTGAAAAAGCGGTTCTCATACATGCCCGCCTTCGGATTCCACAGCCTGCGGTTGATCCGGCGAATCATCACTTCTTTCTGGTGTAAAAAATGCGCTGCCGCCACGGATTTTCCCAACACCTGCGCGATCCGCGCCAAGTAACCGGCATCCGCAGCCCATAAACTGTTCAGGCCGACATCATCAAGTTCCATGGTTTGTGTTTTTGGATCTACGCGAGCGTTGTCGTACATCGGGCTGTCGTCCATACCGCTTTCCGGTCCGCTGCGGTATTCCAGCAGGCCATCTTTATTGGCATCCCTAAAGGGCAGCCCGGTGGAGGGATTGTTGGCAAACCACCAATTATGCCACTTTACCAATTGCGGGTAAATCCGGCGCAGAAAGCCAATATCCGGGTCGCGTTGATAAAGTTTCCAAACGCACAGCGCCGCGATCGGAGGCTGGGCTCGATTCGACGTTCCCGAACCATTTTGGCAATAATTCTCGAGCATCCCATCCGCACGTTGACCGGCGAATACCAGATGAATGGTTTGCCGGCTCCGATAAGGATGGGCGATGGATCCCTGCAAGGCGGCGAAGAAGCTGTCCCATTCGAACACATTTTGACGATTTGGCAAAGTCCATCCCCGCATGGCCAGATAACCGGTGATATTGGTGCCCGGGCCATAGACACGGGCGAAACTCAAATCCCGGTTGATCGGCTTGAGAAAATTGCCCCAGCTTCCGCCGGCGGCAACACGCGAAGCATCGTACCGGCGGCGGGCGCGGGCGAGAATGGATGGCGCGTTTTTCAGGTTCTCCAATCCCCTGGTTCCGGCGGCAAAATACACGCTTGCACCGGGCTTGAGATTAAATACCAATGCGCCATAAGTGCCGGTGCCAACCGTACTGGACGTTCCGCTCTGAATATGTTTTGCCAATACGGAATAATTAGAAGCGCAAATTTCAGCCACCGGAGCGGATGCTGTGATCACGCGCCAGCGGGCGACAACCTTGCCGTCCCGCATTCCAGCGCCTTGGATGCCGTGGCGAGTTACGGAATACCGGGCCGGAAATTCCGGCCACGACGGCGTTGTTTCCAATGCGATTCGTATCGGCTTGGAGGCTTTTAGTTTGCCCACAATGGATGGCCCCGTCCGGCTCCACCGAAATTGCACCCGCGTATTACCCACATACCAGGCCAGCCGGTTATACCCGCCCCCGGCCGCGGAAGGGCCATAGCCTTTCATATCCGCCACAAAGGCATGATAGCCATCCTCCAGATGCCCATTTTGAATCCATCCGATACGCAAAAGAAACGCGGCCTTGTGATCCACAATAAACGTAATGCCGTTCGGAGCCTCCGGATAAAACGGCCCGATGCGAACAGCGGGTGTGGTTCCCGCAGCAAGCACGCCGGCGCGGACTGCGGGCAACAACAGCATCGTTGGTAATACCGCTATCGCCCACAGCATCCACTGGCAAGATACCACCCCAAAAAAATATGGTTTCAGCTTCATATTACATTGAATACGGTTCAATTCCATTAAATGCTCCGGAAATATATTGATGACATTCCTTGAGTTGCGTTGCACATCATTAATTGTCATTTCTCTCTGATATTGATTTTAATCGTATCACAATACCCCTTGGTGGACACGCCGTTACACCGACGGCTCGCATGGTATCTTCACGGAATCTACGTTGACTTTGCCGGTATTGTTTTCATCATGTCGGAGCATGATCGTGTTATTTCCCGCCGCCAGTGGCAGATAGATGGCAATGTTCTGCCAGGTATCCCAGCTTGCTGTGGAGGCAATAGTCAGTTCGCCGGCCATAATGCCGT
>JAJZVR010000300.1 GCA_021847065.1 Planctomycetota bacterium | reverse complement strand
TTCCATTTTTCAAACATCAGCCGACTGCCACTGCCGGCTTCAACGCAGTTTTTCTCCCGTTTCATCATGTTTTCCAGCAGCCCTCACATGGATTTAATCAGGCCCAGGCGTTCGCCTTTTTATTCTCCATGGATTTGGATTGGGCGCCGGGTAATTATTGCAACCGCCACGCCTATTTTCTCTATAACCGCAGCGGGGCCAATATGGTCCGCCTCCTGCGGCATTATTCCCGCAGTGCCATCGCCCGGTATTTTCCAGGCTGGCAGGCCACGGTTGCCGTAGGGGGAACCTTAAGACATGGCCCCGACGGATACACCGCCACCATTGTTCTATTCAATCGAGCTGGCCGGTTGATTAAAACCATGCGTTACCGCAAACCAATGTCCTTCTGGAATTTGTTGGGTGCAGTTGATGTCGGCTTTATGACATATATGAAAGAGCCTCCATCCCCGGCGCTGGCGCATTACCTGTGCCAGCCCCGTTGTAACAGCCTGCAATGCCTGACGGAATTGGGGAAGGCGGCTTTTCTTCCGATTCAGTCAACACGGGCATTTACCCTGTTCCGAAAGGTTCTCAGGATCGATCCGCGTTTCGCGGAAGTTCGCTATTGGTTTGAAAATCAGGCGGCATGGCGCGGAATCGATGGTTTTGACAAGCTGGAATCTGAATTTGCACAAAGCCTGAAAAACCGGCTGTTGCCATTCCCGGCGAGTATATTCGATCCGGCGGCCTGTCATAATAAACAATTGGGCCAAGTATTGGCGAAACTGGAACCGGCAATATTGGCCGAATCGAAGAAACTCGCCGGCGCCAATTCACCGCTGGTTCTTACGGAAGAATTGAATTGGAAAACATATAAACTCCTGGAAGTTCCAGCACTTCTTCGCGAGGCTACACGCGTTGCTGGCAAATATCCCAATGACTACGAGCTGCTTACAGCTTTGGCGTACTTGTACAACAATCGACATCTCGGCGTTGACGACGACGCGGATATGGCCGCGTCGATTGCATCAGTGGCACTGCATGACCGCTGGATGACCGGAACGCTGATTAAGCGTAGCGCCCGGCGCGACTTGGCTGCTGCAGCTTATGAAACCGGCCACTTTGGTATCGCCGCAAGCCTGTATCTCCAATCCCAAACACCACATAACCTTGCGTGCGGGTTCTGGTCATTGGCCGAAATAGGCCAATTTCGACTAATTTTACGCCTTTGGCCCAAGATGCTCCACCGTCAGCCCAATGCAGTAGACGCCGTGGTGCCCACGTATGCTTTTGCCGCAGCAATGTGCGGCGACCGGGCGGACTTGAATCACATTATTAGGACCTATCCGAGCGTTCTTCAGCAGCAGGGGGTTTTCGATGTGATGCGGTATTGTTCCATTCGCCTTTCGGGCGGCGACACTTCGCACTTCGTGTTTAACCAACCCGTGGAGAAATTCCCGGGGTTCAGTATTCACCTGTATATCCAAGCCGAACGCGATCTTATGCATCATCGTGAGCGATCTGAACGGGGGGCGCTGAAATTGTTTGTGGTTTCGCCGTTCGACAGAATACTTTGGGAGTATTTTGATGCTTACACCCGACAACAGGCGCATCCGGAACTCGATGACCACAGCTTTTACGACGCATTGTTGTGGCTGCATCCGGGCGATCCGTGGGCTCAAAGCGCGATGGAAAATTACGTCGCCCGCGTACAGAACCACCCTCCCGCCGAAATTGATCCCAATTATGTGCTGTCGCTATTTGCGCCGCTGGAGAAATACAAACATAACGAAATTGGGCAAATCGCGTTTAATCGCACGGTCTTTTTCCTGCCGGTTCGAGATCTGAATCCCTTCGATGCGGTCGCAGCCGTACATGAATTTGTGGAGCAATCGCACTTCAATAAGGCGGCACGCCTTGCCCATTTTCTCGAATGGTATGCACATATCTGCCAAGGGCCGGGACTGACGCAACTGGCTCGGCATGTCGTTTACATGGTCAGACAGGCCAAGGAGAATGCAAAAAAATGAATCTGCCAAATTAACAATTTTTACGCAAAAACGGGTCTGCCAATTGTTTTGGCGGGGTGAGCGTTTCCATCGTCGCAACTCGCGTTTTGATAGCGCCAACGCCACCTGACGCAATCCGATTTGGCCCGACGCCAGATTTATTGGTAGACCCACGCAAGAAAGACAAACATTCACGACTTGCTTTTTATTGTTAAACCTGCTATGACTATCTCATCGACGGCGAATTTCTGGGGCTGCGGCTCTGAAATTCGTTATCCCGGCTTGCCGGGACGGCGGCTTGGTTGGGCGCTGGTGTAATCTGCCGTGCGGCGGACGCCAAGCCAACCTTTCCAATGCAGCCGATGTTGTAATGAGGTTTTTATGTCCAGCACTTCCCTTACCGGGGCAGCGGCCACAGCGGCAGCTTCCAAAACCATCAAGCCCAACAAAACTGACAAATTGGCGCAAACAACGCCTTCACCGGCAAATGTCAATTCCGGGGCCGAAGCCACCAATGAACTTCCGGTTCTGGGGCAGCCTACGGGCCTGACTGATCGGTACATCGGCAAAACCGGTGCGCAGATACTTTTGCAGATGCTCTTGGAGCATGACGTTACCGATGCCTTCGGTTATCCCGGCGGCGCGATTTTGCCGACATTTGACCAACTTTATGACACCAAACTTAACTTTATTCTGGTGCGCCATGAGCAGGGGGCCGGTCATATGGCCGATGGTTACGCCCGCGCCACCGGCAAGCCGGGCATTGTCATTGTCACCAGCGGCCCGGGTGCCACCAACACCGTAACACCCCTGGCCACCGCCTATATGGATTCAATTCCTATGATTGTGTTCTCCGGGCAGGTGCGCACCTATGTGATCGGCAATGATGCGTTTCAGGAAGCGGACGTAACGGGTATTACCCGGCCTGTGACCAAGCGCAATTACCTGGTAAAGAATGTCAAAGATTTGCCCCGGATTATCAACGAGGCCTTTATCATTGCCACCACCGGCCGGCCCGGGCCCGTGCTCGTGGACTTGCCCGTGGATGTCACCACCAACAAGGTGGAATCCGCCATTGATGATACCCCCTGGCTGCCGGGGTATAAGACTTATCGCCTTGGCCACAGCCGGATGGTGAAAGCCGCGGCTGATATGATTAATGCTGCCCAGCGCCCGGTGTTGTACGTGGGTGGCGGAGCGATTCTCAGCGGTGCGTGGAAAGAAGTCCGCGAATTGGCGGAAAAAGGGAATATCCCCTGCACCACGACCTTGCTGGGTCTGGGCGCGTTTGATGAAAACAGCCCGCTTAGCCTGCACATGCTCGGTATGCACGGCGGCGCTTATGCCAATTATGCCGTGCAGGATGCCGATTGCCTCATTGCCATCGGTGCGCGGTTTGATGACCGTGTGACCGGCAATCTGAAACTCTTTGCCCCCAAGGCCAAAATTGTGCATGTGGATATCGACCCCACCAGCATCAGCAAGAGCGTCAAAGTGGATGTGCCGGTGGTGGGCGACGCGCGGTTATGCCTCAAAGATATGATCCAGCATATTGAACATCGTCCGCGCCAGCAATGGCTGGAGCAAATAGCCCAATGGAAAGCCAAATTTCCCTTTGCGTATCGTGATGATTCTCCATTGGCCAAGCCCCAGGCGATTATCGAAGCGATCAACAAAGCGACCGCCGGCAACGCTATTTTCACCACCGGCGTGGGCCAGCATCAGATGTGGGCGGCGCAGTTTATCCGCTGGAGCATCCCCCGCAGCATGATCACCAGCGGCGGCCTGGGAACCATGGGTTATGGCCTGCCCTCGGCCATCGGCGCGCAGGTGGCTCGGCCCAAAGAACTGGTTATTGATATTGACGGCGATGCGTCGTTTATCATGACCGCCATGGAATTGGCCACCATCCGCCAATATAACCTGCCGGTAAAAGTGGCTATTCTCAACAACAATTTCCAGGGCATGGTGCGGCAATGGCAGAAAATGTTTTATGGCAGCAGATTCAGCAACACCGAAATGGTCAATCCCGATTTTGCGGCCATGGCCGAAAGCTTCGGCATTCGCGGCATCCGCTGTGAAAAGAAAGAGGATGTGCAGAAAGTTGTCGATGAGATGATTCGTCATCCCGGCCCCTGCGTGGTGGATTTCGTCTGCGAAACCGATGAAAACGTCTATCCGATGGTGCCCAGTGGTAAAGGCATTCATGAAATGGAACTCGGTATCGTCGGATCCGCTCCACCCAATATGGCCCGCGATATGGGTACGCTGGCCTGAAGCGGCTCAACGC
>JAJZVR010000027.1 GCA_021847065.1 Planctomycetota bacterium | reverse complement strand
CTCGTTCGATCAGACTATATGCGCCTTTGGCTTTCCGCACATATTTGCGCGTGAAATCATCAAACGGCATATTGAGAAATCCGGCGATTCGCGTCATATCTTCCATGGTCAGCCAGACATATCCCGGACCGCCGCTGCAGCAGTTGCCGCACTGCGTGCATTTGAATCGCAATCCCATGGAATACCATGGCTCTGCAGACTGCGGTTCCTGATGAATAGGTAAATGTGTATCAGCCATCAATGCCCCAATGCTGTGCGATCAGGGCTGCGTAGCCGACGTTGTTGTTGCGCCACGGGAGAGTTTTGGCGTAACGGAAATATAACAATGGGTATTGAACCAGCCTCTTTTAATGGTAATGACACATTCTTCCTGATGCTTAATAAAATCCAGGCTTATGCCGCCCGGGCCTTGCCGTTCTTCCTGCATTTTCCATTTGTAAATGGGCATGTTATGCAGAAAAAACCGGGCCACGCTTAAACGCGGATCGGACCCGACGTACAACTCATTGACCAGACGAATATTTGAACCCGGCGCATAGGTACTTTGCGACCGGCTTAAATCGATATGCATTCCCATGGGAATGGGAATATCCGCGACCGGCGGATTGGGGGCCGGGGCTAAAAGACTTTCTGAATTCTGACTGCAGCCTGCGAGGCCGGCGGCCAAAATCAAAGCACCAAATCCGAAAATTTGCATCCTGCGCACGATACACGCTCCTTCACAAAGACCGTATCAATGTGTTTCATTGTTCGCTTGTGCGCCCGCGTTGTCAACCCTTCCAGATAGCGAACCAGCCTCAGGAAGGCGGTTGGTCGCCGTGTTTTTTCTTTGAAGGCACTCCTGTTGGTCCCAATGGTTGGGTGCTGCGTGTTCGTTGGGAAGCCGCGGGGGCGGTCTCGGATTTTCCCGATTTGAGCACGCGCGCGAAGCTCACAATAATCAGAGTCAGCAGGATCAGCAGGTAGATCCTCAAGGCCATCAGAGATATCTTAACCAGCGGCGTCATTTTCATTCGTGGCATACGGCACCCATTCATTTATCCGCGGTTCATACCCGCAGTCGGCCCATCAGTCCCTTGGTAATATCGTTGAAGTGGATAACCCCCAATAGATGGTCGCGACGATCCACCACCGGCAGCATCCGGAAATGATACTTGAGGAATAGCTCCGCCAGATCATCGCGCGTGTCATCCGCCTCGGCGGTTACCACCGGGGACACCATAATCTCACCCAGTGTTCGTTGGTCCAGAGCCAATACCATGTCGCGCAGGTCCACGACGCCCAGCAGCAGTTTGTCCTCAGGCTGTATGACATAAATGTAGGAGATGGCCTCATGCGGCTTGCCGGAGCCGCGGATAGACGTCAGTACGCTGCCCACCAGCGTTTCCTTCGGCAGCGCCATATAATCTTCACTGAGCATGGATTGTGCCATTGATTCTCTCTGTGAAAGTAGCTCGCCGATTCGCTGAGCCTGATCCGCGGGCAGCAACCGCATCATCTTCACCGCGTCCTCGTGCGGCAATACCGAAAATAAATCCGCAAGTTGCGGGACGGACATTTCCTGGAGAATTTTTGCGGCGCGCTCCTGCCGTAAATCCGCAATGAGCTGACGCTGCGTTCGCGGTTCCGCTTCCACCAGGGTTTCCGCCGCGGTTTCAGGTGCCAGCGCGGAAAAAAGGGCCTGCTGTTCCTTGCCTGTGAGTTCTTCAAGTGTGTCCGCTAAATCCTCTGGAGGCAGTTCTTCAATTTGTTTCCGCGTAATGGACAGCCGCACCGCATCCCGTGTGACCGCGTCCTCCAGTGAAAGCGGCTGCACATATTTCCAATTGATGAGGTGCTCTTTGGAGTGTAAGACCCGCGAAAGGCCCCACCGTCGGAGAAATCCGTTGAATGAGATATCAACATGGACGAGGATCATACGGTCATGCGATACCAGAAGATGCACATCATTGACCACCTCGGTGCGCCGGCCATCCATGTCAAAAATAGTTTTGCCCATCAGATGTGACTCAAGCAGTATCCATCCCGGCTGGTCGACAAAACACGGAAACCCAGATCCGTACTTGATCGTGCCCGGGTCGGGCTGATCGGGGGGTGATACGAAAACGTAATCGTCCTCAATGCGTGTCACTTTCGGCCATGGAATCATCTCCGCGGGTTTTCCCCATCCATGTTCGACCACGATCCCGAGAGCGTCGGGATATGTTTCGGTCAATTTGAAAGCGATATCCGCGATTTTACCGACACGCTCGGAGATTTTACCCATACATATTTTGCGACCGCGCAGTTCGGAATAATAAAACGTGCGATAGTCCCGCGCGCTGTTGGCGGCATTGGACGGTGTTGGTTGCGGAGAAGAACCGGGAAATATTCTGGGCATCGTGCGACCCAACCTGTCAAAGCCAATGGAAAAAGTGACCGGCGCGATGCCAGAAAGCAGGTTCCATTACGTCCGGAAATATCTGAGTTATACCATAAAGCGTTGAAACAAAAATAACGAATAGAGCGATCGACCAATTTGCGATGTTCTGCCACCGGGTGTTCACATATTCCCCCATGACATCTTTATCGTTCAAAATGAGAATCAGGAAGAAAAGGCTCGATGGCAGCAGGGTCACCGCCACAACCTGTACAAAGATCGTTATGTCGTTCTGCACTGCGACGCTGGCTATAATGGAAACTACGCCCGCCAACAACAGCATCACCACATAGGCCACATAAAACCAGGGCGCGTCACGCACCGATTTATTCAGGGAATGGGCCCATCCGAATAATTCCCCCAGCGCCCAGCTCGTGGAAAGTGAAACACAAAGGGCACCCAGTAGTCCCGCATCAAACAGACCAATGGCAAAAAGCACCTCCGCCCACCGTCCCCAGTCCGTCCCGGCGGGCATGACTTTGGGCATTTGCAGCGCGGCCTGCTGTGCCGATGTCACCACCATGTGCCCGTGCGGATTGAAATAAAACACACCCGCCGTGGCAATGATGATGAAAGCCGCCACAATGCAAGTCAGAAGCGATCCGGCGAATGTGTCAATCTTTCCCATCTTTATATCATGCACGTCCATGCCTTTATCGACGACCGCTGATTGCTGAAAGAAAATTTGCCAAGGTGTAATCGTCGTGCCAATATTAGCCATAATCAGTGTAATCATAGCCGACATCGGTAAAATCCCGACCAGTGTTGGCGCATAGAACCCCTTACCTACCGCCCACCAACCCTCCTTGACATTGCCCGTTTGCATTGCCCAGAATGCTGCCGGGATGTATACAAAATTGAACAGGCAGAAAAGCATCGTAAGTTTTTCAAACGTCCAATATTTTCCGGTCACCACAATGCCGAAAAGCAGCAGCGTTACGCCCAAGAATGTGACCCACGCGGGAATGCCGAATATGCTCATGGCCTGGGTCATGCCTATGTATTCCGTCACCAACGTGAGCCAATTCACTACCGCCAGGTCAAAGATGGAAAAACATCCCCAGAATGGGCCGAAGGAATCGAAAATGGCCTCCGCATGGCCGCGTTTGGTCACCGCACCCAGGCGCACTGTCATCTCCTGCACATAATACGCCATCGGCACCAGAATGATGAACGCCCATAAAAGGTTGAACCCGGTTAACGCGCCGGTCTGAACATACGTGGATATGCCGCCTGCGTCGTTGTCGGCGATCATCGTGATCATGCCCGGCCCGATGACCGCAGCCAGCAGCAGCATGCGCCGCCGGGATCGGCCCAGCCAATGAATACTCTTGTTAATCCAATACATCGTTCACCTGACCGTACAATCGCCGCGCGCTGGCCCAGACGCCGCGCACGGACCGCACGTTTATGGTTCAGTCCCGGAATCACCGTCGTCCCGCTTCAGGACAACACATTCCAACACATTTTCCGCGGCGGAAAACGCAGATTATGCCGACGGCAATTTAGTTTGTCACGCGGAGAGATCAGTTTTACGATAAAGCATCGTTAGCGGTGCGATAATCCATAGCTCGCCCGCCACGCCGGCGCCTTCTTATTACGTGCCAGAGTTTACACCTTTGGATTCCACTAACTGAAACGTATCGGTATCACGGCTGTAAGAAAAAATTTCCGCATATCGGCCCCAGTTCAGCAGGGCATCATATTGTGGTTTGGGACGTTCGGTAGGCAGCACGCGACCAATTTCCTCAAGTATGTCCTTGCGTGACGTGGAATGGTCCGGTTGCCGAAGCAGAAAATCCCGGAAATGGACAAACAGCGGCAATTTGGCAATTTGCCCGGCAATAAGCGTCTTTTTCTGATTTACCGGCAATTCGATAATCTGCTTGCCCAGCGGCTCCATGACCAGATCCCCACCGGGGGTATCCACAAATCCCAATACTTCCGCCGCTTTGATAATCAACAGCAATTCACCGAAGCTGTCGCGCAGCTCGCGGGCGAGTTTGTAAATGTCTTCCTTGCCACCATGATCATCGAGGATTTCCAGCAATCCCAGCACCTTGCTTAAACCGGTGGGAGGCACGGGAACAACGGGAGCCTCGCCACTTTGCGGGGGATCAACGGGTTGGGGATTTTCTGAACTTGCCATAATGCTATTCTCCACAGAACCTGCGGGCGGGTCAAATTTCCGCCATCATGCTGAATATTGAATCCACGTAGCGGGTAAAGGCTTCGGAGTTTTTATGTCGGGGGCGCGGTAATGCAATATCCAGATCCATCACCACATGTCCGGGGCGGCCACCAATGAGTACCACACGATCGGCCAATTCCACCGCTTCTTCAATATTATGCGTAACCATAATTACCGTACTGACGGCCAGGTTCGGATCGGCCCATATATCGAGCAATTCCTCGCGCAAGTTAATGCTGGTCAGAGGGTCCAAAGCGCTAAAGGGCTCGTCCATCAGCAGCAGTTCCGGTTCCACCGCCATGGCTCTGGCGAGGCCGACGCGCTGTTTCATGCCGCCGGAAAGTTCCCGTGGATACGCCCCTTCAAATCCGTCCAGACCCACCTTATCAATATAAAATGCGGCCCGCTTCTCCGCTTCTGGCCGATCAATTCGCCGGGCTTCCAGGGCCAGAAGAATATTCTGCGTAACGGTCATCCATGGCAAAAGCGCAAAATTCTGAAACACCATTCCGCACTGTAAATTAATCCCGGTCAGTGGCTTATCCTTAAAATAGACTTTGCCGCTGCTGGGGGGCATTAATCCGTTGATCAAACGCAACGTGGTCGATTTACCGCAGCCGGACTGCCCGACCAAGCATATAAACTGTCCGGAATCAACGCTTAAATTAACATCTTCCAGGATCGTGGCGGCCGGGCCATCGGTCTGGTACACCTTGGTAACGTTATCGAGTTTCAGTAACATACGATCCATCTCTTATTCGGCGTTTCTCTGTTGGTCAACGCGCAGGGGAGTCGTTGGTATCTTACGCTTAATAATCCAGACGGAATCTATCCGCCGCCCATGCCTGCAGGCGCTTCCACAGCAGCCGATTCAATACCACGATCAGCACAATCAAACAACCCACCGCGGCAAAAAGCAACGCCTGTGCTTGCGCCACCGGCAGCGGCTTGCCCGAAGATGGCAACGCCGCTCCGGATGCGACATCCAGCATCCAACCAATTCCCGGCAGCTTGTAGGGATGTCCGGCATACGTAATATATTCACTGAAAATCAGCGTATTCCATCCGCCACCAAAGGCGGTGATTGTGCCGGTAAACAGCGAAGGAAGAATCGCTGGAATCACCAGATTCCTCCATTGTTGCCAGCGGGATAACCCCATCGCATTACACACTTCCTTGAGATCTCCGGGGATTTTGGCGATGCCTCCAAGCATGTTAAATAGCACGTACCATTGCACGCCGTTCATCAGCAGCACCATGCCGGCGGCTTCCACACCCCAATATCCCAAATGCAGATATTCAACAAAAATGCTGATGACGACAAAAGTCAGGGCAATCGGCGGCATGCTGGCCATGGTCTGCGAAATCGAGGATAAAAATCGAAAGGTTCGAGGCCGCGTTCTTGCCCATAACACCGCTGGCACAACCCACAGCATGGAAAGCACATACGCAATGAGAATCCGGAGAAAGGAAAAGCCGATGTAAAGGGGAATCTTCTTCGCAAGTGGCGGCAGAAGGTGATTGTGAAAAATATTGAACGTATAAAATCCGCCACCGATGACAATGGCGATAATCAGCAGCCAGCCGGCGAAACGTTGGATATTGGACCATAACCGGGTAATCAGCGCGGGTACTTCAATGCGTGGCAGCACCAGCTTTTTAGTCGACCCTCGCGTGTATCGGATCACTAAATTAACACCGTTATTTAGTGGAAAAATGATATGGTTGACAAACATCCGCGGCAGCCAGCCGCGTTGATACCAGCCTAATATCCCGGTATTGCCCCGTGTGATGGACGATACCGCCACCTCATATCGGAATCTTTCCGCCCACACCGCCAGTGGCCGCCAGATAAAAAATTCCATCATCAGAATAATGGCCAGCAGCACCGCTACGCCGCAAAGATTTAATTCCAGTGGGTGCGTCTTGGAATTTGCCGCCTGCTGCAGAAAACTGCCGATCCCGGGCAGCGTCACATTTTGATTGTTGACCGACAAAATTTCGCATGCGGTCAGGGCAAACCAGCCCGCAGCCCAACTGACAATGCTGTTATAAAGCAATCCCGGCACGCACACCGGCAATGTGATTGTGAAAAATCGCTGCGAGCCGCGAATGCCGAAGCTCTCGGCGCATTCGATGGTTTCCCGCGGCATCATGATCAGGCTCTCATAAACGCTGAACGCCATATTCCAGGACATGCCGGTGAATACCAGCACGACGGCGGCAATTTCAAAGCCTATCCGCCCGCCGCCAAAAAGCCATACCGCCACCGCCAATGCCGCGGGAAAAAAGCTCACTATCGGAATGGACTGCAAAATATCCAGAATCGGCAGTATCAGCCGCCGGGCACGCAGATTGTTGTACGCATAAACGCCCAAGCTCACGGCAAATATCAGCGAGAGCATATACGCCTCAACCATGCGCGAAAGCGACCATGCGGCATCCTCGGGCAACTGCCAAACTCGCGCCGGTAAATGTGATTCGACATGATTAAACGGATGCAGCATTCCCGCCAGAATGGCCGCCGCCAACAACACCAGTGTCGAGCCAATCCAATAACCAGCGGAAAATTTGCGTGGTTGTACTATTTCATCTGCCATGGTTGCTCAATGCCGTTACGCCGCCAACGCTCTCGCCGCCGAGCTTCAGCACCGCGCCAAATCATTATGTCCGCATCAGGTCATTGTGTCATGCGGGGATATTAATATTGTGTTAAATTTCGTGGGGATATTTTCCGGGCGGATGCGGAATCCAGCATCAACCGGGCCGAGGTCCCGAGGCTTTGCGATTTCTCCTGGAGGCCAGCAGCATCAGCGCTCCGCCGACGCCCAACATCGCCAGGGCCTCTGGTTCCGGAACCGCAATTTCCGCAATCTGCGTGCCCCATTGGTTTGAACTGAGGGCATATTCCTGAAAGGTCCAGAAAATATTTGAATTGGTCGGATCCACCCATGTCGAACTGTAATCGCCCCAGCGATTGGCTCCGGCATTCCCGTACGCCGCCTGCCCGGCATGCAGCAAAAGCGGGCTGCCAAAGTTAATGTTGGTGCCGGTAAGATTTCCAATTAACGCATAGGCACTGGGATCTATGCTGCCGCTTTCAGTAAATCCGATGACCACCTTGCCGGAAGAATTTACGGCAATGGAGCCAAAATAAAGTGAATTGTTGGGATCAGATATAACGCCCTGCGCCAAAATACCAGGCCCTGTGCTGCCGTTGCCCTGGGTGGAAACCGGTGCCACTTCAAACCAGCGCAGTGCTGACAGGTTGGAATTATTGGGGTTTAATACCGATTGAATTCCCCAGATATTACCTTTGCTGTCAGTGGTCAAGCTGGAACTTAAACGGTCATCATTGGTGTCAATGGTGGCTGAAGAGCCGGGTTGGGTGCCATTGACCGGCTCCGCGGATTGGTAACTGAATTGCGCCAGATTGTAATTGGTGTCCAGACCGCCTGACGCGCTCGCCGAGACGATCCGCGTTTCATTGAGATTCTGCGTGTATGTGTTGTTGGCGGCGGAAGCGTCATAATTGGAAAATAAATAAGACGCTTTGCCTGTCCCATTAAGGTCGTTGACCGGCTGATTGGTGAATCCCAGGTTATTAAAAGATTGATAGGTCACAGCGCTATTGGCGTTGAAGCTGGAGCTTGTCGGATTGGAACCTGTAAGTGCACTTTTATTGACCAGCAGCACCGATTCATAAGCCGGAGCGGACGAAAATTGATTCTGCTGACTCGGTACGGTGAAATTATTAGCACCTACCGTGACATAGTTGGAGGTAATGCCCAGCGTTGGAAAATCAGCAAACGTTTTTCCATAGCTGGCTTCACTGGCCGTCAGTGACGGATTGGTCGGTTGATACGCTGAAACCTGAAATCCCGTCCACCCATCCAACGGATTGGAATTTTTGGAAACCCCCAGAAGAAAGTCATTGCTCTGGCTTACGTTTCCCGTCGAATTATTTTCCATGACATTAATGCTGCTGGCAAACCAGTGCCTGGAGCTTGGATCGTAAATGACCCGTGGATCGGATACAAACGAGCTGTATCCGCTGGATGCCGCCGGTAATGTCACACCCGTATTGGTCCAGAAATTCGATAAAGATTCGCTGGTCAGAGGTGTGGCGACACCGCTGCTGTTTACGCTCGGAGTCAGGCTGTACACACCGTAATAGCCGTTGATTAATTGGACGATATTATTCGGTCCCACGCTTCCGTTGGTATCTGGCGGCGTATAGCCGGAATTGCTGGATGTGCCGGCGGTAAAGCTCTGCACCACAGAACCATACGCCGCCGATGCGCTGATCGTGGATAGCCCACCGGTACTTTGATTGGACGTAATCGCCACGCCCGCCGACGGCCCATTATCCCCCACCACAGCATCTGTCGCCCCAGATCCAATGGCCAATACAAACCCCGTCGGCACCAGGATTGCCGATGCGGAAATCATTGCCAGAATCTTCTTGTTGCCGCTGCCAACCATATACCGTCTCCTCACTGATGCAACCACTTTGACCAAAAAAAGATACTTGTCCTATTGTTAGCCAACCAGTTAAAAACATTACATATTATAGCGTTTAGCCGGTGCAATTCCAGTGCGGCTCCCGGTGTTGGTTGGCGTTTGGCGTTTCACCTGTGACAGATTCTGCCAGGTCTCTGAGGGCCAAATCCTTAACTTTTTAGCGCAGTTGCGGATTGCCCCGGCCAAAAACCGAAAAACTGCCACTGGATTCCGGATTCTAAAGCGATGCCGCCGCAGCGTTCCACAAATTTTAAGCGGTGCGCAGGCACCTCGTCTCATTAAGGCCAATGTCGAGACAGGAGCCGATATCTCGATGCCGGAGGATAGGCATATCGGGCAACAAAAACTGATTTTCACCATCCCGGCGCGCACGGGATAAACTCCGAGACAAAGGCCTGAAAATATTCACGGATTTTGCGGCCACAGAGTTCACCGAGGACGCAGCGACGGTTTCATCCACAGATTTCGCAGATTCCACAGATTCATTTTCAACGATAGAAATAGCGGGAATTCAGATCAGCCGCTCCAGCGTGCAGCGGATGTTGCGGGAATCGGAAACGAGAAAGCCACCGCGAAAACCAAGGCCCGTCATTGAGGAACCTGCTGGCGTCGAGCCGCATGATCTGCTGACGCCGAAGGAATCCAATCGTGTCTGGCATTGCGACATGACGCAGATTCGTGTGCTCTGGCGTATCTATTATGTCGCGGCGATTCTGGATGGGTTTTCTCGCAAATTGCTGACGTTGAAGGTTTACGCCAAGACACCCAATTCCCGTAACATGGCCGCACTGCTGCGCCGAACTTTCTTAAAAAACGGCAAACCAAAGTTCAGCATCACTGACAACGCCGCGCAATTCCGAAGGAAGTTCGGAAAGGCCACCAAAGAAGTCGGTATCAAGCATGTGCGAAGCAGGGTTCGGGCACCCTATCTTGATGGAAAAATCGAAAGGTTTTTCCGGACGTTCAAACTCTGGTGGCGATTGGTTCTTACCGGCGGAAAGGTCAGAAGCATCCAGCGGCGATTGGACATTTTCATACACTGGTACAATACCTTTCGTCCACAGAGCGCTCTGGGATTCAGCACACCCGAAGAGGCTTTCGCCGGAAGAACACCGGGCGAACCAATCCAAATCCGGGCGAGAGACGGGCCCAATCTTCAGATCGACATTGCACGCAGACAATTCCGCGTCGAGCCGCGCCTGTCGATTATTGAGATCTCCGTCCGCCGCGCAACATAAAACGTCATACGCACAAGGCCCTGCTACAGGCCAATCCGCGCCCGCGGTGCGCGCCCAAGCTGGTTCGGCGGCGCGATACCTCATTTTTACACCATACAAATCAATATGTCTCTTAATATACATGCGTATCCGACTACCTGACAACATCTGAACAAACAACTAACAAAACTGGTTCACAGTGCGGTGGGCCACTATAAAGGGTACCGTGCGTCTGAAGGCTCCTGTTAAAGGTCATCCCGCCAAGGTGCACATTTCGCATCGAAAGCAACATCAACATCTGGCGATGTTCTACCTGTGCTTCGCCGGACGTTAATGCATATGCCGGTTAGTTAGCTTATAGAGATATGCCATATCTCGCTCGTTGTATTTCAGCCAGGTTACCCAGTTGGAGAAATTGGTACGATTCAATGGGATCCATTGGATAGCGGTCATACTTACCATTGAATTAAGTGCGAAGGTCATACCATTGAGCCGAATTGCTGGTGGATTGTACGATATATTAATGGAGAGCTTATGAGCAAACCACCAATCGCAGTGATGATTTTTACTTCCTAAGGGACTCCTCTTATTCACCCAAAATGCCCGGCCTACTTCAGGCTGCTTACCAAAATCTGCAAATCGAATTGCAGATTGCAAGCAATAGGCGGTAAGGATTCCATAATTTAGCGATGGATTAGTAATTATTACTGAACTCCGCAATGGATATACTATTATAATCTCGATTGATGCAGTTTTTCTCGTCGAAAGACAACGCATCGGGAAGGTAAAGGCGATGGTGCATTTGCCTCCTAACCCGGAGGATTGTTGCTGCATCACCTTTAGTTTATCGCACGGTGTGGCCGTACAAGAAACGATCCATGCACATAATGCCAAACAGGCTGTAATGTTGATATGCATCTTGCAATATTTGAAAAAGATAGCATACGTCATCTTGAGGGACTCCTGAGGATGGAGATTTAAGATTTCCTTCATGGGCTAGTCGTAAAATGCACTGTAAATGAAAGAGGCTGTAAATTCTTGAATATTTGACCGAGACTTGGACCACCTCGGAATGCACCTCCACCAGGAAGGCCGAAACCTATTGGGATAATACCCAGAAAGTCCGTATGCAGGTGCAATTCTGACGCTGCTTTGGTGATGAGTGGCACAATTCCCCACTTCAGCTTGCGGCAGGATTCAGGTGCTGAAGCGGTTCCTCGTGCATTTACATTCCAAAAAAATAAGGCGAGAAGAAAATTGGATGGCTCTCCGGACAATGTAACGATTGCTTCGCATCGACATTTGGAACTATGAACTTCCGCTTGCACGTTAATATTCACTTTACGCAGCCGTGCGTTTGGCACGAACCATTGAGGAAAGTCCACGGAAAGATGGGCTTTCCCAGTCAATTGGCCTGTCCAATCGGGAGAAAGATTCCCATTTACGGAAACGGTGCCGTCAAGTGTCGCATAGATAAAATCGGTGCGTTTAAATGTCATATTAACGCCGACGGTGCTGCTGATATCGTAAGCGGTCACAATGGCCATGCCACCCCCCTGTTCGCGAGCCAGAAGGCAAAACCAAATGCCCACCAGGCCGTAGCCAGATCACCGGCGATAAGCAACCCCGCAACACGCCTGGCGCTACGCTCCCGTGCAGCGGCGCCCCCCAAGCCGAATATCTGGACCGCTAGGCCGATAAAGCCAATTGCCAGGGCCCAGGGCAATAAGGGTAGCGGTAGGAGAAACCGCCACTCGGCAACCCCAAACGCCGTCACAAAGGCGCAGACCGCTGCCGAGTACCATTCATAATTTGTAACGTGGCAACTGACATCCATTTTCGTTCGCAATCGGTTTCTTTCCATTTCGCCCAGTGGCTTTCGCAGGAGGGTGGCTCGCGCGACTACGAAACAAGCCAGCGCGATCGTGGTCGAGGTGATCGTCCCGATAGCCAGGGCATATAAAAACAGCCTGATTGCGAGAAGCCGACCAAGCCGCCCAGCACCGATTACAAAACCGAACGGGTAAGAGCCAGCGGGAAATGGGCCGCCGCTGCCGAAGCTCATGCCGCGGAAAATCGGGTTCAGATCAATGACCAAAAGCCCGGCCCAAGCCAGAGCCAGCATCCCGGCGGCAACGCACAGAATGATAAGCGCACCCCAACCCTGTTGGGAGTCCCGACCGCAATTCGAACGGCTGCTCATTTACATTGGCCCAGCCTTCTCGGCGATTCCTGCCATCAGGAGCCAACCGGTGCCGTGACAATCACGACTAACCCCGGCGCGCCCGGCTTCCCGAATTTCGTACTAGATTTTCCTCCCGCGCTTGCGGAAATACTCTCTAACGCACGCGGCCATTTATCAATCTCGAAACCCCATTCGGCGGTTCCGTACACCTTTCCCGCCTCTTTGCCCTCAGCGCAATACGCAAAATCCTTAAAGTTTTTTGCTAGCGCCCCAAATCTCCGTCATCATGAAAATTCATTCCTCAACAATTCGCTCGGCCACACTCAATGCGACCCCGAGGCAACTTTTACTACGTGGCCATGCCTGAAGTAGAGTGAGTATGATAGACCACACCAACTGTATGGCTTATAATAGACAAATACCGGCTCACCTAACTGAGAGAATTTGAAGTCCGGGCGGCCGAAATAGGCCTTGATTTGCTTTGGTGTCATCCCCTTCAGTGCCGCTTGGTTAAAAGCCGGCTCAGGCAGGATACCCCACACAAAGTACGCAACGACGGCGACCACGGCCCCGCCTATTATCCATCGCTTTGCTCGGTGAGTCCCTGTGTCTGGGGCCTGCAAATACAAACGAAACGAGTGAAATGGCGGATTCTGAAAACCTCTCATGATTTATTACTCCTATAACCGAGCCGCAGAGTTGCCACCAAGCCAGCCCCTTAGCGTTTGCAAAATTGGTTCCGTATTCTGCAACGCATGCACTCCGAGCATCGCCTTCGACATTGTGCGCTTGAAGGCCGCCCCATCGTGACTACACCGTGCCACTGACGAAGGCCCATCGCCAACTTACCTGTTTAAAATTGACAGAACATGGCTTGCACGCTTGGTAATCTGAGGGAGGCGAGACGATTGATGGGTTACCGAGAATGCCCGCGTAGAACCAGTCTTGTTTTTGCCCCGTTGGGTCCCAGAATTTCAAATTCGTGTACGCGATAACCTCAAGCTCAAAAGCCTTCGCGTCGCCCTGGTAATCCGGTGAGCTGTCAAATGTGTTGTAGATTAGGCCGGCCAGCCAATAGTTCACCGCCGCTTGCCAATAACACTTTCCGGAAACGGTCACCGTCTGCTTGCACTTCCCCGTGCCAGAAAAACAGGGGGCACCGGCATCGCCCTGGCCATCAGCAATGGTAGAGATGTCCCAAGCTCCGCCGCCTTCCGGCCCGATCGTGTCTCGTTCCAGTTTCCACTGACCTATCGGGCTCAACGCGTTCCATTTGGCACGTACACTGCCAGCCATTGCAATCAACTTGGCGGTTATGTCGGGGCCGCAGCAGTTCTTATTTTTACAGCAATCCTTGCTGTTCGGATCTTTGCCGGTCGGATCAGGATGGGTTGTCGTCCTTCCCCCCACATACTCATATAAATTCACACCGCCCGGGTATCCGATCGGATCGCGCTGCAACCAGCGGCCAACCGAAATACCGTCGGTATCCGTCAGGAACATCCGGTTGCGAACGAAATAAAGCCTTGTTTCCGGATCATACCGATAGCCGCAGAAGATCATGTCGTTTGCGCCGTAGGTGAAGCCTGACCCGACATCGTCATTGGTGAACCAGATGCCGTCCGGGCCGGGGCCTGTGTATATGATCGTCTGGGCATACGCATCAGTATCATACGCCTCGACAATTGCGCCCAAGGAATTCGTCAGTGCCACGGCACGGTAAAGCAAATCCTGCAGCAGATAATACGCCCCGGCGGGCACATTCTGCGCACCGAGGGTGGTGAGCGTCGTAAGCTGAATCAGCTCGTCAATATACGTGCCCCAGATATATTGTCGGATCGGCGTATCGGTCGAGCCGCTGCCGCCGAACGGATTGCGCTCCTCCATCACCTGGTTGCCGAGATAAATACAATCCGTCGTGCCGTTGGCAATTCCGCCGAAGAAACCGCCGTTGGAGATCGTCTTGCGGATTCGCCTGTTGAACGCATCAAAGATGTAAGTACCCAGCAGCGTGCCGGTGCGGCTCACAAAATTCACCTGTATCTGCCGGTTTAACGCGTCGAACTGGTAGGCTCGGAATTCATCGTTGGCTAAATTGCCATTCGACGCACCCGGCGAGCCGTCGTAGGTGAACGGTCGGCCACCGAAATTAGTGATCTGGTTGAGTCGATTGTGGCTGCGCTGCTCCTGAGCGCCGGGGGTGTAGGTCAGGGAGCGCCAATTGCCCAATCCATCGAGATTCCAACTCTCTTGCGCATCGGTGCCGGGTAATGTAATCGCCGTCGTTACACTTCCTCCCCCGGCGTTCTGATAACCGCCGGTGGAATTCAACACGCCCCGTTGATACTGCAAAAGGCGGTTGACGCTGTCGTACCCCGGCACGGGCGAAGCGACGGTGCCGGTGTTGCTTACGGGCTGATAAAGGAAACTTCTGCTTTCCGCGTGCAACGCCCGTTCATAGAATTTGTTATCCGCCGGATCAAAGGCCGTCGTGTTTCCCACTACGGGCGTGGCGTTGTTGTACGCAAATGTTGTGGAATTGATGCCGCCGGCCAAATAGCGCTTGGCAATCATCCGGCCAGAGCCGTCGTAGCCCAATCTATCACTGGAGGGCGTGCCCCACGCGGGATTGGATACCGTGCCGAACTGCACCGCACTGTGCGTTCTGGCATTGTTGAGCATGGTTTGAATGATGCCGTTGCCAAGGGCGACTTCGGCCACGCGGCTGGGCCCAAAGTATTGCCAGGTGGCTATTACAGCGCTGGTGGCCGCTTCGATAATCTGTTGGCGGCGATACAACTTGTCAAAGCTGTTATTGACCTGTCTGCTGTTGGGATACGTGAACTGGCTTACCGGCAACGAGGTAAACGCATCATTAGTCACGAAGCGCGTGTTACCGCCGTAGGCTTGGGCTTCTTCCACGGTTCGCTGAATGGAATCATACACCAATGTTACATCGGCATTGTTCCCGTTGGCCGTGTCTCTGGCAAATGTGGTCTGGGCCAGGCCATTGTATTGGAAGCTCTGGGCCGTGGTGCCGCCGATGCCGCTGGCGGGTGCGATGGTTGTATTTATCTTCCGGCCCATGGGATCCCAAGTATTGGTGAACCTCGAGCCATTGCAATCGATAAATTGAACCACATCACTGGCCAAGTCATAAACGAATATTTCGGTCGAGCCATCATGGTACGTCATGGAGATTTTGCGGTCATGGGAATCAAACACCCATCTTGTTACGCCGCCGCGATCATCCACCATGGCGGTCTGATTGCTGTTGGCGTCATACTCCCAACTGGTCTGGATGCTCCCGGCGATTTGGCCCTGGCCGGAGGTGTTAAACGTGGTGCTCTGGCCACTGCCGTTGTTGACGGGGGGATTACTGCCCAAACCGTTCTGGCGGAGATGCTGGCGGATTTCCAGTTTCCTATTGGCCCCATCCCAGAGTGTTACGGTGGTGTTGCCATTGGGATCGATGTTCAGCGTGGTATTACCCCGGCTGTCATAGTCGGTGAGCGTAATTCTGGCCAGATTCACACCCTTCTGGCTGGCGATGGAGCCGTCTGAACCGGGCTGGGCGATGAGCACCTGCCGGTTCATGCAGTCCCATGCCATCAGGGTGGTAAAGACTTCAGGCGTCTGAGCCGGCTGGGTGATCGTGGATAGTTCGGTTCGCGTGATACTCACCGGGTTGCCGTTGTTATCAAACGCTGAGGCGGTGGTGTTGCCCAGATCATCGGTAGTCAGAATCGGACGATTGGCACCATCAATGTGTATCTGCATAAAACAACGCGTGGATTTGAGAAAATGATGGAGGCGATGTGGCGGCGAGCCAAAACGCTTCGGGACGGTGGAACGGACGTCGACCTGGTGCCTGTTTTGCGTGATTTTTGGGGTGCGGGGGACAACGCGACGGTCCAGCAGTACCTGCGAATTGAAGAGTTCACAGTGCTTCAACAAGTTCAGCAGTGGACCGGCCACAGCGATAAACCGTTGGCTGATCTGGCTCGGCGTTTCCTGGACCGGAACAGGTATGCGGCGATTGACCCGCCGCAGCCGGATAGTAAATTGGCGGGAATATACACGCGATGGGAAGCGGCATTACACGAAAAGCTCCGTGGCAACGGTTATGATTGCATGGACACGCATTGCCTGCAAGACGAGGTAAAGGCAAAATATAACCAGCCCTATTTCCCGGAGAAGGAAAATGATCAGCAAAGTGCGCGTAACGCGATTCGGGTTCGGGCCGGGGCCACCGGCAGTCCTGTGGAGATTTCGACAATTCTGGACAGGTTGCGTCCGGTGGCGGAGCGCCCCGCCATTGCGCAGGTTCGGTATTATGTACCATGTAATATGCGACTTGAAATTCAAAAGTTAAAGGATCAATGGTCACCGCAGCTGTAAGGCGGCGGTACGGCGTCGGTCGGGTTATGGGATCGGGGGGGGGCTGGCGATGGAAACTTGTGAACCAATTTGGAGGCAGCCGTGATGGAACAGAAACTTGAGTTAATTCCGGATCAGAAAAATAGATCAGAGCCGCTGTTTGACACCGAAGAGGCCTATCAGAAATTTCGGGCGAGCTATTATGAGCAGATAAAGCCCGAACTGGATCGTCAGCGCGAGGCGCGCCGCCTAAGCGAAGAGGATTCTCGCAAGCATTTTGTTTATTAATTCTTCCCTGTCATTGTCCGCCAAATATTTCGACCGCCGGTAGAATGGCGCATGGAATTTATGGCATTGCCTTTTTGTATTGATAAACGGTTTGTGGCTTGATCACATCAGGTGGGAAGGATTGTTTATGGCCGCCAAGCCCGCGAAGATATTTCGTGATCCGCGCTACAATTCAGTATTATGTGCCACGCCATATGCGGCATGAAATTCAAAAGCTGAAGGATCAGTGGACTCCGCAACTATATGGCGGCGATGTGACGTCGGTCAGGTTATGAAGCCCGGCGTGCCCGGAGAAGGCCGGAAAATGGGTGGGCCATGCCGGTGGTTTTGGGCGGCGTTGTACCAGGCAGGTTGACTTGGGAGGCGAGTGAGGGGAACATAGCGAGCGCTGAGCTCGGGTTCATAGGCACAGAGATGTGTCTCGAGAGCACAGCGCAAACTTGCCGCGGTGAGCGTTGAGCGAAGGTCGTTGGAGTTTCCGCAGATGACGTTGGGAATGCCAAAATTCACAATGCCGCCCGTGGTGGAGACCCTGCTGGCTGTTCAGTTCGATCCGCTTATTAAAATGCGTATCACGGACTACGGCTTGTTTTGGAGCAGGATTCGGGATTCATTTCCGGTAGTGCAGGAACACCCGCCGGTGCCGTCCGTCATCGAGTCATCACCGGCACAGCCGATGGTTATTAACCCGTTGCAATGGCGCATTGGCGGTGGTTTTCCACTGCCGAGGGTCTGGTTCAAAGGCGCCCAGAGCGCAGTGGTTGCTAAGGGGGAACGCGGTATTCAGTTGCAGGTTGATCGATTTATGCAGAACTGGATGCGATCAGAACCCAATAAGGGGCAGTACCCCTCGTACGAGGCGAACCGTACGGAATTTCTTAAATATTTTGAGATATTCACCGATTTCGCAAAAGAGAATGAACTTGGCATATTAAGGCCCAATCAATGCGAGGTTACCTATGTGAACCGCATTCCCATCGAAGGGGATTTGAACAAGACGTTTCGATGCTGCTTCCCAAGCTTGGCGGCAAAGCATTCAACAGAATTTTTGCCGGGCAGTGACAGCACCGGGTATATGGCTTCCTTTCCCATAGCTGGGAATAATGGACGTATGCATATAATGATCAATGGGCCGGTCAAACTGGATACAGGGGACGTGGTAATAGATTTCCGTATTACCGCCCGGGGTGCGCCAAAGGGCGCAGCCAGTGAACAGATCGTAAATTGGCTGGACTTGGGGCGGGAGTGGGTGGTTAGAGGTTTTCACGGCCTTACCAGTGAAGAAATGCACCGGAAATGGGGATACATACATGAGTGAACTGGCATCGGATCGACAGGTAGCCGCGCGGAGCGACGGCTCATTAACGTGGCCTTCGGCCACTACGCCCAGCAGGGCTTTGCTGACCGACACTGTTTCCCTCCAACCGATTTCAGTACCGACGTCGACTTGGCGAAACAACGTGCTGGAGCAGTTACGTCAACTTGGTTCTCTTGCGCCAAATTGGGACGGCGAGGGCGGATTGGTTCCGAAGGTGGATATTCTGAATTCCGCCGCAGGCCTGATTGACGAAATATTGCGGCATGCGCCAACTATTGCCGAACCGTACATTCGTCCCACGCCCAATGGGGGCATTCTATTGGCCTGGCAACGTGAGACCCGCGGAGAGGATATGGAAGTGGAACTGGAGACCCCAGGCGTTGCAACCTTTGTATACAGCACAAATAACGCCACAGAATTCATTCAGGGCATTATTTGTCACGATGGGCGTCCGCTCCAGGAGGATGATTTGGTTTTTCTGAGACTTCTGCCCCGGTTCAGCTCTCTGTAAACATCGGAGAACTGCACTATGACGGGAGTTGTGACAGATGCTGATGAGATCGTGCTGCTACGGCACATTCCCGGCGGGACGCTGTATCAGGGAAAACCTCCTCCGCGCATAACAAGTGAAAATTTTACGCTACGCAGGGACAGGGAAACCGGAGAACTTGAGGCAGGTATTTCGGTCAGCAAGGCCACACTTGGAAGCCTACCCCTACATGCTCGGCGGGTGCTTGACCTTCGCAGAACGGGACCGGATTCGCGCATCGGTTATGCCCGCAAGCAAGCGATTGAATCGGCTGGCTTTACGGTTCATGACGATCCGACCACAGATGATGAGGCGCATTGCCTTATAAAGTCCGCATCCACCTATCTGGAGGATCACGCCGGGAGGAAAAAATTGGCCGCTACATTTAATTGGGTGCAGATTTCTGACTTGGAGCCAGACAGTTCACCACGATCGCAATAATGGTATAGTGGGCAATGCAGGTCAACGTGGTCTGCCGATAACCGTTATCCGGGCAGGCTTGCGGGCTCAATAAGGTGACCGTTCGCCATACATTCCGGCCGCCGGTAGAATGGGGCATGGAATTTATGGAATTGCCTTTTTGTATTGATAATCAGAACACGCGGGCGACGGATGTGTTGGGCGGCATGCTGGAGCATTGCCGCGGTTGCCCGGCGGATATCGCGTCGGCGTATTTTTCAATCAGTGGGTGGAAACTTCTTAAAGATGGCCTGCACGGCGCGGGCGCGTTGCGGTTGCTTTTAGGCAGCGAGCCGGAAGGTGGAGCGGATTTGGGTTTGCACGCCAGTCAGCAACTGCTGACGGAGTTGAACGCTTTGGCGTTCAGCGAAGATACGGTGCGGCTGGTGGAGGATTTGATTGCGTTCCTGCGGGACCCGAAGGTGCAGGTGCGGCTGTTTCAGCACGGGTTTCTGCACGCCAAGGCTTATATATTTCATCAGGATCAAGTGGGGCCGGGGAATTATGGGGATCGGCTGCGGCCATTTGCGGCGATGGTGGGATCCAGCAATTTTACCGCACCGGTGCTGACAACCAATAGGGAGTTGAATCTGGTGCATCGGGTATTTACCGAGGCCGATGAACTTGTCGATGCGCAAGCGGCGCAAATGGCGGAATATCTGGGAGTCAAACCGCCGTTTCAACTTGGCCACGTTACCCATGAGTTTGCTGCGCGCGGTCGCCAATATTGGTCCGCGACCCGTGCGCTGGCTTCGGGCAGCGGAATCATCGTGCTAATCAGGTGGTATTTTATCTTGAAAGTGACGCTCTACGGTGCAAAGTGATGGTCTTTAAGTCTATTGGAGGTAATTTATGTTGGGACGATTGCTGAGGCGCGTACGGGCAGGCAGTGCAAAATTGTTAATGTATAATAAGGAGTTCGCAGGTATACCTGCAACCATTCAGGTGATGAGTAAAGGTTTTCTAGATGGTTGCCATATACCAGATAGATACACACAGTATGGGGACAATTTATTCCCATCTATACAATGGCAAAACCTACCGAGCGAAACCAAAGATACCGTTTTAATTATTGAAGACCCGGATGCTCCTCTACCTTTTCCTTTTGTGCATGCTATTGTATATAATTTGGGGTTGCGGTCAGAATTACCAGAGGGAGCGATTCCAAATAAGAATGATCTTGTACAGAATACTTCCATGGACAGCTTTCGTATCGGTAAAAATACCTTTTGGAATACGATCTACATCGGCCCTGGACCAATTAAAGGCCATGGACCTCATCGTTATTTTTTTGAAATATTTGCGCTTAATACAAGATTGAATATTAATTATCCACTGCGACGCAATGAGCTACTAAGAAAAATGACAGGTCATGTTCTAACAAAAGGCGTTTTAGTTGGTATATTTGAAAAATAAATTTTACAAGGACGCTGCATGAGAGTCTATGGCATCATCGCCATAAGTATGAAAACAGGATAATAATGCCTGAGTTTTACGGAGGTAGCATATGAGTCTGTTTAGCTATATTACTACTCTGGTCAGGGTTTATTGTGTCGAACGACATGAATGTTTGTTTCTGTACATCAAATCAGTTCGGTATTTTCATAATGTTATGATTACGGACCCATAAAGGTTGTGATCTGCTTCATTTAGAACAGGATTTGGCTTATAAAAGCAACGAAATTAGTAATGATATATATATATATAGCAATGGCAGGTATGCCCAGCGCGGCATGGCCGCAACCAAAATGTCACACGGAGTTCGCGGTAACGGGATGGGCCGCGGATAACACGGATGGAACGGATTTTTGAAGAAGTGTGCCGGAAAACGCTATACAAAAATCTTTGTCCCGGCGCGCCGGGACGAAGAATCTGACGGATTGTGGCATAGAAAGCGATAACAAGTAACCCAAAAGGGCGAAGTTTTTGGCGATTTTGGCTGGAGCTGAGAGCACGACATAGTAGAAATGGAAGCATCATGCACCACATATTGGGGCCCATCGTTACCTTTTTCGTAAGCGTTCATGGCGGCGCGGCGGCGGCAGGCTTTCCAGAGCACCGTTCCCGACGCATCGGGACGGTGCCGTATTGACTGCGTGACGGTGAATGTGTGCGCGGTCGAGAAGACGGCACCGGGTTATTCCCGGCGCGCCGGGACTCGGGGAGACATTTTCCGCGATGCTGTGAACGGTTACCCTTTTTCTATCATTCGTAAGTAATGCTACTCTAATTTACGAGAGGATAAAATAAAGAATACAAAGATAATAAGGCATATCGGGTTGTTGAATCGGAGAGATATTCATTGCCAACTGGCGTAAGAGAATGGTGCCACAGTAACTTATCCAGATCGATGAAAAGGCTGAAATAAAAAGGTGCACCTTGCCACACTGATACATCTGATCACCCCATAGGTTCTTAAATTGACGTGGGATAAAAGGAAAAATTATGTCTATTCGTATTGATTTACATTGCCATACTTGGTTTTCTCGCGACAGTGCTAGCGATCCAGAGGACCTGATAAGGAATGCTAAGAAAAATGGGTTGGATGGACTAAGTAGGAACGCAGAATGAATCATTAGACCGGAGTTTAGCCACGAGAATTTCATTTCCAGAAGAGAAAACCCTTGATGGTGTTGTATTTGATGAGCCATGGGGTGGTTTTTCGGCGGCAAAGTGTACCCATGTAAAAAACACAAATTTCCTTGATTTTCGAAGGGTCTTGTTCCAGTGCCAAGAAGTTGAAAATTGATATAAATCGTTATTACAGAATGAGTTATGTATTTTTCTCTCCAAAACTCCGGATTAGATGCAATTAAAGTGTAAGTGCTGTATAAAAAGGCAGTTATATGGCTACTATGCCAACGAATTGTTATGCGTTCCTACTTAGGATCGGCGCATCAATAACTGTCACAATTTCTGCACGGTTACGGTGGCACTTTCCGATAGATATTGGGACTGTTTATTTGTGAATGAAGGAGTCCAAGGATGGGTATGTTGCATCACGGACG
>JAJZVR010000299.1 GCA_021847065.1 Planctomycetota bacterium | reverse complement strand
CCCCAACGGCGTATCAACCCTAAATCCGCCCCACCGGGTAAGGCCACCAAAAAACAACCCGCCATAGCCCCCAAAAAGCGGTCGTCGGCAACTCCTAGGCGTAAAGGTAAATCATGAATAAAGGTCCCATCAGCCTCGCCGGGATGCAAACCCATGGCCATGTTTCGCCCACCGCCGCGCAGAATTACCCGGCTCCGGTGGCTCCCGGCGAAAACGCCCCCCGGGCACAATACCCGGCGTGATGATGACGGTGTTGCAATGGATAACCGCCCATATCCACCTGCACGACCGTTTGGCCCGAAAAATAATCCAGCACCGCCTGCACGGTAAGCTTCTCACCCTGCCAAAGCGACGGCAAATTTCCCGGCGCCAGCAACTCGGCCGAAATATCAGATAACTCCGCCGCAACCGGAAGCACCAGTTCTAATGCCGTATCACCTAACGCCGTACCATCCGGCCTGATCAATACTGAAATTACTGTAAAACACGGCTGATTTTTCAGGCTATACTATTACATGATCTGTGGCTTCCAGAAAAGGGGATGCGACATGCGGTCTACGATATCAGCTTGGAATGGGCATTCTTGGACTTTTCTGCTGGCACTGAGCCTATGCTTTGGCACAGCGGTTACAACGGTGAACGCTGCGGCAGTCGCGGCCTATTTTTCGGACGGCGGCAGCATTTCATTGACACAAGCCCAAACACCCCCACCACTTGCCGTGTCCGGAAAGCTTGCTCCACTGGATGCATCGGCAGAATTAGCCAGCGCAACTGTGGCTACACCTCGTGTGCGCTGCCCGGTAAAACGCACGCTGTACATAGGCGCTCCCGGCAGTAAGGTAGTGGTGCGCGGACATTCAACCTTACATGACTGGTCAGTAACTAGCAGCACGTTAAATGGAAAGGTGATTCTCTCCGGACATTGGCGCGCAGACCTCGGGCAGGCCATAAGCATTGAGTTGCTGCATCTGAGCATTCCCGTGGCAACGCTGAAAGGAAGTGATGGCAGCGGCATGACCAATACGATTATGCACGCGCTGCACCGCAAGCAGCATCCGACAATCACGTTTATTGTAACGCACGCAAAGCTCCAGCCGCAGCAGAAATCAAACGCTGGCACCTATCTTTTCCGCACCGCCGGATTGCTGAAAATCAATGGGATCATGCGCAAAGAAGCGATGACATTGCGCGTTGGTCCGCTGGCCAATGGCAGCCTGACCGTGCAAACGCTGGTAAAGCTCAAGATGCGTGATTTTAATGTTACCCCCCCTACCGCCATGTTCGGAATTATCCGCTCCGGAAATGCCATTACAGTCAGCGCCACCTGGAAGTTGGCCAAAGCTGTGCACAGTGCCAAAATTGCCCCCCGATAAATGTGAACCATAGCACCCTGCCGATTCTCCACAAAAACGCTATAATCCAATGAGGTACATTGGAGTGTAGAATCTCATGCAGGCAATTGCGATTGTTCGAGCCGATCAGCCGGACGGACACGAAAAACTGTCCCGGATAAAAGAACGCTTATCACTGGCTCCCATGCTGTTGTCAGGTCTTGATGCGCAGGGCGACAGCCTGACCGTTCAAGTGCAGCGGATTATTGCCGATGTTCGCCGCCAAGGGGATGACGCAATTATTCAGTACACACGGCGCTTTGATTATCCGGAATTTTCGCTGCAACATCTGCGTGTGCCGCAGCAGGAGATAGATGCGGCACTGCATGCGGCGGACGCGAAGTTTCTGGCGGCTTTGGATATTTCCATTGCCAATGTCCGGCGGTATCAGCAGGCCACGCTTCCCGCAACACCGCCTCCCATTCGGCCCGCAGGAAGCAAAAGCGATGCGGCCATGCTGGCAGTACGCTATGAGCCGCTGCAACGAGTGGGCGTTTATGTGCCGGGCGGAGCCGGTGCCTACCCGTCCACGGTGGTCATGACTGTAGTACCGGCGCAGGTGGCGGGGGTAAAAAGCATTTGTATTGCCAGCCCCATGCGCGGCGGAGCGGTAGCACCGGCGGTGCTGGCGGTGGCGGCTCGACTGGGCGTGCGTGAAGTATATGCCATCGGTGGGCCGCAGGCTGTCGCCGGGATGGCCTTTGGCACCAAAAGCATTGCCGCAGTCGATAAAATTGTAGGCCCCGGTAACAGTTACGTACAAATGGCCAAGAAAGAACTCTTTGGAATTGTGGATATTGACAGCTTTGCCGGTCCCAGTGAAGTTATTGTTCTGGCGGATGATTCGGCTGATCCACGCGTTGTGGCCGCCGAGTTATTGGCACAGGCGGAACATGCCCCCGGCAGTTGTCTGCTGATAACAGCCAGCCTGGCTTTGGCCCAACGGGTTCAACAGGAGTTGGAGGTACAGCTGGCGGTATTGCCGCGCCGCGAAATTACCACCAAAGCTCTGGAATATGCCAGCGCCCTGATTGTTACAAAAAATATGGATGCGGCCATTGAGATGGTCAATGATTTTGCGCCGGAACATTTGCAGATCACCACACGCGATGCCCGGGGCGATGCGGATAAAATCCATCATGCCGGTGCGATATTTATCGGGGCCTATACGCCGGTGGCCGCCGGAGATTATCTCGCGGGACCGTCGCATGTCTTGCCCACCTCCGGCACCGGGCGATTTTTCAGCGGACTATCAGCGGAAAGTTTCCGCAAACGCATCAGCATGGTGCATTTCGACGCGTGCGCGTTGCAGACAGTAGGCGGTGCCATTTGTGATTTTGCCCGGACGGAGGGCTTTGACGCCCACGCCCGATCCGTTGAAGCTCGGCTTGCAGACAAGGGACCTGACCATGCCATCGGCTGATGCGGAACCCATTGGTTTGATCGCCGGACAGGGTACACTGCCCATTGCCGTGGCGCGCGGACTTAAGGCTTCGGGGCATCCGGTGATTTGCCTGGGGCTTTCCGGTCAGAGCCAGGAGGCGGAACTCACGGAACTCTGTGATGCGTTTTATCGGGTAGGCTTGATCCGTTTGAATCAATGGATTCGCGTGTTGCGGCGCCAAGGTGCCCGGCGGACGGTGATGGTTGGACGGGTGGCCAAGGAAAGAATGTATGATCGCTTTCACATGTTCCGATATTTGCCGGACTGGCGTACAGCTCGGCTATGGCTGGTGCGGCTGCGGCATGACAAACGCAGCGACCGGTTGCTGCGCGCAGTGGCGGATGAATTGGCCAGTGGCGGAGTGGAAATAATGGACGCATTACCGTATATCCCGGAATTATTGGCCTCATCCGGCGTCATGACGCGCTGCCAGCCCGGCGCGGGGATTCTTGCGGATGTGGATTTTGCGTGGCCAATGTTGCGGCAGGTCAATACCCTTTTAATTGGTCAAAGTCTGGCGTGTAAAGACCGAGAAATTATCGCTGTGGAAGCGGTGGAAGGTACAGACCGGATGATTGAACGCGCCGGTGCTTTGTGTAAGCGCGGCGGATGGGTGCTGTGCAAGGCCAGTAATCCGAATCAGGACATGCGATTTGACGTCCCGACCATTGGACCGGCGACCATTGAGCGGCTAAAAAAACAAGGTGCCGCAGCGGTAGTGGTAGAAACCGGGCGAACCATTATGCTTGACAAGCCGGAACTGCTGAAACTGGCCGATGAACTGGGAATTGTGGTCATGGGGCGAGCATAAGGCGGGGTTCATTAAACAAAAATCCCAAAAACGAACAGTTTGTGCCTGAGTTTTGCAATTTAAGCCATCTTCTATGATGTTTTATTGGGCGTCGTTTGACATATATACGTTCATGATTAGTATCATCATTAAGAAACCGCGTGTTATGTTTGCGGTGAAAATCATGAGCGAACGGGAAAAATTCGGAACTGAAGAACTCGCAGTGGTGCTGAGTCACTATGATATTGGTGTAATAAGCACCGTAAAAGAGTACGCCCGAGGCTCACGAAAAGCCCCAAAACTGCTTATACGCTCGGAAAAGGGCGATTACCTGCTCAAACGCCGGGCGCGGGGCAAAGATGATCCGTTCAAAGTGGCGTTTTGTCATGCTATTCAGTTGTATCTGGCGGAAAAGCAGTTCCCGCTTCCGCACTTGATTGGTACCAATCGCGATAACAATTCAATGCTGCAACTTTCCAGCACAATCTACGAGCTTTTTGAATATATTCGTGGCACCGGATATGACAACTCTCCGGAAGCCACGCGGGATTCTGGGCGGATACTGGCGCTTTACCACAAACTTCTACGCGATTACACGCCGGAATATGAGCCCCCCACGGGCAGTTATCACAATTCCCGACATATTGGCAGCAGCATTGACCAAATCCCCGGCACCATCAGCCGCAACAATTTGCCACACA
>JAJZVR010000026.1 GCA_021847065.1 Planctomycetota bacterium | reverse complement strand
CCAGTCATGAATTGTATAAAAATCTGCTTGGTGGCCACGCCAGTGCGGTATTCCGGGGCAAGATTCTGGTTCGGCCAGATGCGCAGAAAACCGACTCCAAGCAGACCAGCAAAACCATTCTGCTTTCTGATGATGCGGTGATGAATTCTCAGCCGCAGCTTGAAATTTACGCCGATGACGTGAAATGCACGCATGGTTCCACCACGGGGCCTCTGGATGATGAACAATTGTTTTATCTTCGGTCGCGCGGCGTCACCGCCGCGGATGCCGGGGCGTTATTGACCTACGCTTTTGCCCGCGATGTGCTGTTACGGATATGGCATACCGGCATAAGAGAATATCTGGAACAGTTTGTTGCTGCCGAATTGCATCGGTTGCATCTGGATCAGGCGAAATCATGACCACCACCGCCGAAAAACCTGCCGGCCGAAAGTCCGTCAAACCCGAAGCGTTTGACATTGTGGCTATTCGTAGTGATTTTCCGCTGTTGCAAACGCAATCGCATGGGAAACCGCTGGCGTATCTGGACAATGCCGCCACGAGCCAGAAGCCGCAGGCGGTTATTGCCGCCACCGCCCGTTATTACACCAATTACAACGCCAATATCCATCGTGGCGTCTATAAATTAAGCGCTGATGCCACTGCCGCGTATGAAGGTGCCCGGGAAAAGATCGCGCAATTTATCAATGCTCCTTCCGCCAAAGAGATCGTATTTGTACGCGGTGCCACTGAAGCTGTGAATCTGGTGGCCGCAACATGGGGCATGGACAATATCCATTCCGGCGATGAAATTATCCTTTCGGAAATGGAACATCATTCCAACATTGTTCCCTGGCAATTATTGGCCCAGCGGACTGGTGCGATCCTTAAGGTAATCCCCATTACCGACACCGGGGAATTGTCGCTGGAGCATTATCAGAGCCTGCTGTCTGATCGCACACGTTTGGTAGCGCTTACACACGTTTCCAATGCTCTGGGCACCATTAATCCTGTTGAACGCATTGTTGCCGCCGCGCACGCCCGGGGCATTCCATCGCTCATTGACGGTGCACAATCGATTCCGCATTTGGCAATTGATGTGCAGAAAATCGGTTGCGACTTTTTTGTGTTTTCTGGTCATAAACTCTGCGCGCCAACCGGCATTGGCGCTTTGTGGGCCAAACATGATCTGCTGGAAAAAATGCCGCCGTATCAGGGTGGCGGCGATATGATCAGCACTGTGTCTTTTGCCGGATCGACATGGAATGAAGTGCCGCATAAATTTGAAGCCGGCACACCGCACATTGCCGGGGCCATCGGCTTGGGCGTGGCGATTGATTATCTTACCGGTATCGGCATGGACACTATTGCCCGATATGAACATGAACTGCTGACCTATGCCACGGAAAAGATGGAAAAGATATCCGGTCTGCGCATCATCGGAACCGCCCCGGAAAAGGCCGCGGTTATTTCTTTTGTGATGGATAATATTCACCCCCATGACATTGGCACGATAGTCGATGGTGAAGGCGTGGCCATTCGCACCGGGCATCACTGCTGCCAGCCGCTGATGGACCGCTATAATATTCCCGCCACTGCGCGGGCGTCATTGGCGTTTTATAATACCCGCGAGGATATTGACCGGCTTGCCGCAGCCATTGAAAAAGTCAAAGAGGTATTTGCTTAATGTCTGATCTGCGCGATTTATATCAACAGACCATTCTGGATCACACCCGCAAGCCGCGGAACAAGCATGAAATGCTGGATGCCACCTCCAGCGCGGATGGCCATAATCCTCTTTGCGGTGACAAAATTAAACTCTTCCTTAAAATTAACAATGGAGTCATTGAAGACATCAGTTTTACAGGTAGTGGTTGTGCTATTTCCACAGCCTCCGCTTCCATGATGACCGAGGCCCTCAAGGGTAAAACACTCACGGAAGCGCAGCCGTTGTTTGAACGGTTTCATGCCATGCTTACCAGCCCCATGGATCATGAACCGGATATTGAGTCGCTGGATAAGTTGGCGGTTTTTTCCGGTGTACGGGAATTTCCGGTACGTGTTAAATGTGCCACGCTGCCCTGGCATACCTTGCAGGCCGCGATTAAAAATGAGCACCGGCCGGTTTCGACGGAGTGAATCAATGCGTTAGCAGTTAGTATCTGGAAGCAGAAGAAGCTTTCCAGTGTTGGCGATTGAAAAATAGCAGCATGACTCACCAACCTACCGGCCTTTGAGCGATTGCCATTCTAACCCTTGACTTCTAAATTTTTTACAAAGGACATCCCATGCCCATTACGTTAACTGAAATAGCCGCGGCGGAAATCAAAAAGATTCTCAAAGATCAGGGGATGGGAGAAAAGGCTGTTTTGCGAGTGGGTATTAAAGGCCGTAATGCGCAAGGATTTAATTATCTGCTGGATTTGACCGAAGTTCGGCATGAGGATGATGTGGTCGGGCAGTCGATGGAGATCACCGTTGTTGCCGACCCGATGAGCTTTCCGAGCTTGGACGGCACGGAAATTGATTTTCGTGATGCGCCCTCTGGCCGCGGGTTTGTATTCAAAAATCCGCATGCGGTGAAGCTGCCTGTTAATTCCAGCGGACCCGCCGCAAGCACCGCTGCGGCCGCGCCCTCCGCCGCCTCCGCCGAGGCGATTACCGGCACCACCATTACCGACGCCTTGCAGAACAAGGCCTTGGAAGCATCCATTGTGGAAAAGTTGCGGACTATTTTTGATCCGGAAATTCCGGTAAACATTTACGACCTGGGACTGATTTATCGCATCGACATATCCGCGGAAAAAGAAGTGACAGTAGACATGACGCTCACTGCCCCCGGATGCCCCGTCGCCGGTTCCATGCCGCCGGCCGTTCAGAAGGCGGTGGAAAGCGTGGAAGATGTAAAAATGGCGAAAGTTAATCTGGTCTGGGAACCCGCATGGAGTAAGGACCGCATGTCCGATGCGGCACTGTTGCAGCTCGGCTTGCTGTAAGGCTTGCATTAGCTGAAAGTCGGCAATCTTATGTCGTTACCCGGAAAAGAGGCTTAGGGTAATTTCGATTGTTACTGATACATTCGGCAATCAATGCGCGGCCTTATGCCGATAACTCATTGGACACGATGAGCCTTTTTTTCCCGGCTTGCAGATCGGCTTGAAATCTTGCCTCGGAAGCGGCGGCGTGAACCGATTTAAGCTTTTTCTGCAAGTCAATCATTTCCCGTCGGATGCGCACAGAAATTTCATCAGCGGATAAATTCGTAAGTTCGTCGTATGGAATTGCCTTGCCATAGCGCACGCGAATTCCCGAATAGCGGAAAAATTTGCGATCGCGGGGCCATGCTTCAAAGGCACCGTCGATAACGACGGGAATCACCGGCACCTTGGCCCGATGCACAATAATCGCCACACCGGCGGCAATGGGGCCGATAGTGCCATCAAAGGTACGTGTGGCTTCAGGAAATAAATTCAGCAGATAGCCGCATTGAAGTCGTCGGATTGCTTCGCGCACGGCGGTGGAATCCGCCCGACCCCGCCGCACGGGGAACGCGTTGGTGGTTTCAAAAATATATTGTCCGAGGCCGCCTTTAAAGAGACTTTCGCGCGCCATGAAATGAATCTGTCTGTGAAGTGCAATTCCGATCATCCACGGATCCAACATGCTTTGATGATTGGTTACCAGCAGGGCCGCTCCTTTAGCCGGTACATTTTCCCGCCCGGCCACCCGCACATGAAAGCACAGCACGCTGAAAAATTGTAAAAAGACTTTGCCAAGTGTCCATAAAAATACCTGCAACCAGCCGCTGCCCTCGCCCCGATAAACATATTCCACACGCTTTTGGCCAACGGGCTGCGGTGGGGAAGCCTCAGAACCTTGCGGCTGGAGCGTGGCCGGAGATGCGTCCGGTATGGGCAGTGGAACTGGCGGGGGAGTATTATCCATTGCTCTTGCTTCCTATGATTTTTACCATCGCGTCAACAACCTGCGGCAGCGTCATGGCGGTGGTATCTAATACGATTGCATCCTGGGCCAATAACAGCGCACCGACGCCACGGCTTTTATCCCGTTGATCCCGGGCTTGCATGTCGGCCAATAATGCCTGCGGATCCGTGGCGATTCCTTTGCGAGTGAGTTCCGCTAAGCGTCTGCGCGCCCGCTCTTTTATATCCGCATCGAGATAAAATTTGAAATCCGCATCGGGAAATACCAGCGTTCCCTGATCGCGGCCTTCGGTGACCAGCGAACCGGCCTGGGCGGCAATCTGCCGTTGCTGTCGCACCAGCTCAGAGCGCACGACCTTGTTATCAGCAGCGATATACACAATTGCGGTAACTTCTGGCTTGCGAATGTCGCTGGAAACATCGCGTTTATCCAATAGAACTTTAGCCGGATGAGTATTCCAGTCAAAACTCAGATCTATGGCGATGGCCAGTTGGCCAATGCGTTGCTGATCCGGATTTTCCGCAGAAATTCCGTCTTGCAGCGCTTTGAGTGCCACCGCCCGGTACATGGCACCGGTATCAAGATGCGGAACATGCAAGCGTTGGGCCAGTTGCTCCGCAGTTGCGGATTTTCCCGATCCTGCCGGCCCATCAATGGTGATAATCAATTGTGCCATCTCCTGTATTAACACCCCGGATATACCGCCCGATGCTTCCTGTTACATTACGCCGGTGCGGTAATGGATATGATACCATCACCGCAAAAGCGGCAATTCAATTAGCTTCAGCCTATCCGCGAGCGGACTTTGCGGCAATCGGCGAACATCGAGAGCGCATTGTTTGCGCCTTCCAAGAAAAACGCCAAAAAATCTTGCAACTCGACCCAATCGGGTTTATAGTCTAAATCTGTAGTGCGAGAGAGACCAGTCCTGTTAAGTTTCTTCGCGCTAATTTGGATTTTACTTTGCCTTCTCTCCCCTCCGGTAGGCGAGCCTCCCTATGGCGCTCGCCTACTTTTTTTATCGGCCTGATTGGCAAAAGCATTTGCCTTTTAATTCCTTTTGAATGGCTGGCACGGTGGGGGAGTATCGTGATTTTAAGGTTTGGGCGTTGAAATCGCCCAAATAAGCTCTGCCATTATTTCCCCCGTATGGCGTTTAATCCGGAGTTAAACAGCTTAATTGCCGCCTGGGAATTACCACGAGTATTCTGATATTCGGCACTGTTAAAGAACATACAGGCTTGACTGAAAGAAAATAGCTCATTGTGGTAAATGGTGTTCGCTGGCTGCTGTGAATAGGCCTGAAGCCAACCCGTAGACCATGCGGTTAGCGGAGCATTGAGTTCCGGCAGCAACATTTGACAGGCGTCGGCGAGTGTTGTGATTGGGGCGGCTACCGCCGAGAAGCCTGCCCAGGCTTCCGATGACATTGGCTTACGGCTCGTTGCGAGATGAAACTCAAAGGACATCGTCTGTTCAAATTGATTAAGGAGTGTTTTTTGAGCCGGCAGGTTGATGTGCCATGCGGCCCATTGGTTCAATCTAAGCATAGGGTTGTGTTTTTTCAGTAGATAGGCCAACTCGGAGCTGGTTTTGAAAATCAAACGCTGGCGATTAAGCCGCCGCACCAGTGCTTCGGAAGCCAATTGCGGATGTGCCAGTGCGTTGACAAGATCGCGCTGCGTTTTAAGGAATACTGTGACAAAGCGTTGATAACGGCCCCCGGAGAGGCGAACGAGTAATTTGTGCGGCCCTTGTGCCGCCATTTCGCGATGAGTCGCGGCAAGTATCTCCAGCACCTGATTGAATCGGTCAAAACTTTTTGCCGCATTACCGGTCTCATACGGATGCATGCCTATATGACGCGCCCAGCGGTGCATATTGCGTTTTATGCCATCGGCAGGTTCCGGGTGATAGAGCAGTGCCTGTTGCGCTGAGGAACGCATGGCGACAAGTCGGTTTATATTCTGCGAAAGCTCGGTAACACGGTGGATATACGTTTGAATCGCACCGCGGCTAACGCCATGTTTCAGCGCCTTTATCACCCCTTGAAGGTCTTTATTTCCATCATCGGTAATTTGTCGCCACGCAAGGTTCGTGTAAGCTGCATGATCGTGTTGCAGGATCTGGGCCAACACACTTTGTCTTATCAGGAGTTGATCCAACGCTTGAAGATCATCGGTATAACGAGATGTGTTATTGTCTATCTGTAATTGCATTATCGTGTTATGTACACACTGGCTGACAACACTTTGTGCCTTTACGGGCAGCGGGGCGGTCTGAAGCAGCTCCAGAGAACCAACCACGGTGCTGATAAATTCGAGTTTACGCGCGGCGCTGGAACGTGTGCGCGGATCCTTGAAAAACAACAATCCCAGCATCAGGCGATGACTAAATTGTGATCGGGCATGCGGTGATAATACCTTGCCTTGCTGCAGATGTTCCGCAAGGTTCACACAGCGAAGAATAACCTGATAATACATGAGGCTTTGTCGGCGTGTGCCGGAGTTTTTTATTCCATGCTGAAGTTCCTGAAGTATCGACCGCACAACAGAACGCATTTCCGGTGAAATAGTGGCATGCCGCAAAGCATGAATTTCCGCGCCAATATCCGGTAACGCCGTTGCGGATGCACGGCCACGCCATTGTGTTTGGGATGCAGGCGGCACAGGCCAGACCATCGGAGCTGACGCACCTGTAAATTCCATTTGCGCCATCGGAGCCAATGGTTTAAGCAATTTATGAAGATAATTATTAAGTGTACCAACGGAGGTTATGGCCATATTCACATGAACACTGGCTCGGTAGAAATCTCGGCAACCCTGAACGATAGCGGCGTAATTCGAATTGGCGGGTGAAAGCAGTACCACAGCTTGTTGGTCAAAATCGGATAGTCCGGCATAAAGCTGATCGGCTTTAAGAACGATCATTGAACGCAAATTTCGATTTTTACATTGAATTGCTGATTGATAAAGATGCCGAATCACCAGTCGATAGGTTTCCTCCACTTCAGCGGGGGATGTGGCACTGCCAGTTCCCATTGGAATGTTAAGCAGCAGATTTCCAACCTGATTATCAAGCCGCTGTACTTGAAACTGCAGGCGACTCGCAGGCTGGCCGGATACAAATGTCAGTTTTTGGGCCGATATCGCCGGCGCGAAAGTAAGCAGTACGGCGCTGATAATTATATATAAATAAATACCAGCCAATCGGAGGCATCCCGTACGCTTACTAAACATTACGTTCTCCTTGGACTTTCTGATAAACGTCCATCAGTCGATCAACCATCCCATCGGCATCAAATCTTGTCGCGGCCAGCGATTTTCCATTCATACCCATCGCGCGGCGTAAAGTCGCATTTTCGGCCAATTGAAGGATTGTGGATTGCAACTCGGGTAAATTTCCAGGTTCCACTAGAATTCCTGTCTGTCCGCTGATACATACTTCGTTCGCTCCGTCGCAGTTATATACAATCGCCGGAACCGCTTCCAGGAGTCCCTGCACCACCGCGCGCGGCAAGCCTTCGCGATAACTGGGATGCACCATCATATCCATCGCGGGAATTAATTCCGGAACTTCTCCGGGGGGCACCAGGCCGGTTAGAATAAAACGATTCTGCCACCCGGCACTTTGTATCTTGGCCATGATCCGCGGATGAAATACGCCATCACCAATCCAGAGAAACATTAAACGTGGCTGCGCTTTGAACAAATCCGCGGCGATAGACAGCAGGTCGTCATGCCCTTTAAGTGGCTGTAATCGGGCGATCGTTCCCATGACAATGCGGTCCGGCGTAATTCCAAGTTTACGGCGAGCCACATCGCCACGATCAGCACAGGATAAAAACGGTTGAATATCCATGCCGCTGTACACCGTCACAAATTGTTCCGGCTTTCCAACGCCGCACTCCAGTGCTTGGCGAGTCATGGCGTCGGCAACACAGACGATTTTATGGCACCGTCGGGCAGCGAAACGCTCAAGTGCAATCCATGCGGTATTCGTGAATTTGGATTGATACGGGTGAAAAGGCAGTCCATGAATGGTATGTACCACAACTGGAACTTTGCAATTCCATGCCGCAAGGCGGCCGAGAATGCCAGCCTTGCTGGAATGGGTGTGGACAATTTCTGGCCGCAGTTGATTGCACAGCCGCTTGAGTTTTCGGTAGGCCTGCGCATCAATGATCGGATGCGGGCTGCGAATCAGGCTTTTTTCCACAATGACCCGATAGCCACCATCGCCTGCTCTTGCCATCAGCGAGCCTTCCGGTCCGCTGCTTGGGCCGGTTATCAGCGTTACATCGTGTCCAAGGCGGTGCTGGCCTTCGCACGTCAGGATGGTGTTCTCCTGTGCGCCGCCAACAATCAAACGTGTGATGACGTGTACAATTTTCAATGTGGTATCGTCCATGATGGCAATGGGCTGTTTTTAATAGTCCGACACATTAAAAGCGAATCCATTGCAGACATAATCCAGTCGCTGGAGCACATGGGCCAACTCCTCCGCGATCCCCCGACGCCAAGAGTTCCGATATGCGGTTCGCGGCACCTTGGCCGCGGCCAATTTCGAGCACCGTACCCACCATGGTACGCACCATGTGATACAGGAACCCGCTGCCTTCCACAGCAAATATGATTATCGGTCCACGACGATGGATACTACAATTAAAAATCTCCCGCACCGTCGTTTGTCGATCATCTTTTCTCCCGCGAAAGGCGATAAAGTCGTGCTTACCTTCATACAGTTTACACGCTTCCTGCATCACCGGCATTTCCAGACGGCGCCAATGATGATAGACATAGTGGCGATAGAAAACCGGGCGATCTCTATCCGCCCAGATTAAATAGCGGTAACGCTTACTTTTGGCGCTGCGGATGTTAAAGCCCTCGTCCACCGGCTCAATTTTTTGAATCAGAATATCGGCAGGTAATCGACTGTTGATTGCCAAGCGAAGGCGTTCTGCGTCCAGATGCGTGTTGACGGTCATCTCGGCGACTTGTCCCTGCGCGTGTACGCCGGTATCTGTGCGTGAAGAGCCTATTACCGTGACCGGATGATTAACAATGTAGCCGACAGCCCTTTCAATCGTGCGCTGCACCGTCACGACAGGTTCTATCTGCCTCTGCCAGCCACAATAAGCTGTGCCGTCGTATGCGACAAGGAGTTTATATCGGCCTTCCGGCATTTGATAACATCCAACAGGGTTTACTGGCGGCACTGCCGCACAGATGGTTGTGCTGGCATTGCGAAATATTCTGATGCCAAAAAGCACATCGGATTGGAAAAATCAGTTTTTCGCCACCAATAATTCGGCAATCTGCACGGCGTTGAGAGCCGCCCCCTTCAGCAATTGGTCTCCGGCAACAAACATGGCAATGCTGCGCCCCGTGGGGTCACTTAAATCATTGCGAATACGTCCCACGAGAATATCGCCTTGGCCAGAAGCATCCCGCGGCATGGGGAAGTAATTTTTTTCTCGTTGATCCACAACCTTCACGCCGGGGGCTCGCGATAAAATGTCCCGAACCTTGCCCGCTTCAATTGGGGACGTAAATTCAATGTTGAGGGCTTCGCAATGAGCCCGCAAAACCGGCACACGTACACAGGTGGCAGAAATCCGAATATCCGGATCAGCAAAGATTTTTCGCGTTTCATTGACCATCTTCATTTCTTCTTCATTGTAGCCAGTCAAGCGATCGACCGAAGCGTTGTGGCTGAAAACGTTGAACGCATAAGGGTGGGGGAGCACCGTGGGGGGGTAATCAAGGCCATCCAATGCGGCCTTCGTGGCATCCAACAGTTCCTGCATGGCAGCGGCACCCGCCCCGCTGGCCGCTTGGTACGTCGCCGCTACCAGCCGGGTAATTCGGTTTATTTTGTGCAATGGCCATAAAGGCACTATCGCAATAATCGTCGAACAGTTGGGATTGGCAATAATGCCCTTGTGATGGTTAATTTGTTCAGGGTTTATTTCCGGAACGATTAACGGCACATCCGGAGTCATGCGAAAGGCTGAACTGTTATCCACCACAACTGCGCCAGCTCTCACGGCAATAGGGCCAAATTTTTTACTGATCGAGCCACCGGCGGAAAATAAGGCAATGTCCACACCGGCAAAACTCTGTTCGGTCAGCTCATGAACCGGTATCGAATGTCCGCGAAATGTCATCGATTTACCAGCGCTGCGCGCCGAGGCAAAAAGCCGCAATTCAGCCAATGGAAAATTCCGTTCTTCCAAGCATCGAAGAAATTCCACGCCAACCGCACCCGTGGCACCAACAACCGCAACAATCGGGGGATGATTCATTCCCATTTTTCCTGTTCTAAAGAGTTCTAATAATACTGCTTCCGCTCAAAGCGGATTATTTCGCCGGGATTATACTATAATGATGCAGTAAACCGTACATGCCCGCTTTGGCAGGCTGGTTCATGGGATTTATTTCACCCCACGTCGCATCAGCAAGATGATCGGTGCACCTGGATGCCAATCTCATTTATCACGTTCCGCAAACGCTGCTTGGCCGGCAGGCAACATGATGCAGAGAATCGTAGCAGATCATATGCACAGGGACAAGACGGCCATTTCGTTAGGTCATGGTACCTATATTTTTCACATTTACAACAATTTAACATAACATATATTATCGGACGTTAACAATAACCCGGAAATAAGCCATTATGGCACACACCGGATTAACCAACTGAACGGAAAAAGATACAAAGCACGAGACGCTTTCACGCCCTATAACATCACACAAGCGGCAAGGAGAATACACACATGCCAACAATCGCAACCACTGTTTGCACAGTTTGCGGCCCCCTGTACTACGGAGACGACCGAAAACTTGCCATCAAAGCCAACATACGACACGGACAGAACCCACTCCACGCGGAGCACACGATCATCACGGAAATACGCAAAACCGAACGCGATAGGCCCGCAGAACCAATCACCATCATCAGCGGAAACAACTGACCCCGAACATTGCCAATGCATCGACCCTATGCAAAACGACCCCGACCAACCATGCAGAACATGCAACCGACACCCAAACCCACACAAATACCAAACAACAAACCCGGAGGCCAACCCATGATGACCTATTGCATCACAGGCACAGTCACCCACGTAGAACGCTGGACGGACAAAAACGGAAAGCCAGGACACGTACTGACAATACGCGACCAAAATGGAACCGTCCGCATAACCACAACCAACCAACCCCCGGAGCTCGGCCAAGACATCGAAGCAATCGGAGGAATCAAACAAGAACAGCACGGGCAGTACCTAAACACGTACCTAACCCGCGCCACGATCCAACCATTACACACGCGGCAGCGAGAGGCGATGTAGCCCCCGCACGACCGCAACAACACCGCCAGAACAGGAGAAAACAGTATGGCGAGCGAATACACGTTCCACGGCGTTCTACAAGGGATCAAACCCGCACTCGACTACAAGGGCAACCCAGAACCCAACTGCCAAGAGGTCATCATCAAGATCGAATCCGGCTTGGCAACCGCAAGGGCCGAAGGCGAATTCCCGGAAATCGCCAAACACTTCGGAAAAGACATCCGGCTAACCGGGCAACTCGCCGTGAAATACAGCGAAAAGATGCGACGATCTTTCACAGACTTCGCACCCGGAAAAATCTTCCCAACGCAAGGAACTGGCGCCACGAAATGAAAGCCGCTGTAGCGACTAACAACGGGACCGGGCGAAACCCCGTGCAAGCAACGAAAGAACCCAGAGCACAGGCAAGTACCCCGGACCCTACTTACGGAAGCCCAAAGATGTACACCGACAACCCACAACCAGAAACGGAATCACCAGTCACAATCTGGCGAGGAATCGATACTATCAAAATCGGGCTCGGCATACAGTGGAACACGAACGCACTGCCAACGCTGGCCGAACTCCAAAACAGAGTAAGAAAAAACGCCAACGACTACCCATACGACCTAGCAGGAAAAACTTGGGCGATCCTGCCATACGGCCGGAAAAAGTACCGTTACGGACTGCAACACGGACAACTAAGTATCTTTTTCTCCGAGGAACAATACAGCCCAGAAACACCCAACGCAATGGCCGAAGCATACCCGGCGGCAATCGCCGGACAACCGCTAGCCCAAGTCCAAAACGAAATAAACGTAGCAATCGCAGAACTGGGAGGAGATCCAATCTGGACAAAGGTGTCCGAATTACACTTAACGACCGACACCCACGTACCCCAACCGCTGGCAATAACGGACGTCTACGACCACAACCACGCCCCGCTATGGATCACCAGAGCACGCAAGGTACAAGCAATCGCCGATCACCAGCAAGACGTAGAACGGCTCATATCCAAGGGCGCCACACTGCAAAGCTTACGATACGGCGGAAGCTTGCTGCACGTCCGCATATACAACAAACAAGAGGAACTCAAAATACACCCAGAAAAACAGTGGGAAATGAGCCTGTGGAACAACCCATACGCCAAACACGTAACACGAACCGAATTCCAAATCCGACGCGAAAAACTCAAATGCTTCCGCGTAGACGGAACAACCGCACTGCCAGGACAAATACCAGCAATCTGGAAATACTTAACAGAAGAATGGTTCACACTCAACACAACAAACGCCGACCGGAAAAGCAGGACAACTATATCGCCACACTGGCAACAAGTAACAACGGCATGGACAACAGACACCCCCAATCGACCGTACCCACGCCCACAAGCAAACGCCCGCCAACGACTGGCCCAGGCGTTCGGCAACTTAATATCCGCCGCGGCAATCCTCGATATGCGATCCGAGGAACAAATCAACGACCTGTACACAGAATGGAAGAAAGACCACCCCGAAGAATGGTACTCGCTCATAGCACAACGACAGGAAAAAATAGCCACGCTGAAAGCCAAGGTACAACTACGAGACCAAGCTATCGAAATGGAATTTGACCAAATAACAAATGTCACGACTACCCCCCTACCAGGACAAACGCACAATGAAAACCCCGAAAAAACGCACGCACTGTCATTACAAGAGGGGATGCTATTCGCCATCCCCGGCGAGGAAGGCCGCTCCGCGGCCCAACCAACACGCACGGAAGATTTAAGAAAGGAGCCAGCCAAATGCGATGGACACTCTTTCTATGCTTAATAACGGCAACGCTACTACTACCGACATGCACAATGCCGATAGCCAAGGCAACACCGGCGACGCCCGTACAAGAAACAACACCGGCAACGACCGACCCAAACGGATACGACGCGATGCCGGTCTACACGACATGGCAACTCGAACCGTACATGGACCTGAACTCCATCTACGGCGGATACATAACAGCATTTGGCCTATGGGGAACAATCATAGGCACAGCATACGCCTGGCGACTTGTCCAGGCATCCATCAGCTAACCCGCGATCCCTGCCCGGGACCGCATTAAAGGAGGTCATATGTTTGACCGCATCAAATCGGCTAAGACGAAGGCCGTAAGTTTCGTCAAATCCAACGCCAACGCCGCAATCGTGGCAGTGGGAGCCAGCATCGGCACCGCCGCACTCGGTGCGCAACAGGCGATGGCGACCACATCCACCGCGTTGGCAACCCCGACTTGGGGACCCAATGACATCATCAACACGGTCGCCAGCGCGGTCTATCCCGCTGTCATTCCGTGCCTGACAGTCGGAGCCACGGTGTTCGTGGCCTTCTGGATTTACCACCGGGTACGGAGCGCCCTGTAACGCTTCGAGGTTCTTTTTCCGCCGGTGATCGCTGGACCACGTAGGGACAGCCACCGGTTAACCAAATCGCGGCCAACCCGGGCAGGGACACGCGAGGTATAACAGGAGTCACACATGAAAGGCGAAGTATATGCACAGCATAAGCTTTTTAATCGGCGTAGTGCTCTGGTACACCACGCTGTACAAACCGCTTCTGGAACCCATTTTCAGGCCCAAAACGCCAAGGAGCACATAAACCATGCCGACACTTTGGGGCGACTACGACACAACGGAAGCGGCTGCGGAACTCCAACTGAAACACCGATCCGCAACGATACTACGGATCAACAAAAAGGCGATGAAAGCAGAACGCGGAGAACACCCATTCACCAAAAAACTAACGCGCCGCAGATTCAAATACTGGATCACAGAAACGGAAATCGAAAAAGCGAGACAACAATTTCCGAAATACTGCCACACCTACAAAGCACCGGCAAAGCGGCCGCCTACGCCACCGCCATCATCGCGCTGATATCACTTTGTCCCAGGGGAGCCGGGGCATACACCAGCGGATCAGCCGACTACGGGCAAGTGATTGCCCAACTCCAACAACTTAACAGCAACAATGTACCCGGCACCGAAATGCAAAACACATACGAAACCTTGCTTCCATCACTGTGGGGCACAGTCCCCATAAGCGGAGGAGCGCCAAGTCTATCAAACATGAACGCCAGTAACAACGGCAATTTAGCAAGCGGCTTTGACTACCCATATCTGAACATTATCGCTGCGGAACTGGGACCCCACGCATACGAACAGGACCAAGTACCAAGCTATCTAGGCTACGCGCTCAACACCAGCAACGGACCGTCAGGGATGACATACGCCCTAGGAAACCAACAATGGAATGTGCACGGAAACGCCGCATATGCTCAGAGCAACTTCGCAACGAAACAGGCGGGAACCGCCGTGGGAATATGGTCCACACAAATGGACCACAATGGATACAGCGTGTTCGAATCACCCAACGGCAACAGCTACCTCGACTGGTCACCGGTCCAAGCACAATCACTGCAAACCGGCACCACCACGGGAAGTACTATCCAATGGCAAAACGCAGTACTGAACACAAACCCATACGGTATCTTCAAAGATAAATACGGCGGAAGCGTATTCCAAGACCCGCAAGGACTATCATATTTCACCGGCATCAAATACGACGATACCAACTCCCCATACATCACGACCGGCACCACCACCAACGCCAACAGGCGGCAGGGAAGCGTATTCACAGACGCGTTCGGCAACGGGGTGTTCACATACACCAGCTACAACCCACTGAATGGCACGATCGGCGTAACCAACTCGCAAAACGAACCGACGCAATCCGTATTCATCGCCGGAACCGGGAACCACGAATCCGACGGAAACCCCGGGCCAACAGGCAGCGTCTTTGTGACCGACGATTCAACAAACGGAAACGTTGGGAATAGCGTGTTTCTCGATCCATACGGAAACAGTTATCTCGACGACATCACCAATGCATTAACGCTTCCCGGACAAATGGTAACGAACGCCTACCAACAACCCGGCACTATACAACAACCAGAATGGAACTACAGCACCACCGGTCAACTAACCTTCTGGCAACCTACTTTTCGCGGAGGAACAAACAGCACCAACGACACACAACCACTAACCATCACGGAACTAATAGCCCTTGCGTTCGGCGAATCACCAACCACAAACTCAGGCACAAGCACTAACGGGACAACTTATTACAGCTTCTCCTACCCATGGCTATCAGCAATGACAATGCTAGAACCATCCGGCTGGAGCGACACACAATATTGGAACGGCCTACCAGGCCTAAACGGCAGCTATAAAAATATGTTCGCCGAAGCCTTCTACAACCCCATGGCAACCGGCACCACAACACTGGTACCCTATTTATCCGCACTTAGCGGATACGACCCGAACAGCCCGGCAGAACAAACACGGCAAACCACCGCCGACAACGACTACGCCAGCATGATGACCACAATAAACTCAGGCGTAACCAACCACGAACAATACGCCAGCCCCTACCAAGGCCAATTCACACCACAAGGCTGGACCGGTCAAACAGTAACCGCCAACGGAACCACATGGACAATGGGAGCCGACATAACCCAAGCCGGAATCAACCCCGGATACTTCCTGCAAACCGTCGCCACCGGAGCAGGATTCTCATCGGGAACCCCCGCCACCGAAACAGAGGCCGCCACAGCAGCCTACACACTCTACGCCGACTTCGCCCAGGCAGGACCACTCCCACCGGGATACACCGGATCAATCAACACGACCGTACTACCCGGAAGCAGCATACCAAGCTACGCCGCCGTACCGCTGACGATCATAGACGCGGTAATGACCGACGCCGAATGGTGGCAAACAAACATGACATGGTTTATCGACTTCTTTTCCGCAATGTGGATTGTCTACTGCTGCGTATCAACACTCCGATGGGTCAACTGGGGACTGCACGGCGGCGAATTCCCACTACGCGTCATCATGCGAGCCACACCCGCAAATAGCGACGATCACCCCGTAAACAAACCCGTACCCAACGACCTAACCGCACCAGCCGGAGCATAAGGAGAACACCCATGACATGGCCCAGCGACATCACCGGATTCATTGCCAAAGCATTCCTGCACGCGATCTACGCAATCGGCAGCTTCCTATCCAACTGCATATCGTGGATATTCCAACAGGGAGCACACCAAATCGAAGCCTCAATAAGCCAAATCATCACCACATCAGGAATCATGACACTGACCCAGCAGCAACAGCTAACCGCCACCACCGCCAACATCGGAATAGTCGCAAATTTCCTCAGCGGATGCATCTGCAACCAAACAATCTTCTGGCAAGGCATAGACGCAGTCCTATTGGCGGCCTGCGCCGCAATGATACTCCGGACCATACTCAAACTCTGGGCAATAATCTGGAGCGGACAATGACACAACAAGACACCATATTCGCCGCAATCTGCGTATTCACGTCCACACTATTAACCGCACTGGCCGTAGCCACATTCTTTGACCTCTGGAGAAAGTGACGAATGGACGGTGCCCTTACCATCATCGACGGCGAGCCAGGCAGAGGCAAAACACTGGCCGCGATACGCCTGATGGTCCAATCCGCCAAACGCGGACGCAACATCATCACAAACGTCGCACTCAAACCAGAATTCATACGCCGAATCAGAAACAACAATTACAACATCCAGATCATCCAGCCCACAGCCGAAGAAATGGATCACTTCTGGCAATACACGCCCGAAAACTGCGATGTCTACATCGACGAAGCCCACCTGATCTGGGACAGCGACGCATGGAAAACCAACCGCGTTGCCGGGTTCAAATCGTACATCAGCCAATTTAGAAAAGACGGCGACAGCGTATGGCTACTAGCCCAAAGCTACGAAAATCTCGACAAATTCATACGCCAACGCTCCACCCGAATCATATCCTGCCGCCGATTCAGTTGGCCGGGATTCCTACCAGGCATCGGCAGCAAACCAATAGTGTTCATCGTCACGCACTGGAGCACGCGGGAAGGGGAACGCGACAAACGCAGCCGACTACCCGAAATATACACGCCCGCGATGTGCGCAGACACCTACACGCTGTACGACACGCGGGGCAAAGTAGACACGACCCGCAACACACACACACGCAAACAATGGGGTGACATCATGCCAACCGTACTCACGGCACAACCGCCACCGGGACAACAACCCGTCATCAACATCAACCAGAACCCGCAAAAGAAACGACACCCGATACTCATGACCATCGCGATCGTCGCCGCCGCCAGCATCGGATACGCGACACTGAAGAACAAACAAAGCACGGGATTAAAACGGCAGATAGCAGTACGCATCACAAGAGCCGCAAAAAACCCAAACAAGATCAACTATTATGGAGTAATCAATGAACACGTCGTACTCTCGCAGCACGGCACGGCAGGAAACTGGCCCGTCAAAGTCAAAGTGGCCAAGTGGGAAATCACTGGGTACAACAGCGATGGTATTATGCTGCACGGCCCTAACGGCCTGCACAACCAGCCATGGTGGAGACCGACCGTTAAACCTAAAACAAGTCGTCGTCCAACTCAAAAGAAAACCGGACTCGCCAACCTTGGCCTGTAGCGGCATATTCCCACTCTTCGCACTGGCACACGGACTGGTACCGGAAGGAATCCAACTCACCTACCCGGAGCAACGCGCCCAAACACCCATATATCTGGCAGGGAAATACACACTCCGCGGACTGGCCCACGCCATCGAACAGCAGACTGAATGCCAGGCGATGATACGGCACAAAATCATCACACTGTTATTCCCGAAGAACAATAAATTCACGCTGATCGAACCCAACGTATTCACACAATCAGGCGGATCAGCCGCACCAAACGCACCCGGAGCCGGTACCACCAGCGGAATAGCCACCACACCCAGCACAAGCAACACCGGACAAACCGGCACAATACCAGGCGACACCATCAGCACGATCAACGGATTCGCCATAATCCAAGGCAACCTAGACAACCTATCGGTCACACGACGCATACTGTCAAAGCTGCTGCAACCACCCAAGCAGATCAGACTCACCGCAATACTGGTAAACGACAGCCTGAGCAACGACATAGACCTACAAGTCACGCCCGGAACAAACCCAATATCGCTCAGCAGCCTGAATGACATATGGGCAGGAGCCACAGCCACCATCAACGTACTGCACCAACGCGGTGCAATCGTAACGGCATACCAGGCGATACTAACGGCCGGAGAAACCGAGAACTACACGGACACCGATCAACGCGTCATCCAGCAATACAGCACCACCGGCCAAACCGCAGGAGCAGGACTGCTGCAAAGCGGAATCGACACACGAAGCGCAGGATTAACAATCACCGTCACCGCCAACCCAGGCCCAGGCTACTGGACCATCAACGGATCAGTCGGCAACTCAACATTCAACGGAAGCTCGGCACTGGCCGACGAACTCAGCAACGCAATAAGCTGGACCAGCACGATAGCACCCGGCGAAATGGAACGCGTAACCCAAGTAACCGTCAACCAAACCACCCATACCATCGGCGTATCCACGAACCAACCGACATTCGACCATGACCACGGATGGCAGACGTTTTCACTCTGGGTACGGCTGCAGGAAATCAAACCCCAGAAGATTGTTTTCATCAATAGAAAGGCCACGAAATGAAAGGACCCACAATGCCACACCTCAAAATAATCCAACTCCACGACCCAATCACAGACACCAAGGTCGTAATAACCCGACCATACCTCCACCCCAGCCACACACACATGACCAAATTCCAACTTGAAGCGTTCCTCGAAAACCAAATGCTGCAAGACGCACACGCCGCAATCACCAAACTACAAGGAACCATAACCAACCAAGAACGGAGCACCAAATGAACACCACACCGGAAATCGAAGTCTACTGCCGAACGTGCCGCAGGATGCTGATCTACACCGACGACGCCGCACGCGCCCGATCAGCCGCAACCCAGCACCACCGCACCGCACCGGGACACTGGCTACAAGCCACCACGGAAAACCTAACAACACACCAGATCACGACGATAGACATACCCAACCGGGAGAAACCACAATGAAAACCATACCCGTACTCTACACACTGGAAAAAAGCATATACAACGAAATCCCAGAAGCCGACCCATGGAACCAACAACGAGACGCCCTAAAATGGCCCGGCGGAACACCCTGCATCGCGCACCCACCGTGCCGGCTATGGTCAGTACTACAACATCTAAGCACAGCAGATCCCGAGGAACGGTATCTCGCACTAATAGCGGCCTGCCAGGTACGCCGTCACGGCGGAATACTGGAACACCCCGCCTACTCGACACTCTGGACCGCCGCCCAACTGCCCCCACCAAACGGGTTCCCAGACGAGTACGGAGGTTACACAATCGAAATAGACCAAGTAAAAGCAGGCCACAAAGCACGCAAACGAACATGGCTCTACATCGTCGGAACCCACGAACTCCCGCCACTGCCAACACCCGAATCAAGACCAACCCACGTACTCGACAACGGAAAATCCGCAAGACGTCGCGCCAAAAACCAACACAAGCCGCGGCTAAAAAGACTACTCGGAAAACACGCAAGATCAGCCACGCCCAAAGAATTCGCACAATGGCTCATAAGCATTGCCCAATCAATACCCACAAAAGGAGCAAACCCATGAAAACCACGCTTTTACTCAAGAAACGGCAAAAATCGACCGCATTAGAGCCGATTTGCGGGCCTCACACCACCACCCACGACACGCGGATCAGCCAAATCAACGGTAATCTATCGTGGATCAAACTACTGGCAATGTTGGCCATGGTGTGGGACCACGCGGCATACGGCTGGTGCCTGCACGCCGCACCGCACACACCTTGGTACCCAATACTACGAATGCCAGGCCGAATCAGTATCCCGATATTCAGCTTCCTGATCGCATGGAACTATGTAAACAACACCCGGCACCCACTGCGATATATAACACGAATCGGGATCTTCGCACTCTGCTGCGAACCACTCTATTACGCCTACTTCGGCTATCCCGGCAATGCTTTCATCCCACTATTTCTCGGAGCGCTAATAATCCACTGCATCGACACACGCTCACGGAACCCGGTACGTAACGACAATACCGCGATCGCCGTGGGGGTCGTAAGCGTATTTGCCGCGTGCGCCATGCACCAGCCAGACATCGCGTGCCAGATAATGATCATGCCCATAATCTACGCCTGCCTTAAATACCACAAATGGGAAATGCTGCCCGCCGCGATCGTACTCACGCTGGGACTCAACAGCCTATGGCTAACCAATGTCCTGATGATACCCGTGTCACTCGGCCTGATTGCCATATGCTTCACACCCAAGCTACATCTGCCGCCAGCACGCATACCCAAATGGGCCGGATACGGATTTTACCCACTGCACTTGCTGCTACTCTTCAGATACTTCGGCCCCGCATGAAATAACAGATACACACCAACACCGAAAAAGGAAAGGGTGGAAAGCCCGACGCTCTACTACTAAAAGCCACCGCTACGCTTGCCATGCTCGGTACTCGCTCTTGCTCCGTGCCTGCGCGTGGCATGTCTTTTATCCGTGGCGCTCTGGGCCTTCCACCCCGAAGAGCTTTCAGAGGAAGCCCGTTTAACACGGGCAATAAAAGGCTTTTTTTTTCCCTTCCGGCCTCAAGATTTCGTAGCCGGAAGGCAAAAAAAACGGAAAATAGGAGTAAATATATGTATATGGCGACAATGCAAGCACGATGCACCGGTTGCGGAGACGAACCCATCACCCAAGTGACCGAAACCCTCAGCGAAGCTGGCCGCATAACCGGATCGAACCCGGACGCCATCAAAGCCATACAGGCGGACGGAACCACCCGCCAACTCAATGACGACGAACAGACGCAACTAGCCGCAATCGGGCCGCATTGCAGCCAAATGGGGCGCAGCATATTGCTACGGCGCACACGGCGGACCCTGCGCATACCCCGCACCAGGTGAAAGACAATAACCGCAGGCGGAGCGTTTCACCGCCAAACCGTCACGGGCCGGTTACGCCCGCAAGGAGACCACGCTATGGCACACTACACGATCAGGACCACCCAACAAGGCATAACCGTATACTGGAACGGTATAGAATGGGACGACAACCCCATAGACACACGCGAATACCCAACAGTAGCCAAGGCCAACCACGAAGCACGCAGGCTCTCAGCCGCTGGCTGTGGCATCTGTACTGTATACGGATACCCGGACGGCAGGTATATCAATGGAGATTATGAACTGCTACGCTACGTGCCCGGACGCGGATACGTAGCGCAGTAAGGAAACGGCACGCACCACCTTGAGCCGGTTCACGTTCAACGTGTGACCTTCCCGGCCCGATAGCTGAGATGCAAACCGGGCCCCCGCAAGGGGGCTTCCTTTTTGCCCCTTTTTGCCCCCTTGACTTTCCCCCCGCAACGTCACACAATACCATTGAGGAGAAACACCAATGCCAATCGCCCCATTAATCGCAATACACATCAACGGCCACACCGTAAACGCCCGACTGTGCGACACAGCCACTACACGACACCATGGACTCGCAGGAACGCCAGCAGGATCCCGATGCGCCTGCGTCATGATATGGCACCGCCGCAAACTCGCAATCACACTCGGAGCCGAACACCTGCACCAGCCCTACTACATCTTCACACTCACCACCACGCCCACCAAGGCCAACAGCTACGAACTAACTCCCCTAACACTAAAACCACGCAAAACACTCACCGTATACCCATCCGCACCGGGAAGGCACCCACGCCAAGCATTGATCGAAATACCGGCACCGCTGGCCACAGAACTGATGCTACACCGCACCACCTACGGCACCCCGCCGCCCCCGACACGAATAGGCCAACTCTACTACCCAAACCAACGCATCATCATACAAAAGCTGCCCCCAATATGGGCAGGCCTGCAAATACACTGGCACATACCCACACAGGACGCACAAAACAAGGGACAGCCACCGAAACCCAAAAAACCCAACGATCCCCAGTGATAAAAAAACAGAACACACAGCACAAAATTTCGCCACACTTGACGGAAGAAGGGAAACGCAACCATAATGCCACCAGTTTTAAGGAAAAGGGTTCCACGGATGGAAACCACACATATCACACTACGAATCAACACCACCACGGCAGCGAACCTACGCGCCATCGCACAGCACGAAACCAGCGGCACGCTAAGCCACGCACTCAGAGAGGCCATCGACAATTACATAAAACTCGGACAAGCAGGACGTAACACAAACCGTTCATACCATATATTATCGGACCTTATATAATATATTCCAAATGGCCAAAATATTCTTCGCTTAATAAAAAGGCTTTTACCTTCTAAGCGACGTTGTGAATGGGACTTAATTGGTTACACCCAATAATTGATGCACTTGTTTAATCGCTCTATCTCCCGGCAGAAAGCTTAATTTTGCGATCGG
>JAJZVR010000025.1 GCA_021847065.1 Planctomycetota bacterium | reverse complement strand
GGAACCGGATCCCATCACGCTGCTGCCGAAGATAAAGCCGGTCTGGAAGCTGGCGCTGGCGTCGGTGGTAAATAAATACATGTCAAACTGGAGGCTTAGTGTATTGCTGGAACTTACCAGACTGGCGATGCTGCCGAGATCAAAGGTGGTGTTGGAGGTGGCCGTATCCGCCAGAGCTAAAGTACTGTAACCGTTATTGAGCAGCAGCGTATTGCTATTCTCCAGATTGGTGACCTGAATGATAATCGATCCGGTCCCTGTGGATACACCGCCCAGAAAACTCATGACTGCATCATGAGAGGTACTGAGGTTGACGTTAAGCGCTACGATTGTCAGGGAGCTGTGATATTGCGCATTACTGGACGATGCGCCCGCGGAGATAAATGAAACCTGATTATAATCCGCGACGGTGCTGGTGGGTTGCGATGTATTGGCACCACCGATGTTCCAGTTCTGTGCGGCCTGCGGATTGCCCGCCAGCAGACTGGTGGATTCGACATTGGTGGGATCCTGCGTCAGGAGCGTGGCAACATTGGCACCGGCCGCACTGGAAATAGCCCGGGGGGTTTGTCCGGCGTTGATATAGGATTCGGTATGCAGATGTGCGCCACTAACGGTAACTGGGAAATTGGATTGAATACTGGCGCTTTGCCCATTGTAGGTATCAGTCATGCTGGCTTGCGCGTTGATAGCACCGGTCCCCGCACCTTTGGCATAAGCATCGGCCAAAGCTGTCGCTGAATTATATACGCCCGCACCGCCATTACCCGGTGTGCCTCCGACAGCCTGAGCGTACGAATTGACATAACCGCCGTTGAGATTGGCGGCGGCTTGGGCATTGGCACTTCCACCAGGCGCGTCACTTGAAGTAGCGGCTGAACCGCCGCCATTGCCGCCCACGGCATAACCGATAGCGGTAACCGCTGCGCCAGCCAGTGTGCTGCTCGATGTGGCATTGGCACTGGCCCCTCCGCCGGCACCGCTAGTAGCACCGTTTACGCCCAGACCCCCTATGCCGGCGATGGAATACGCCGCCACGCCTGAAGCACCTGTGTTATTAGTTCCGTTGGCTATGGAAGTTGCCGCACCTCCGGCCGAAGCAGTACCCGGTGACGAGGCTCCAAGCGTATTAAAGTATCCACCGGTACCTCCGGAGGCGTAGGCTTCAATGCCCGCGTCACTTACTGCGCCGCTGGTGATAGTGGTGGTAAGCGAAGAATAACCTGTGCCCGCTACCCCCGAGGCACCGGTGCCTGATCCTCCTCCGCCTGCGCCGCCCTCAGAAATTTGTATGAGTTCAGAATGTCCTGACGTGGTGCCACTGATCGCGTTGGTGAGACTGGCGCTGCCGCCAGTGCCGCCGGTAACGATGCCGCCGCCATGCGAAAAGCCGCCGCCGGCACCGCCGATTTGTGCACCCTCCACAAACACATATCCACCATTGGAACTTGCCGAGACTGTCCCCAGCGAACCACGTCCGCCGTTGCCACCAACACCATTGCCATTGGAACCGGCGAACGTGCCGCCCGAACCACCGTAGGATATGCCGTACACTTGTGCCGTCCCCCTGCCGGCAGCCGTGACGCTGGCTGACGCTTGAGAACTACCCCCCATTCCGCTATTGGCCGGCGGTGTGAAGACCGAGTCAAACAAACCCCCGTCGCCACCTAGCGCAACCGCCGTGGCATAAGCGCCATTGGCTGCGGAAGACGTAGCCGTGGCATCACTGGTAGCCATTCCACCCTGACCGCCGTTGGCTGCCGGGGCGATGTTTGAAGTGCCGACGCCTGCCGATCCCATGCCGCCTTGGGCATAAGCTGTCGAGATCGCTTTACCCCCATTGTTGCTCGCGTTGGAGGTACTGACCGCCGATGCGCCGGTGTTGCTGCCGTTGTTGCCGGCGCTGCCGCCCAACGACACGGTGTATGAGCCGGCACTGGGCGAGAAACTGCCGCTGGCCCCGTCGGTGGCCGTGGCGTGCGCGTAACCGCCGGTGCCCCCACCGTACGCATTGCCGCCGAAGGCTTGGGCGGTATGATTGGCCGCCCCTGGTGCATTGGCTGCGGCGATGGCCTGAGCGCCGTTGGGCGAAGAAGCGGTGCCCGGCATGCCATTAATAGTCACAGAGTTCCGCAGCATTGGGTTGTAGCCGATCGCATTGAGAGCGGTAAGTTCCGTCCCCAGAGTCGGCGTGGCCCCAGGCGTGCCGAACGCATCTTGTACCTGCGGCGTTTGTCCGCCAGGGCTGTACCAGTCTCCAAAGTCGCCGGTGGAGTCCTGGTTGAGGCGTGCCAGCTGGGTAGTGCCGCCGTTGATTGAGAAATAAGCCTCAGCGGCTGAACGGGTGGTATAACTGCGGCCGCCCGACTGGTTGTAGCGAAACAAGTCTTCCGGTGCAACTGGCCCGTTGGCGCTGGTGGTGCCGCTACTGACGCTGTCGAGTTCCGAGCCAAGGCCCAGCACTTCATCAATTTCATGCGAAATAACCGTTTGTAGATCGTACTTATTGGGATCCACGCTGGTACGGGTATTGTTCATGACCGACTCGTTGAACTGCACAATACTGTCGGTTTGGCCCGCTGGCGGCAGGTAACCGCCACCACTGAAACCCAACGCCCGCAAGTTTGGCAAGGTGGCCTCAATATTGCCGTTGCCATTGACGGGATTGCCCGCCTGCACAGGCAGAGAATTTACAGCCATCTGCGCGTTAGTGGTGACGGCGTTGGCGGCCAGTGCAGCACGGTAGGCCGAATAGCTGACGGTACCGAGGTAGGTGCTATTTTGCCCCAGACCGGTGCTCATCTCTCCGAACGCAATGCTGACGGTGAGGTTATTGGTAAAATCCGATTCGTAAAGATTGATGGTGTTTTGGATGGTATTCTCGATCGCGCCAGCATTGATGTCGCTGCTGATGCTGGTGTCATAGGTGGGTGTAATAACCAGACCGGCCGTAGCTGATGAGCCGGCGAGTGCTATGAGCATTGCGGGCACGACGCTGTTGAGGATCAGTTGGATTCTGCGACGCCTGCCCGGGCAATCGCGCCAGCCGATGCGCGACGGACATATTTGCGCCGGAATCGCAGGGGCCGGCGGTGCCCGGCTGACAAGCCAGGACGGAAAATCTGCTGAACAAGCCAAGATCGGCGCTCCTTCCAAAAGCGACATATCGCCCGCAGGACGAATGACTCCCGCGACACATAATTATACCCTGCGACTGTCGCCCGATATTACCGGTTGACCAGCTCAGCCATTTTCGCAGGGGACAAAATTGGCGGGGTCTTTCAGCGTGACGAAAACATCAAGAAATTCACCGTCAATGCCTAGGTTACGGTTACGGATAATGTAATTACTGGTTCGGTAGGCTGACCACTGCTGGATGAGATCGTCAAAATCAGCGCCATAATCAAATGTTACCAGGCTGCGTCCGTCGCCAATGGGGTTTCCGTGGTAGGAAGGCTCCAAGAGGTGCTCAACTACGCCATTGTTCAAGCGGGCGCGGCGAACTGACTGGAGCAGCGCTTTGTGTTTCGGTGCGGTGAAAATATGAATACCACCGGTGCGCAGCACCCGCATGATCTCATGCATCGCAAGATCGGGATTGAACACATGCTCAAAAACATCCTGCGTGATGAAAACATCGAACGATTCGGAAGCGATGGTCATGCGTTCAAGATTTTCGGAGCGAAATCCATTGCGATATTCTCCTGGCGAAACATCCTCAAAGAACTGTGAGGCGCTGTAGCCGGGGCATTCCTTGAAAAAAAAGCCGATGGATGGCGAACTTTCGTGAATTGTCAGTGTCCGCCACGCCGGGCGAAAACTGGTTAATACCTCAACCAGCGCCCGTTGACGCGGAATCGTGCGGCACCGCTGACAGAAATAGTGATCGCGCAGCCACATCTGCTCAGCTACAAATGTTGTGTTTTCTCGACAAATGTTGCAATATCCCGAATTGCTGAATAAAGCCACGCGTTGCCTCCATTAAAGACATTTGCGTTACTATAACACGAGTTCGGAACAAGGAAACACACTTTATGTAGTTTCCCAGGCCTTTTAGCTGACGTTATCTCGTCAATTGCCGCGAAAGCATATACCTTGCAAAATTGCCCGGCATATTTTCGTGCGAGAAAAACGTAACGCCCGCCAGTATGACAACTTACAGAATTCTTTATTCCGAACTGGCATTGTTGTGGCAAACGCCTGCCGAGTTGCGCCGTGGTTTCAACAGCAATCCCAGAGCACCCAAGGCCAAAAGCGCCAGCGTGGTGGGTTCGGGGGTGGGGACAGCCTGCATGGCGCCAGCGGCCATGAAGCGCGTGGCGGAAAGTCGAATGGAATTCGTTGCCAGCAAGGGTCCGGCGACCGGTCCTGATCCCATGACGCTGCTGCCGAAGATAAAGCCGGTCTGGAAGGTGGCGCTGGCGTCGGTGGTAAATAAATAGATATCAAATTGAAGGCTTAAGGTATTGCTGGAGCTTACCAGACTGGCGATGCTGCCAAGATCAATGGTGGTGTTGGAGGTCGCTGTATCCGCCAGGGCCAAGGTGCCATAACCATTATTAAGTAACAGCGTATTGTTGTTCTCCAGATTGGTGACTTGAATGATAACCGATCCGGTGCCTGCGGATGTGCCGCCCAGAAAACTCATGACCGCATCATGCGCATTGCTGAGATTGACACTGGGGGTGGTGATCGTCAGAGAGCTGTGGTATTGCACGTTACTGGAGGATGTTCCCGCGGAGATAAAGGATACCTGATTGTAATCCATGACATTGCTGGTGGGTTGTGATGTATTGGCGCCACCGATATTCCAGTTCTGTGCGGCCTGCGGATTAGCCGCCAGCAGACTGGTGGATTCGGCATTGGTGGGATCCTGTGTCAGGAGCGTGGCAACATTGGCACCGGCGGCGCTGGAAAGGGCGCGCGGAGTCTGTCCGACGTTGATATACGATTCGGTATGCAACTGGGCACCGTTGATGGCAATTGGAAAATTGGACTGAACGCTGGCACTTTGACCGTTGTAGGTATCGGTCATACTGGCCTGGGCATTGATGGCACCGGCAGAAGCGCTATTGGCATAAGCGTCCGCCAAGGCGGTGGCTGTATTGTATACGACCGCGCTGCCGTTGCCGGGAGCGCCACCCACAGCCTGCGCATAAGAGTTGGCATAACCGCCATTGAGATTGGCTGTGGCCTTGGCAAAGGCACTTCCACCGCTGGCGTTGCTGGCAGTAGCTGCCGTTCCTCCACCATTACCCCCAACGGCATAACCGATGGCGGTTACCGCCGCGCCTGTAGTGCTGCTGGATGTGGCATTGGCATACGCGCCGCCGCCGATACCGCTGGCAGCTCCGTTCACGCCGAGGCCCCCGATGCCGGCGATGGAATATGCCGCCACACCAGAAGAGCCGGTGTTGTTGGTTCCATTGCCTATTGAGGTTGCCGCGCCACCTGCCGAGGCAGTGCCTGGTGATGACGCGCCGAGCGTATCAAAGTATCCACCGGCACCACCGGAGGCGTAAGCTTCAATGCCGACGTTACTCACTGAACCGCTGGTGATGCTGCTGGTAAGGGAAGAATAACCGACTCCCGCCGCCCCGGCTCTACCCGTACCTGATCCTCCGCCACCGGCACCGCCTTCGGTAATTTGTATGAGTTCAGAGTGTCCCGACGTGGTGCCGCTGACGGCGTTGGTCAAGCCCGATCCGGCGCCATTTCCGCCGGTGACGGTACCACCGCCGTGCGAAAAGCCGCCACCGGCACCACCGATTTGTGCGCCTTCCACAAACACATATCCACCATTAGAAGTAGCGGAAATTGTTCCCAGCGAACCGACTCCTCCATTACCGCCAATACCGTTGCCGTTGGAACCGGCGAACGTACCGCCCGATCCGCCGTAGGAAATGCCGTAAACCTGCGCCGTTGCACTGCCGGCAGCCGTTGCACTGGCCGACGCTTGTGACGAGCCGCCGAGACCGCTACTGGCTGAAGGTGCGAAGATGGACTCGAAGAAGCCGCCAGCGCCGCCTTGTGCAACCGCCGTGGCATAAGCACCATTCGCGCCAGAGGTGGTCGCCGTAGCACTGGTATTACTCGAACCGCCATTGCCGCCGTTGGCTGCTGATACATTCGACGGACCGTAACTGGCCGATCCCCTGCCGCCCCGAGAATAGCCGATGGCAGTGGCTTTGCCGGCACTGTTGCTGCTGTTCGAGGTGCTGACCGCAGATGCGCCGGTGTTGCTGGCATCAATGCCGGCGCTGCCGCCGAGCGACACGGTATACGAACCCGCACTGGGCGAGAAGCTGCCGCTGGTTCCGTCGGTAGCCGTGGCGTGGGCGTATCCGCCCGCTCCCGAATCGTAGCCGCCGCCGCCATAAGCGTGCGCCGTATGGTTCGCATCGGCTGCCGCGCTGGCGACAGCGATGGCCTGGCCACCGCTGGAATTTGTGCTGCTACCATTGGCACCGTTTATCGTTACGGTATCGGCAATGGCCAACCCGGATTGAAAACCAGCACCAATGATTCCGGCGGCTGCCAGCATCAAGAGCATCGGACTGGTTTTACAACGCTTGGCTGAAAAAACTTTTGTCGCGCAAGTACGCATGATGACCCCACTACATTAAAGACATCAGCGCAATCGAATCCGACGCCGGAAGCGTCTGCTAAACGCGAAAAACGTTATGTCCCCGAAAACTATCTTAGACAAACGCAGAACAAATGTCAAAAGAAAATTTAACGATTTGACAAAATGGGTATTAGCCGGGTAAAATAAGCGTAGTTGCCGTGAGGCGAATGATGGGGCCAGTGCGAAAAATTAAGCAATCAGTGAATGAAGCGACATTCGACTTCTGACGACCATCACTTGCTGATCCGTTGCAGTGCGACACGGCACAAGCTTGTCGGCATATCGGCAGGCAATAGTGGATTTTTAAGCGGGGACGTCAGATGCGTAATTTTCACAGCAAATTATTGGATACTATGACCGATGCGGATTGGACCTATCTGTCGTTTGGTTCGTTGGTGTCGTACCAATATCTGTTGCATTATGTTTCCACGCCCAAGGTGGCATGCACATCATTAAAATGGTGGTTTGCTGAACTTGATGCGCCGGAATTTTTCACTTACGACATTCTGCGCAGTTACGAAACCGATCCCAATCTGACCATTCATGACAGCTTTCATCGAGCCTGCCCGAAAATCACCGGTCTGGACGCCGTGGACCTGAAAAAAATACTGCTTTCCCGGGATTTTTTTCGCTTTGCGCTGGTGCGTAATCCATTTACGAGAATCTTTTCCGCGTGGCAATCTAAAATACTGCTGCGTGAACCCCTGCAGGCCGATCCCTTTATCAATGCTGATTTTTATCGTCAGGAAATTCGATCCGTTGATGATATCGCACGAAATGTTCAGAGCTTTCTGGAATACCTGCATGCGAAGCAGTGGCCTGATATTATTGATCCACACTGGGCACCCCAGAGCACCGTTCTCCGCATTGACAAGTTGCATTACTCGCAAATTGCCAAAGTGGAGGACCCGGAAAGCCTTTGGACAAATCTCGCTGATCGTGTCGGCCCGGCGACCTTTAAAAATCCGGCCCAGCAGAAATACAACGAAAGCCTGCTCCCTTATTCGCCGATATTTTTTACCGAGCGCAGCATCCAGCTTATCCGCAAACTTTACGCCGCCGATTTCATGGGCTTCGACTATCCACTTGTGCCGCCGGCGGGAAAAATCAGCGTTGAGCGTGCGCACATCGACACCACACTTAAAGCCGCCGACATGATCCGGGGACGAAACCGACGGTTTATGGACGTGCGGCGGGCGTTGGATGTTTCGGACACACAAGCCACCCATTTTCGGCTGGAAGTTGCCCAGCGTGATCAGACTGCGGAAGTGCTCGCCGGGCGTTTGGCTGAACGCGACCATAATCTGTCGATTTTGCAAAAACAGCTATCTGAAAGCACCGAACTTCTGGCCCGCACGAAACAAACTGCGGCAACACTCAACAACAATTTGACCGAACGTAATAATCGCATTTCCACCTTGCAAAGGCAGTTGTCACAGCGCGACGAAACCATCGCTGGACTTCATGCGGCGTTAACCGAGGGTCAAAAGCAGATCGCGCAAATGATTCGCGCGCGGGAAGCTCGAAGCTTGCGCGGGCGGCTTAAGACACTGCGCCGAAAGACGCGACCGATACGCTATTTCTTTATGGGCAAATCATTGCCGCCGGCGCACAGCGAGCACAGCGATCAATGCAATGATTCCCGAACACGGAAAGCTGCAACTGTCCTTGAATCGTTGCGACGACTGCGGAAGAAAACCCGCCCCCTGCGTTATTGGATTATGAGAAAGCCACTTGGGCGCACCGAACTGCCGCGATCCACATCCCTTGCCGCTGTTCCCGAAACCCATGCCCCCGCCACGGAAACATTGACGGCTCCGCCACCCGTGGTATCCAAAGACACCATGGACTATATTAAGGAAACACAATGGATGGCCATTGATACGCGGATCAAGGCCATCGCATTTTATTTACCGCAATTTCATCCCATTCACGAAAATGATGTCTGGTGGGGAAAAGGATTTACCGAATGGACCAACGTATCGAAAGCGGAGCCGCAGTTTGCGGGGCATTATCAGCCGCACTTGCCCGCGGAGTTGGGGTTTTATGATCTGCGTATTATGGATGTTCAGAAGCGGCAAATTGAACTGGCGCGGCAATATGGTATCCATGGATTCTGTTACTACTATTATTGGTTTAATGGTCGAAAGCTGCTGGAGCATCCACTTGAGCAAATGCTCGGCCGCCCGGAGTTGGACTTTCCGTTCTGTATCTGCTGGGCCAATGAATCCTGGTCGCGCCGCTGGGATGGCCTGGAAAACGACGTTCTGATCCAACAGCGGCATAGCGCCGAAGACGACCTTGCGTTTATTCAGGAGGTTACTTCGCTTTTTACGGATTCACGTTACATCCGCGTTGGCGGGCGGCCACTGCTGGTTATTTATCGACCGTCGCTGCTGCCTGATCCGGCGGCAACCGCACAGCGTTGGCGGCAATATTGCCGCGACTGCGGCGTCGGTGAAATAGTTCTCGCATATACGCAATCCTTTGACCGCGTTGATCCCGCGACCATCGGGTTTGATTATGCCATTGAATTTCCCCCCAACAATATTGACACGCGGATTATTACATCCGACATTCAGCCCCTGAATCCACATTACGCCGGAACCGTTTACGACTACCCCAATCTGGTGGAAAAATGCCGGGATCTGCCCCAGCCAAACTATCGCCTGTTCCGCGGCGTGTGCCCGGGATGGGATAACGAGGCGCGCAAACCGGGCCATGGCGTAACCTATGCAGGCGCAACACCTGCCCTCTACCGCCAATGGCTCAATAGTGCGTGCCAGTATACTGCTGAAAACCATCCCGCCGCGGAACAATTTGTTTTTATCAACGCGTGGAATGAATGGGCGGAAGGTGCGCACCTCGAGCCGGATCAGCACTATGGTTATGCGTGGCTGCAGGCGACGGCGGATGCTTTGCAACAATTCCCGGCGGGGCAATTACCCCGCAAGCTCGTGGTGGTAACGCACGACGGCCACCCGCACGGAGCGCAGCTTAACATTCTTAATGTATGCCGCCATCTTAGCGCCCAATTTGGTTGCACGCTTGCGATCATCATGCTGGGCGCAGGTGATCTGGAAGATGAGTTCGCCAAATACGGTGAAATTCATCACTGGTGGCAGCTATCCAGCCAGCAGCGCAACGCGCTGGTTTCAAAACTCAAATCGCAATCTTACTTCGGGGCCATCTGTAACACGGTAGTGTCCGGGGAAATCGCCCGGGACTTAAAGCGGCACGGATTGAAAGTGCTCTGGCTGGTCCATGAAATGGCGGGAGTGATTCAGCAGTTCGGGCAGGCCGAGAATTTAGGTATAACGGCCAAGGCTGTGGATCGGGTGGTTTTTGCCTCCACCATTGTGCGCGACTCGTTCCTGTCGTTGTCGGATATTCCAGCGGATAAAGTGCTCATAAGGGCACAGGGAATGTATATGCCCAATGCCTGTCTGAAGGACCGCGATACGGTTCGTCAACATGTGCGGGCGGAACTGGGCATTCCGGCGGACGCGCCACTGGTGCTGGCCGCCGGTTTTGGAGATCATCGTAAAGGACCGGATTTATTCGTGCAGGCTGGTTGCGTCGCAGTGGCGGAAAATCCCGATATTCATTTCGTATGGGTGGGCGATTTGCATCAGGATTTTGCGCCCATCGTGAAGACACTGCTCCGCGCGGCGCCATCTCCGGAGCGTTTTCATTTTGTGCCCCGCACACGTGAAATCAGCAGGTATTTCGCCGCTGCCGATCTGTACTTGCTGACCTCGCGGGAAGATCCTTTTCCCAGTGTGGTATTGGAAGCGTTTCATGCGGGCCTGCCGGTGATTGGATTTTCTTCCGCGGGCGGATTTGCGCAAATCGTCACGCCCGATCTCGGATGTCTGGTTCCCTTGGAGGATACCGACGCCATGGGGCGGGCGGTCGTTGACTTCCTGGCTGATGCCGCAGGGCGGCAATACGCGGCTGAAGCGGGGCCGCTTTTAATTAAAGAGCATTTTGACCACAGTGCTTATGCGCGCGACCTGGCCAAAGAATTAGGCTGCACGTTTCCAGCCGTTAGCGTGGTGGTGCCCAACTACAACTACGCACAGTACCTGCCGCAGCGACTGGAGAGCATTCTCCACCAGACCTATCAGCCGACGGAAATTATCTTTCTCGATGATGCCTCTGAAGATAACAGCGTGGAAGTCGCGCGAGGAATTCTTTCCTGCGGCAATGTTCCTTTCCGTATTATTGAGAATCGTCAGAACCAGGGCGTCTTTACGCAATGGTTGCGCGGAATGGATGAAAGCGCATCGGAACTTATCTGGATGGCGGAAGCGGACGATGCGTGCGCGCCGACGCTTTTGGCCCGGCTGGTGGACGGATTCCGTCATCCCGGCGTAGCGTTGAGCTATGCACAATCAAAGATGATCGACGAGCATGGAGCAATATTGGGCAATGATTATCTTCAATACACCCGGGACATTGATGCGGATAAATGGCAAAACGCCTATTTGCGCCCCGGCCAACTCGAATTGATGGATTCATTGATTATCAAAAACACCATTCCTAACGCCAGTGCGGTACTTTTCCGCAAACCGCGAACTGCGGCGCTGCGTCCACTGCTGCAAGACCTCAAGCACGCCGGCGACTGGATGTTTTATCTGAATCTCCTGCAGGAGGGTTGGATTTGTTTTGTTCCCGAGCCGCTGAATCATCACCGGCGGCACAGCCAAAGCGCAACACTCGGAGCCAGGGCGATGAATCTGTTTCGTGAGATTCTCCGTGTGCAAATGTTCTGGATGCAGAAAATTCCGATCGACGCGCACACGCAATCCGTTATCGAGATGGTGCGGCAGTCAACATACCAGACGTTATCCCTTCACACCGACGGTTACCCTGACTACCGCAAGCACCCTGGCCTGGCCGACATTCTTGGCCCGTCGCGGATGCGATATGTGGATAGCCCGCGTGCGCATAAATCTAAAATTACCGCACTCGCGTTGGTGCGTACCGGAACGTGAAGCGCCAAGGCGGAGCCTGTTTGGAAAATTATCGCGGCCTCGCCAACTTTCCAAACAGGCTCTTAACGAATTATACACTTTTACACCGAAGATTTCCCGGATCACGCCGGTTTGGCACCATGTTATTCGGCGGGACAACTTGAAGACTGATCGTTACTTTTCGCGCGTTGGTTCCGGCTCGCCGGGACACGGAGTTATTCAGGAAGCCCGCCATAACACATCCATTGGAATCGCCCAGCAATCCGGGCCGAAGGGCAGTGTTTCATGGCCAGTGTATAAAATAATACCGCGTAAAAAACTGGATCCTGCGGCCTGACGAAACGCCTCCATCCCGCGTAAATCACTCAACCGCAGGTGTGTCGCGAAGTGCTGCGTCAATAAGCGGGGCAATGGATCTCGGAATGAACATAAGATAAGCATAACCGTTCGGCGGTTGAAATTCCACCGCGCTGTGGCGGAATTTCAACCGTTGTCCGGTTTTTTTAACAAAAAATTTTGATAAAACAGATTTATCGGACGTGGATGGGCGCTGCGGTTTCTTTACACCACACTATTTACTTGAATTTTAATGACCCGATCATTAGACTTCAAGGATGATCTATAAACCCCGAATACTCGCCGCCAAGCTGCAACGCATGATTCAACGTTTTAACGTGGTTATCATCAGTGGCAGCCGACAGGTGGGAAAAAGCACGCTTCTGCGCAACGAGTTATCCGGATGGGACACCGTGGTATTCGATCCGGCGGTGGATATCGGCAATGCGCGGCGAGACCCGGATTTATTTCTAAATAATCACCCTGCGCCTTTGATTTTGGACGAAATTCAATACGCTCCGGAACTTGTGGGAGCCATCAAGCGTCGGGTTGATCTGGCACGAACAGCCAATTATTCCAACAGCACCTCAGCCAATGGAAATGCGGGTTTGTACGTTCTGACCGGATCACAACAGTGGTCTGTACTGAAATCAGCCAGCGAGTCCCTGGCCGGACGCGCGGCATTTCTGGACATGGAAGGTTTTTGCCTTGCCGAAATTGCCGAGGCCGGAGGCGAAGACCACTGGCTGAATCGCTATCTGGCCGCTCCGGAGCAATTTGTCGCCGAACCCCCGAAGCGGCTTGGGATGGCCAGAACAGTCAATGAGCAGTTGTGGCGCGGATTTTTACCCGAAGCCGATACTCTGGAGCGCACTTGGATTCCCGAGTTTTACAACGCCTATCTGCGAACCTACATTGAAAGGGATGTACGCTTATTAGCGGATCTGGCTGATTGGCAGCAATTCGGACGATTTGTCCAACTTGCCGCCGCATTAACCGCGCAGGAGATCAATCACTCGCAGCTTGGACGCGACTTGGGTATGACGCCGCAGACGGCACAGCGCTGGCTGGCAACACTGCGCGGGACATTCCAGTGGTTTGAGACGCCGGCTTTTCACGGTAATACGATCAAAAAAATAAGCGGCAAACCTAAAGGATACCTCTCCGACACCGGATTGGCCTGCAGTCTCCAGAAAATTTCAGCCGCATCGACATTATCCGGTCATCCGATGACGGGGGCGCTTTTTGAAACTGCCGTCGCCGGTGAAATCCGAAAGCTTTCCGCCACGCTCCCGACCCCGCCGAACATCTACCATTGGCGAAGCCACAGTGGCGCTGAAGTTGATTTATTGCTGGAGCGTGACGGCATATTTTACCCGATGGAGGTCAAGTTATCTTCACGGCCATCGCGGCAGGATACACGCGGAATTACGTCCTTTCGCGCAAATTATCCAAAATTGAAAATTGCGCCGGGACTGGTGATTTCCCCCGTAGACCGCATCGAGCAATTATCCGAGAACGATTACTGCTTGCCATGGGACAGCCTGTAGGAGCCTGGGCGCTGAAAACACACGTACCCCAACGGGCGGTGTCCAGGGCGTCCACGATTAAGACACAACTGCTGGCTGTGTATTTGACGATCCGATACAATGGTCGGCAGGAGTATTTATGGTAACGAAAGTCCATGCCATTTACAGAAATGGGGCGTTGTTTTTGGAACGCCCTCTATCAGTACCCGAAGGATCGGAAGTGGAACTGACCGTGGAGTCCGGTAATTCCTCCGCAACGTTGGCCGCCGCTTTGGATAAAATAGCAGCATTGCCCATGCGGAGCGCCAAAGATGGATTCTCCGGTGCTGAGCATGACCGTGTTCTATATAGTGCTGACCTTTGACCGCCATTTTGCCGAATCGGGAAATCTGGAACTGCTACCGTAAGGGGCCGCCAAGAAATAAGGTTTACGAATATGACGCAGGGATTTTGGCATCTGGCAAGATGCCTTGCGTGCCGCTGGTGCAATTCCCCTCCGCCGCCGGTGTCCGCGGGCGTGATGGCGAGAAAGTATAACGTACCGTCACAGGCCACAACGATTTTCAGGGAGGTACGCCAGTGTTGTAAACCGTCGTAAAATATGATAATCTGATTTTATGAAAGAGATGGCCATCAGTGTCGCTCAGGCGGCACGGAATTTTTCCGATTGTGTGAACCGTGCGCATTATCAGCAGATTGCTTATGTGCTGCTTAAGAATGGAGAGCCTTATGCCAGGCTTATTCCGCAGAGTCCGAAATCGTGTCGTGGAAAAGATTTAGCCCGAATCCTTTCCGAACTTGAACTGCGGGCCTCCGAGGCCAAGGCTTGGCACCGCGATCTTCGGAAGGCTCAAAAAGGCCTCAAGTCACAGGCTGACAAATGGCGATAATGCTTGACGCCGATGTTATCATTCGGGGTGAAAAAGGTGATTTTAACCTCAGTGGCTGGATTGCCTCATTTCCGGACGAGCGATTCGAGATAGCCGCCATCACCGTGGCCGAGCTTTGGCATGGTGTGGAACGCGCGGTTGGAGCGCATCGGATCAGGCGTTCGCAATATGTGGAGGCGGTCGTGAAAGCGGTGCCCGTCATTGCGTACACCGAGCAAACAGCTTACGTACATGCCGGAATCTGGGCACAACTACAGGGTGTCGGGAAAATGATCGGTTTCTACGACATCATCGTTGCAGCGACAGCGATCGAGCGCGGTAATGAACTTGCGACGTTCAACAGACGGCACTTTGGCAACATCAAAGGCTTGAATATTCTAATGCCGCACGAAGTATAGAAACGCCAATGTGTGTCTGAACGGCCAAAGCGTGGGAAGGCTGACGTACCGCATCTGGCTGGATTTCGCGGCGTATTGCGGCCTTCCGGCCAAGGCTGCCGCCACTCTGCTTTCTGAACAAATCGACGCGTTAAGTGCAGTGACCAATCTGATCCAACAATCGTTTCTGCCCGCTGTCAAGAAAGAACAGTATTCTCAAAGCATTATCGAGCGGACGGAAATCCTGAAAAAACGTAGCGCTGTTGGCTGATCCGCCGGGTAGCCTGGCCGTACTTGGACATGCGCCTACGAGCCTCTCCCAAGTGGGTTGATTGGAATCGCCCGGCAATCTGGGCCGAAGGGCAGTGCTTCATGGCCAGTGTATATAATAATACCGCGTAAAAAACTGGATCCTGCGGCCTGACGAAGCGCCTCCATGCCGCGTAAATCACTCAACCGCAGGTGTGTCGCGAAGTGCTGTGTCAATAAGCGGGGCAATGGATCTCGGAATGAACATAAGATAAGTATAACCGTTCGGCGGTTGAAATTCCACCGCGCTGTGGCGGAATTTCAACCGTTGTCCGGTTTATTTTAACAAAAAATTTTGATAAAACAGATTTATCGGACGTGGATGGGCGCTGCGGTTTCTTTAACCACATTATTTACTTGAACTTTAATGATGCCGTCATTAGAACTCAAGGATGATCTATAAACTCCGAATACTCGCCGCCAAGCTTCAACGGATGATTCAGCGTTTTAACGTGAATACCCGATGGAAGTCAAATTATCTTCACGGCCATCGCGGCAGGATACACGCGGAATCGCGTCTTTTCGCGCAAACTATCCTCAATTAAAAATTGCGCCGGGACTGGTGATTGCACCCGTGGAACGCGTCGAGCAATTATCCGAGAACGATTACTGCGTGCCATGGGATAGCGTGTAGGTAGAGTGATAATATCAATGCCCCGGTCCCGCAGGCAGGTGGGGTAGAAGCCGTCACCTCCAAAAAAAATATGTCGCGGTTTCGCTTTCCTGTTGGAAACATTTGCGAGATGTAAATCGTTGGTTTCCTGGTCGCGCTGGCGAGGCCCCCGTGCTTGCACTCCGCGGCAGACGCCTTGCCGGCCAAGGCTACCGCCGCTTTGATTTCTGAACAAATCGACGCATTGCGCGCGGCGACTGATTTGATCCAACAATCATTTCTTCTGGCCGCAAAGTCTACCAATTTGTTTAGTTCTTCGGCACTGGTGACGCCGAAACGCAAACTTACGGCGGTCGTTGTGACTTCAGTTCGTAAACTGGACTTCTTCCCCTGCCTGCATGCGGAAACGCACAGGAAGGTTGAAATGTGTTTGCTTTTCCGGTGGAGAGAGGGGTAAACTTAACAAATGGATTGGCTCCGGGTGAGCTATCCAGCCGAAAGGCCGTGAACGGCTGCCAAGAAGGATATTGACATGATCACTTGCTCGGTATGCGGCGGCACCAATTTTACGCAGACCGCCATATTATGGGATTCCTTGGCCGCCGAATGGCAGCTTGCGCCACACGAAAGAGCCTACATTGACAGGCAACAAGGGAGCGCATGCTCTTCATGTGGATCCAACCTACGATCAATAGCCTTGGCCGACGCGATTCGCACTGCAGTCGGAACTGGCCGGACACTACAAGCGTATGTGAAGCAGCCTGAGGCGGCTGCCCTGGCCATCTTGGAAATCAACGAGGCCGGGAGTCTAAGCCCGACGCTGCGTCAATTACCAGGCCACATTTTTGCGGCCTACCCCGCCGTTGACATGCACTCGATGCCCTATGCTGGCGACACCTTCGACATCGTTGTGCATTCCGACACCTTGGAGCATGTCACAAACCCGATGCACGCCCTTACGGAGTGCCGCCGAGTGCTCCGCATGAACGGATCGTTGTGCTTCACAATTCCGACGATAGTTGGGCGAATGAGTCGGAGCCGGGATGGTCTCCCGACCAGCTTTCACGGCTCGCCGGAGACCAAGACCGACGACTTCGTCGTCCAGACTGAATTTGGCGCTGATATGTGGACGTACGTTATCGAGGCCGGCTTTTCTTCGGTGGCAATAAATGCGGTTGACTTCCCTACAGCGCTCGCGTTGTGCGCCAGAAAAACTTGAATCCATCGGGCACCATCGCGCCGAGTTTCCACTCAAATGCCCCATACAAGAGGGCCGGTTCTCTTTCGCCGGCAACACACAATCCCTCTTGGATTCCACTGTCTTTTCGGCAATAATGCCCCGATAAAGCAAAGCACCCTAGCGCGGCGTCGCCTCTTGAATATCGACTCCCGGTAAGGCTGGATCGAGTCCGACTTTGCCCTACCGGGTCTTCGTAGGAATGGGTATCCTGGCTACCAAGGGGCGTCGAACCAACAGAAATCCATGGGGCCGGGCAGAAATTAATAGCGAGAAAATCCGCAACGCCAAATGGGATGCCTGGCGACTTTGACGCCGCTGACGCTCGACGATAACATTTTCAAGTGTCAGGCTCGTTGGTTGCTGTGGTTTTGTGATCGGATGATCATGTAAACAATACCATCGTGGGCCATCCGGGCTACTCGTGGTGGCAATCGACCCTAGCAAACACGCGGGAGTAACTTACATGACTGATATCTCAGATCTTCCGTTCACCGGAGAGCGCTACGTCCCGAGTCTTCATGGTTATGTCGAATTGGAACACCGCCACCGCTATCACCTCGCAAGCCGACTGGCTGTCGGAAAGCGGGTGCTCGATATTGCCTGCGGGGAAGGCTACGGCTCTGCAATATTGGCTCAAACGGCCCGACATGTGGTGGGCGTTGACATGGAAGAATCAGTCGTCGCCCACGCGCAGACTAAATACGCCAACGAAAACACAACATTTCGCGTTGGGAGATGTGAAAATATCCCCGTTCCGGATCATACAATTGATTTGGCCGTGAGCTTTGAAACGCTTGAGCACACGCGCGATCAGGACCAGATGCTCGCAGAGATTCGACGTGTACTGGAACCGGGAGGCATATTGATTCTATCCAGTCCAAACCGATCCTATTTCCTCAATGCCAACGCGCCCCCAAATCCGTTTCACTTGAAAGAGTTGGGATTATTCGAGCTGGAAAGTCTCATGCGACGCAACTTTAAACATTTGCGACTTCTTGGTCAGCGTGTAGCCTATGGTTCCGTGGTTGCTCCACTGCAAGAGAAACTCACCCAAATTGAGTTGTTTGACATCAACGGCCGTCCGATTTACGAGGCAGAGAGCATGGAGCATTGGTGGATATATTTTATCGTAATCGCTTCCGATGGCGAGCTTCCGGATTCCGTTTCGGGAATGCTCGGTTCTGCCCTCCGGGAGGAATATTTCGACGGACTTGTTGGCCAACTGCGAGAGGAGGTTGGTGAACGTAATGCGTCGATTGCGGCACTACAGGCGGAATCTGGGCGGCTGACCGACGATCGCAATTCAGCGATTAGATCCCTGGAAGGGCAGTTGGCATTATCCAGATCAAATGAGCAGCGGCGAGCAGCCGAGCTTGACGCTGCGCTGTCACAGATTGCGAACCTCAAACGCCAGCTAGCCCTTTCGCAGACCCTGGCCGACGAGCGCGATTCAGCGATTAGATCCCTGGAAGGGCAGATGGCATTATCCAGATCAAATGAGCAGCGGCGAGCGGCCGAGCTGAACGCTGCGCAGACGCTCTCTAGTGAGCTTAATTCGGTCATCAAGTCCTTGGATGCCTTATTAACCGCTTCGGAGAAGCTATCCTCCGACCGTGATTCGGCGATTAAATCTCTGGAATCGCTTTTAGGTACATCTAGGACCAATGAGGAAAGACAAAAAGCTGAAATCCATTCGCTGAATTCACGGTTCGCTGACCTTGCGGGGCAACTGGCGATATCTAAGGTAAATGGGGAGCAATATGCTAGGGAACTCGCAAAAATTAATCGGCGGTTGACCGAGAAATTACGCAGGCGAATCAGGACCTTCCGGAAGCAAACAAAGCCTCTCCGCTATTTCCTCATGGGAAAAAAGCTTCCGGCGTCCGGGCCTCCCGATTTCTGGTATTCCCCAACAGATTTCCAGAGGACCAAAGTGCGGTCCGTCGTAGGATTCGTCAAGGCCATTCGCAGGAAGACCCGGCCTGTGCGATACTTGCTGATGGGGAAACAAATTAAATTGGAAAATGTACGGCCGAATACTACGGCTCCGCAATTTAACAACCAATATAGTACTTCCACGCAACCGGCTACCGAAACAATAACCCGCCAAGCACCACCAACCTTGATCGATCGGCGGCGTGCGGCTCTTGCGAGCGATATTGAGCGGCGGATTCGAGATGCCCGGAAGCCGCTGCCGATCACCACGAGAACCGTGACCGGCCCGACGATATCTATCGTCATGCCGGTTTATAATACGCCGCCGGCCCTATTGGATCTGACAATCCTTTCAGTACGCGCTCAGGAGAATTCCAACTGGGAGCTATGCATTTGCGACGACGGTTCCAGTTCCGGAAATGTTACGGATATGGTTCAGCGACACGCAAAAGACGACCCTCGCATCAAGTTCGTGCGCCAGGAAGTAAATAAGGGAATAAGCGAGGCCAGCAACACCGCTTTGGCTTTGGCCAGCGGTGAGTTTATCGGTCTCTTGGATCATGATGATGTTCTTTTACCCGATGCAGTTGCAGAGGTCCAAGCCGCAATCGCCGAATATCCGGATGCCGATATGCTTTATACCGATGAGGCCATTATTAATGAGGACGGATCGGTCCAGCGTGTATTCATCAAACCGGACTGGAGCCCAGCGCTCTTGACGTCTGTCATGTACACCGGCCATTTCTCGGTTTATCGAAGGTCCCTCTTGGAGGCGATTGGCGCATTCCGTTCCCGGTTCGACTTTTCCCAGGATTATGATCTCGCATTCCGGGCCAGCGAGGTAGCTCGCCGTATCCTACATGTACCCCATGTCGCGTACGCATGGCGGGCAATCAGTGGATCGGCGGCGGCTGGAGGCAAACCCTTTGCCAGAGCAACAAATATCGCAGCTCTTACCGACGCCCTGCAGCGCCGATCATTGCCGGCACACGGCGAGGCGCTGCCATACTCAAATCGCGCCTTCTTTGATAGAAAATCTCTGACGGATTTTCTATCAATTATTATCCCTTCGGATAACGAAAAAATGATAACTGAGACCATTGAGCCTATTCGCAGCCTTTCGACCTACAAAAATTATGAAATACTTGTTGTTACCAAATCGGCGATAGCTGGCCGCTTACGACCACATAACAGCGGCCCAAATGTTCGGTACGTGGCTTATGATAAACCGTTCAACTTTTCTGACAAATGCAACGCCGGAGCGGCGCAAGCAAGAGGCGACGTTTTGCTTTTCCTTAACGACGACGTGCGCGTGATAACCCCGGACTGGATTGAAACTCTTTTGGAGTGTCTGCACCTTGGAGGCGTGGGAGCGGCGAGTCCAAAGTTGATTTATGACAACGGTCTGATTCAGCACGCCGGCATGGTTGTTGGCGTGCGCCGGCTTGTCGGCACCGCATTCCACTGCCTGCCGAGCGATAGCGGTGAATACTTCAATATGGCACAGTCAACACGGGACGTCTCCCTGCTCTCCGGTGCCTGTCTAGCGATACCAACAGATGTGTTCCGTGACGTTGGCGGCTTTGATGCGAAAAACACGCCGATAGCCCACTCTGACGTTGACTTATGCTTACGCATACAGGCTAGAGGGCTGCGCTGCGTTTACACACCTCACGCGACCCTGCGGCATACTGGCCACGTATCAATTGGTTCGGTTGAGAAAGCCGCAGCCAAGAAACATATTCCCGATAAAGCGGACATCTTTCTGCTTCGCCGCTGGTGCCGTGAAATCAGCTACGATCCGTTTTTTACAAAACATATGCGCGACCTTGTTTACCATGATTCGCCGGAGAATTACCAGATTCATGCGCCGTCGATGCCAGCCGCCCCGAGCGGACTTGACATCTTGCTTATCGCTCACGATCTCTCGCGAAGCGGCGCTCCTCGGGCGCTCGTTGATATGGCTAAGATATTGAAGGAGGCTGGAAATTTCGTTGTGGTCACATCTCCGACCGATGGTCCCCATCGCGATACTCTTCTGGAGATGGGTATTCCCGTGATCATCGACGCGCATGTATTAACGGGCCACGATACGGTGGCCGATTTCGGAAAAAATTTTGATATCGTAATCGGCAATACCGTGCTGAGCTGGCGGGATGTTCAGCGTTTATCTGAATATACTCGAACGTATCTCTATAGTCTGGAGTCTAATTTGATTCCACAACAATTCTTGCCACTTCCGGGCTTCACCGACGCGATACGTGAGGCGAGTGGAATCTGGTCGGTGACTGAGCGCACCGCGCGGCATCTGCGTCCGTTTCGCGACGATATCGATATCCTCCCTAACCCGGCAGCCGTGATAGGCGCTATCAACGGCGACCGCCCCCCGGGCTATAGCGATCAGGTTCGAATTGTGCTCATTGGATCTCTGGAACCACGAAAGGGGCAGGATATAGCGGTGGAGGCTATAAACCGCATGAGCGATGAATACCGTCGACGAACGACTTTGACAATGTTCGGACGGCGGCATGATCCGGATTTTGTTGCAAATCTGATACAGAGCATTAATGGGCCATCGGGTATCGAACTGGGTCCCGAGTTGTCCCCTTCCGATTGCTTGGAAGAAATCAGACGATCGGATATTGTCTTGCTTGCTTCACGTGATGACACGTTGCCACTTGTATCACTAGACTGTCTCGCCCTGGGGCGGGTATTAGTATGCACGCGCGAAACTGGAACAAGCGATTTTTTAGAGGACGGAGTATCAGGTTTCATTGCTGAAAATGCCTCTCCACAGGCGGTCGCGGACGCTCTCACAAGAGCCTTGGCACAACGGTCACAATGGGCGGAAATCGGAAAGCGAGGTCGTGAGATTTGTACGCGAAATTTTACATACGAGATATTTCAAAAACGATTGCTTGCCTATATTGGCTGCTCTAATACCAGCCTTTGCGATGCCAGGTAACACACGTCATAGGAGCATAGGGGCGGCGGTAAGCGGGCGTGTAATAACAGGTTGCCTATTTCCGTTTCAGAATATACTGGTTTTCATTCACGATGATTTGGGATGCTAAAAGCTCGAATTCACGCATTTGACCGCACGCACCAAGCAGCCGGTCAAGGATAGGGCCTCGCCGCAGGCGTAGGCCTAATGTTCTTGTAGCCTGTCCGGCCTTCACGTTTGTGCGCGATAAAAGGAAGATGGTCATTATATCCCCCCCCCCCCACATTTAATCAGCGGAAATTGGCGGTGTATGAGCCCCAGCCCCTTCCGTCACGAACACCGGCTCCGGGAATCCACCAGCCAACTCGCCCGAGGCGGGGACTACCCGCTCTATCAACTGCGTTTCATAAAGCCGCCGATAAGGCGGACAACTTGTGAACAGTTCCCCGTGCGTGCCGCAACCGACAACTCGCCCGGCATCCAGACATACCACCATGTCCGCTGACATCACCGTGCTGAAGCGGTGCGCGATAACAAACGTTGTGCGATCCTTCATAAAATCTTCCAGCGCCAAGGCTATTTTTGCTTCACTGTCGGAATCCACCTGACTCATCGCTTCATCAAGTATCAAAATGGCCGGGTCACGCAAAATGGCTCTAGCCAACGCGATGCGCTGCCGCTGCCCGCCGGAAAGGCGCGTGCCCCCCTGCCCGACCTGCGTCTGATAACCCTGCGGCAGGTCACGGACAAATTCATCCACATAACTTCGTCGCGCCGCGTCCATGATCTGCTCTTTGCTGGCCTGTCTCATTCCATAAGCAATGTTGTTACAAACCGTATCCGAGAATAACATCGGCTCCTGCGTTACCAGGCCAATTTGCCGCCGCAGGGAATTCACCGCTATCGTGGCCGTATCCATACCATCGATTAGAATTCGACCTTCAGTGGGGATATACAGCCGCGGCAGCAAGGAAAGCAGCGTGGTTTTACCCGAGCCATTGGCCCCCACCACCGCCACAATCTTTCCGCGTACGATGGTCAGGTTAATATCCTGCAAAACCCACTCATCGTGGCCCG